>JBFWWW010000139.1:0-10866 GCA_050245975.1 Hyphomicrobiaceae bacterium
TGATGACGAGGTCCGGTTTTGGATAGGCGTACTCGTGATACAGGAGCTTGAACGACGGAATGGCGATAGCCACCAGGATCAGGACCGGCACCACGGTCCAGGCCACCTCGAGCAGGGTGTTGTGGGTGGTCTTCGAAGGGCTGGGATTGGCCCTCTCGTTGAAGCGCAAAACGACATAGATCAGGAGGATAAGGACGAACGCGGCGACCGCTATGATGATGATATTGATGTAGTCGTGCAGCGTGTGGATCTCATGCGCAATGATCGTCGCCGGATCCTGCAAGCCGAGCTGCATGGGTGACGGCTGCCCCATGCCGGCCATCGCCGCTCCTGCTGCGACCATCGACAGCACGGCAGCGGCCGCACAGAAAACCATGGCGCGCCACGACGTCTTGCTCATGCGTTCGCTCCCAGTCCTCGTCCGGCAAAGCGCCGGACACCCCGCCTTTCACGCCACGTTTCGACTGTCAGCAAGTCGAAGCCGAGGCCCGAGGCCGATTGTCAGATTCGGGCCGTCGCCTGCTCGGCGATCCGTTCTGGCCGGCACACATACCGATTCCGCCCTGCCGGCCAACGCCCCCAAACCGCCTTACGGTCCCACCTGCCCGATAAAGCATTCAGTTGCCACAAAACACAATGCCTTAAGTGGACTCAAGGGCCGCCGACTGCGGCATTTGCACGCTACGCGGGCACGCCGGGGCCGTTCGGCAAAGGCATCGCGGCTAAACGGTCATGTCCCCAGTTTAGCCCGATTCCGCGCGCAGTTCGTGATCGGCCGAAAGGGGGTTGTTTGCCGTCGCCACTCCCCTGCACTAGCGTGCCCTCCACCAATGTCCCCGTCGCCCAGACAGAACCAGGAGACACCCACCCGCGCATGACGCACCCGTCGCCCATCCTCGCCCGCCGGCCACTTCCGCTGCTGGTCCTGCTGTGGGCCCTCGCGCTTCTCGCTGGCCTTGGCACGATTGATGGGCCAACTCCCGCCGCGGCCCAGGAAGGCGGCACCGTAAAGGCGCAGTTCGGTGACTGGCAGCATGTCTGTCGCCCCCCGCCGCCGGGGGCCAAGAACGAGGTCTGTGGCCTGACGCAAAGCGTTACGGACGAGGACCGGAGCAACGTCGGCCTCAGCGTCCAATATCAGATCTACCCGAACGGCAAACGCATCCTGCGCATCTTCGCCCCGACCGGCGTCCTTCTCACCAAGGGCGTGCACATGAAGATCGATGACAAGGACCTTGGCGGCGTACCGTTCGTGCGCTGCCCGCCGCTGGCGTGCATCGCCCAGATCGAAGTGGACGACAAACTCCTGGATCTTATGAAGACAGGCAAAACAGCTCTGTTCATCATTTTCCAGACCGAGGAAGCCGGTATAGGGATTCCGATCTCCCTAGCCGGATTCGACAAAGCTCTCGCCAGCCTCAAGTAACGCCGCCGACCTGCGCCAACGCCTTCCGCACGCCGTTGCTCCCGCGTTTCGCCACTTTGTTCCGCTAGCCTTCGGACTGCGGGGGTGTGGTATCGAAGCGGCGTAGCAAGATGACTGTAGCAAGGAAGGCATGCGCGACCGCGCAGCCGGGGCGCTCCCTCCAACGGCGCCGGAAGATTTCATCATTCGACCCGAGCTACCGCAGCCTCATCCACGATTTGGCGAGGATATCGCCGGCCCTCGAAGATCTTGCGGAGACCTTTCCGGCGCTGCTGTTTGCGTTTGCCACGGGGTACGGATCGGACGAGTCCCGCCAACGCGCATTCCATCTCGTTCTGGCCGGCGCTCCGCTCAGAGCCGTCGCCAGTACGATCGGCCTGCCCTATTGGCTCCGCAAGCTGCCGGCAAGTGCGCTCACCGAGCCGCTGCCGGTGCTCCCCACGGACCCCGATTTCGCCATGCGTGTCACGAGCTTCATCCCGGACACCCCTGGCCGCGTTGCGCTGTGGTTGCACCGTGTCGCGCACGCCTACCGCGGCTGCAATTCCGATTTCGCAATCTGGATCGCGCGCACGGGCCATGCCCTCGAACACATTCTGACGGAGGACCGGCTGGTCCTGCTCGCGGCGTGGGCATGGGTATCTCACCGCCCTGAGCTACCTGCGTTTCGCTGTCTGCGTCGTGGCTGGACAAGCGATATCAGCCTCGCGCGGGCAATCGACGAGATGACAGCCTGGCGCCAGCGCCTGCTGCTGGCCGAAAGCCTCGACTTGTCGAGCGACCGGGACTGGCTCGAGGACGGGACCATCGGAGGCTACAACTTCGTCGGCCTGCGCACCGTGGCGGATTTCGTCGCCGAGAGCCGCACCCTCGACAATTGCCTCGATCAGTACGGGGCGGAGATGAGCGGCGGGCGCACGGCCGTGTTCTCGATCCGGCGCGCGGGGCGGACAGTCGCCTGTGTCGAAATCGGTCCTCACGATCGTGAGACCTCGATGCCGGCCATCGTGCAGCTCAAAGGCCCACGCAACAGGCGCGCGTCGGCCGACGTGTGGCGCGCGGCCTATACCTGGCTCGGCGGCCAGACGCTGCGCCCTTTTCAGCCGCGCCGGAAGACAACGAAAGTCGCCACGCGTCGCACCGACGTGCGCCGAAATCTGTGGCAGCCCTATCTCGATTTTCTGGGCTCGTCGCTGCAGCATGATCGATTGCTGCGCGTCGTATTCGGAGCAGCATCTTCGCCGATGGGCATGGCCGGCGCTGACATGGGACGGCCGCGTCAACGCGTTCTTGCCATACGCCCGGCCACAAGCCATCGCTCCTGAAGGAAGGTCTCCAGGAGAGTTTCGCGAGAGTGCAACGGGTCGCCCTAAGCGGCCCGCCGCTCTTTCCCACGCGCTGCCGAAGTGGCATCCGGCGCGTCGTCCGGCTCGCGGAAGCTGATATAATCCCGGTCCGCGGGCTGCGATGCAGAGTTCAATGCGCCGTTGAACCCGCGCACGAAATCGGAGTGGCTCCAGATCGCCATCAGCCGGTGTGCCGTCTCGGTATAGTGGCGGCTCGCCGTCTGCACGAAATGCATCTGCTCGGCGACAGCTTCTTGTGGTGATTGGCACCGCAAGAGACGTGTCGGCCGTTCCAGCCAGGCCTGACCACGGCGGCTCGCGAGCCCGACGAGCTCGACATTCCATCGCGCCCAGTCCCTCCACAGGGGCTCATAGGCGTGCATGGCCGCTTCAAAACCGCGAAAATAGGTTTGCGAAAGTCCTGTGAGCGGACTCGTGTCCGAGTCCTGCCGGTCCTTGGAACTCATGCCCTCACTCCAATACTTGAGATGGTGGCGGGTCCGTCTGTTGCCGCATCCGGACGCGCCTGCTCAGCATATAGGCAGCATCTGTGAGCGACAAGAAAAGGTTGGGTCGGGTTCGTTGCGCCGCGCGAAACAAATGCTCATCCACAGAAAAATCTTTCGGATGAGCTTGACGGGGGAGAGGTCGCGATTTCTCGAGCGCATCGCATTGACATGCACATCGGGCTGACGCTCAATCGCGGCATACGTTGTCATTTGTTATTTAATTGTTGTTGCGCGTGTGAGGCGTCGTGCGGCGGCGTTGCGAGTGCGGCCAGTATTTCCTGGCCGGTGCCGTGTCAGTTCTGGTGAGTGCAGCGTGCGGCGTGATCCCGGCCACCGCCGAGCAACCCGTTGTGCGTCGCGAGCCCTGGATCGAGCTGTCGGCTGGCGGCGAAGTTTTTCCCCATATTTGGTCGCTCTACACCGGAACCGCCGTTGCTCCGTTCGGCAGCTTCTATCAAAGCGGGTTTCAAATGCGCGCCAGCATCGGCTACGGCGCCTATCGCTACAGCGGCAAGCGCTGGAATGGGCATGCCGCAACGATTGCCACCTTCGATGGGACAGCGGCCCTTGCCGATCTGCTGGTCGGTTACCAGGCGCGCCTCGGCGCGCTCACGCTCAAGGGCTTCGCCGGCGCCAGCTTTGCCGACCATACGATCACGCCATTCGATCCCGAGACGTCGATCACCGGTCGCGGAATCGGTGCCCGGTTCGTGTTGGAGGCCTGGTACAACGTCAGCGATTCAGTCTGGAGTTCGCTCGACCTCTCCTGGAGCACGCTGCACGACACCTATTCGGCCCGCTCGCGCGTAGGCTGGCGCGTGGTCCCGACGATTTCGGCAGGGCTCGAGGCCGGTGCGATCGGGACCGCCGAATATGACACCGCGCGCGCCGGCGGTTTCCTGCGCTACGAGTGGTATTCCGGCGAGATCTCGGCGTCCGGCGGCGTATCCTTCGACCGCGAGGGCGAGGTGCGTCCTTTTGCGACCCTGAACTGGCTCACACGATTCTAGAAACTCCGGTCCATCCGGAGTTCGTTCTGGAACCGTCGCATGCTCGGCCAGAGCGTGCTAACATGCTGCGGATAATTATAAACATCCGTCAGAGCTGGCTATCATGAAGACCATCCTCATCCCGACAGACCAGGGCGAGCACATGCCGGCAGCCCTTGAAACTGCGCGGCTGCTTGCGAATTTGTTCGACGCCACCGTAGAAGGCGTCGCCCTTCGACCTGCCTTTGCCGAGATCGTCGCCCCCGATCCTCTCGTCGCGGTAACTCTGCCGCCAGCCGATTGGAACGAGGCGGAGTTCACGCGCAACGCCCGCCAGATTTTCGACAGCTTCTCATCCCGCCACCCCATATCTGACGGCAAGGGCGCGCGCTTCCGCTGGCGCGGCGGACCTGCCATTGAGGACGGCCAGCTCGCCAGCACGGCGCGCGTGTTCGACATCACGGTGCTCGAGCGCCCCGGCCGCGGCGGGTCCCGCATGACGGCGTTCGAAGCAGCGCTGTTCGATACGGGCCGCCCGATACTCATGGCACCGCCGGAGCCGCCGACGACTCTTGGCGATACCGTCCTGATCCACTGGAACGCCAGCTCGGAAACAGTCCGCGCGATGGCGCTTTCCATGCCGATCCTCAAACGCGCCCGGCGCGTTTCGTTCATCGCCGTCGAGGGCAGCATCGTGCAGGGCCCCAGCGTCAAGGAAGCGCTCGGCTATCTCGAGGCGCATGGGATCCAGGCGACGGAAAAAACCGTCGCCGGGACAAGCCAGAAAGCCGGAGAGCTCATCCTTGCCGAAGCAAAACAGATCGGCGCCGATCTGCTGATCAAGGGCGCCTATACACAGAGCCGCCTGAGACAGATGATCTTCGGCGGGGCGACGAGCCACATCCTGAGCGCGGCCACGCTTCCGGTCTTCCTGTCACATTAGGCGCCTGTGGGTGGCTCAACCGGCCACTGACGTATCGGGACTGAAGGCGGCGCGCACGAGCCGGCGCACAAGAGTGCACGTCTGATTCTGTGCATCGCGCGGCGGATTGAACTCGGAAATCTCGATCCCGAGGAAGTCCCGCTTACGCCCGATGCCGTGCAACGCGCTCTCCAGCTCGCGTCCCGACAGACCGAATGGCACCGGAAGGTTCACGCCGGGCGCCTCCGTCGGGTCGATGACATCGAGATCGAGCGATACGACGAAGCCGCACGTGCCCGCCGTCGCGATGGTTTGTGCTTCCCTCAGGGCCGCACCAAGCCCAAGGCGCGCCGTCTCGGATTTGGAGATGACGCGCACGCCGAGCTCGCTCAGGACATCATATTCTCCGGCCTCGCCGTCGCGCACGCCAAGGACGCAGACGTGTGCCGGATCGAACACCGGGCCGCCTTCGCCGACCTGAAGATCAGACTGACCCCGGCCGAGCAGGTGGGCAAGGACCATTCGGCTCAGGTGCGTGACAGGAAGCGGACCATCCGTCCGCGCGTCGGGGTGAGCATCGATCCAGATGAGACCGATGGGACCCGCATGACAGGTTGCCTTGGCGACCCCGCTCCAGGCACCGAGCGCCTGCGTCTGATCGCCGCCCACCACCAGCAGGCGGCGTCCCTTGCGGACCGCCGCTTCGCTGGCCTCCATGACCTTGCGCAACGTATGGCGCAAACCGAGCAGGCGCAGGCTCTCGTCTGTCGCAACGGGCCGCACGGCTTTTGAGACATCCGACCAGACGGGCGCCAATCCCAGTTCGACAAGCCCGTGGCTGAGACCGGCATCCGCCAGCGCCTGCGGACCCTGTGCGGACCGCGGATCGACACAGCCGATCCCCGAGTGCACAGCGACGACCTCGACACCCGGGACGGACACCGCGACGCGGCCCGGCACCGAGATGCGCGACATATCCTTGCGACTCAAAGGCAGAGTCATCGGTTCGCTTTCCATGCGCCGGAGCCATTTGATCCACCGGCAGAATCTCTGAGGGATGATCTGCAAGGGGCATGCCTTGCCGTGCCGGTCGCGGCACAAACCGGAGCAACGAGCGGAAGTTAGGGTTAAGGCGCGGGCTCCGCCGTCGGGCGCGAATAGACGCGCTCCTGGCGCAGACTGGGCGTTATCCAGAAGAGCGACATGGCGATCGCCGCCGCCAGGGCGCCGGACCCAAACGACGCGACATAGTCACCCGTCAACTCGTAAAGGGCGCCGGACGACCATGAACCCATGGCGGCTCCCAATCCCTGCGCGGCCGATAATGTCCCAAAAATGGCGCCCAGTCCGCCGCCGGGGAACATGAGAGAGGTCAGCGCGACGATGATAGGCCCGCGCGCCCCCTGCATCAGCCCGAAGAACACGAGGAAGGCGTAAACCAGCACCGCAGACGGAACGAGGGTCACCAGGATCAGCGACAGGATACCCGTGATGGTCGATATATAGGACAGCGTTGCCGCCGTCCGCCGGCCGATCCGGTCCGACAGCCAGCCCATCCCGATGATGCCCGCAGCAGAAAGCAGTCCCGTCAGACCGAAGGCGCTGGCCGAGAACAGCGGGCCGAAGCCCCTCTCGATGAGATAGGCCACCGAGTGCGGCAATACGCTGTAGGCCGCAACGGACGTAAAGAAATAAACGCCGAACAAGGACCAGAACGCTCCCGTCCGCACCGCCGTGCTCACCCGCCACGGCATCGTCCGGTTACGGATCTCGATCGCGCGCATTTCCTGCCAGTCCGGCGAGCCGGCCGTCATGCGCGACAGCGGCAGGACGAACAGCGCCGGAATGATCGCAAGAACGGTCAGGCCAAGAACCTGGTGGGTCGTTCGCCAGTCGAAGTGGGCAAGCAGGTACTGCGCTAGCGGCGGCATGACCAGCATGCCGACGCCGCCGGCAGCATAGGGGAGCGCCACCACGACACCGATGCTTTTTGTGAACCACCGCGTGAGAAGCGCAGAAGCCGCGACCATGCCGATGGCGGAGACGCCCAGTCCTGCGAGCAGGCCGACGCAGATCATGTACTGCCATAGATTATGGACGTAGCCGGCGCAGACATATCCGCCACCCAGGCAGGCAAGCCCGACGCCGTAGGTCACTCGTCCGCCAAAACGATCCGCCAGCTGCCCAGCGAACGGCGCGGATAAACCCGATGCCAGCATGTAGACCGAGTAGGTCGACGTCACTTCGGCCCGGGAAAGGCCGAGGCCCTTCTGCACCGGCAGGAGGAAGACGGCGAAGGTCTCCGTCACACCCCGACCGACGGTGTTCATGACGAACGTCAGGATCACGATCGTGGCGAGAAAGCCCGTAACTGAAGCCGTCTTCTGGTCCGCCTGGCTCACCCGGTTCTCTCTCAGATGCGCTTGAAGCTCGCCATGGCGTCGCGGAAGCTGAGCCCGCGCTCGATCTCCCGCGCCGCCTTCTCGTCATCGGCGGCATAGGTTTCGGCGAGGTCCGCGAGCCGGGCCGCATGCTCCGCAGGGATGCAGACGACGCCAGAGCCGTCGGCAACGATGACGTCGCCGGGCCGGACGCGAACGCCGCCGCATGTGACGGTCTCGTTGATCGACGTCACCTTCAGACGCGAGCGGCCGGTCAAGGGGGTAACATGACGGGCAAACACCGGCAGCCGATGCTCCAGCATCTCCTCGCGGTCCCGCACGCCACCGTCAACGACGAGGCCACCAACCCCCTTCACTTTCGCGGCGAGCGTTGCGAGGCCGCCCCACGTGGAGACGCAGCGTCCGCCATTGTCGACAACCAAAACCTCGCCCGGGGCCACCGCATCGATCATGTGGCCGACCTTGAAATCCTCGGACGTAAAATCGCCGCGCTCCCCGGAGATCTGCTGCACGGTCGCGGCCCGACCGGCGGCCTTGGTCCCGGGCACCACCTGCCCAAGCCCCTGCATGACCCCGGCAAACCCCACGTCATCCAGCGCATTGGCAAGGGTCGGCGTGGCAAGCCGGGCCAGTCGCTGCACGATGTCCTCGGATACCGTCATGCTCCGCTCCGCATATTTGGGCGCACTTTCCAGCAGGCCGGGCGCTCGCTAGGATGGCATTATCGAGTGGTAACGAGCCGTGCGTCATCGCTCAACCAAAACCCTGTTGTTCCGCGCATGATATCGACCAGGAATGCAGTTCTGCCGTGCGCCCTCGGCGCCCTGTTGCTATCGAGCGTGACCGCGTCGGCCGCAACCTGCGCCGCGGCACCGATAACGGCCCGCGGAGAGGCATCGCGCTTCGAATGGCTCGCGAAGACGAAAGCGCGCGCAAACTGGCGGGCGAGAGTGCGCGCGATGCCAAATCTCGGCGGGGCCTATGCCAACTGGAACGCCGCGGCAAACCCCGACTACACCTGCAAGACCGACGCGCGCCGGATCACTTGCGTCGCGACGGCAAGGCCCTGCACGCGCTGACCGGGCGATCAGGAAAGTGCTTGATCCAGCACGGCCTTGATCTCGGCCTCGTGCCAGTACTTCACACCCACCGCCGGCGTGGCAACCCGCGGTCGCCCGATGCGCCGGAAGGCACGTCCCGCGCAGGCTTCAAGCCACCTGTCCAGGCGGCAGAACGCACCCATGTTTTCCGGCTCTTCCTCGCACCAGACGAGTTCGGCGTCGGGATGGGCAATCACAGCGTCGCGGATCGCCTCGTCCGGCAGAGGGTAAAGTTGCTCGACACGATGTAATGCAACTTGCTCCTCCAGCCCCCGTGCTGCGCGGGCCGCGACCAGCTCGTAGTAGATCTTGCCCGAGCAGAAAATGGCCCGGCGCGGCCGGGCCGTCGCCGTGTCGCGGATGAAGCTGCGGAAACCGGTTCCCGGCCCGAAATCGGCCAGTGTCGAAACGCAACCCTTGTTGCGGAGCAGAGCCTTCGGCGTCAGCACGACGAGCGGCTTGCGGAAGTCGCGAGCCATCTGGCGGCGCAGGATGTGAAAGAAATTGGCAGGTGTCGAAACGTTGGCGACCGTGATGTTGGCACCGGCGGAGGCCGCAAGCAGGCGCTCCGGCCGGCCCGTCGAATGATCCGGACCGCCACCGTCGATTCCGTGCGGCAACAGAATGACCAGGCCCGAAGACCGCAGCCAGCGGTCTTCGCCGCAGGAGATGCACTGATCGAAGACCGGCTGCGCGATGTTGAGGAATTCGCCGAACTGCGCCTCCCAGACGACCAGCCGGCGAGGATCGGCCAAGCTCATCCCGTACTCGAATGTCAGCACCGCATGCTCGATCAGAGGCGTGTTGAAGACCTCGGCCAGGCCGGGAATCGCGGCCGCAGAGGACAAGGTCAGGTGCCGGCTCCCCGTCACGGCGTCGTGCAGCTCGAGATGCCGCTGCGTGAACGCGCCGCGCACGCAGTCCTGCCCGCTGAAGCGCACCGGCACGCCCTCGCCCAGAAGCGAGGCGAGCGCCAATGCCTCCCCGGTAGCCCAGTTGATATTGTGGCCGGACTCGATGCTGGCCCACCGTTCATCGAGGAAACGCTGCACCTTGGGGGCAACGTTGAAGCCGGCGGGCGATGTCGTGATCTGGCGCCCGAGTTCCTTGAGACGATCAAGCGGCAGGCCGGTTGCCGTCCCGGCCAGCATATCCGGGAGAGAGCCCGAGCGAAGTCCCTGCCACGAGCCCTCGAACCGGTCGGCCGCATTTACCGCATAGGATTTGGCAGCCGCGAAGGCATCGGCCATCGCTGCGGCGGCGCGCGCATGCGTGTCCTGCGCGCCCGCGCCCAATCCGATGCCGCGCAGCGTCTCGGCATAGATCTCATGCACAGGCGGCCGTTCGGCAATCGCCTTGTACATGACCGGCTGAGTGAAGGTCGGTTCGTCGATCTCGTTGTGACCCGGCCGACGGTAACAGACGAGATCGACGACGATGTCGCGCCGGAACCGTGCACGCCAGTCGGCGGCGACGCGGCCGGCTCGGAACACGGCTTCCGGATCGTCGCCATTGACATGCAGAACGGGCGCTTCGACCAGACGCGCAATATCCGTGGGTGCGCGTGCGGTCCGTCCCTCTTCAGGATTGGTCGTAAACCCGATTTGGTTGTTGATCACGATATGGACAGTGCCGCCGATGTCATAGGGCGTCAGGCGAGAGAGCTGGAACATCTCGGCCACCAGCCCCTGGCCCGCAAAGCTGGCGTCGGTGTGCAGCAACAGGGGGAGCACCATCCGCTTGCCCGACTCGCCACGCCGGGCCTGGCGCGCGCGCACCTGGCCCTGGGCCATGACCGGCACGATCTGGAGGTGCGAGGGGTGCGCCAGCACGGTGAATTTCAACGCATGACCGTCGATCGTCCGCGTCCCGGAATATCCGAGGTGATAGGAGACGTCGGAAGACACGCCCAGGCCGGACGGCACCGCAGGCGCACCGAGGATTTCGGCCACCAGCGTCGGCAAAGGCTTGCCGCAAATATTGGCCAGCAGATTGAAGCGGCCGCGGTGCATGCCGCCGATGATCACCGAAACGATACCGTGGGCAGCGCTGTGCGCCAGAAGCGTCTCCAGCAGCACATTGAAGCTCTCGGCCCCGCCGAGGCCGAAAAGCTTACCGCCCGGAATTCGGGATGACAGACCGGTCTCGAATGCCGAAGCGGAAATGAGAATG
>JBFWWW010000140.1:0-10801 GCA_050245975.1 Hyphomicrobiaceae bacterium
GGGCGCACCCCCAATGCGCCGAAGCCTTCGCCCGCTGTATGCGCACCGGGCACTGGGAGACGAGCGGGCAGTACGGCCGGTCGGTCCGCAACGTCGAGCGTCGATAGTCGACCGGACGCGTTTGCCGGAGCGCGCCCCCCTTGTCATCCCCGCCGAAGCGCAGCGGAGAGCGGGGACCCAGAGACCAAAGGCACGCGCCTTGCTCGCGAGCTGGGTCCCGGATGGCCGCTGCGCGGCCTCCGGGATGACAGAGAGAGAGCAAAAGTCTCCCAACCGTGTCATCCCGGCCGAGCGCAGCGAGAGCCGGGACCCAGCGACTCGCGAGCCGGCCTGACCCTGAAACGCGCTAGTTCGGCGCCTGCCCGGCGCGGGTAGGAGCCGGTCCCCGCAGCCTGTCCGCATTTCGCCCAGGCGCTGCCGCGTCGGGAAGCGCCGGGGAAAGCTGCGCGCGGGCGAGGGCTTCGATGCGAGACAGGTCGAGGCGGGCGAGCGCGGCGGCGCCGTCGACGGTGACGGTGATCCTCACAGGTCGGGCTCCTCGCACAGGCAGGTGAGATAGCGGCCGCCGGCATCGCGCTCCAGCACCGCGCGGATGGCGAGCCGGCGCGAGCCGACGCGGAAGCGCAGGTCGGGCGTCACGCCGGCGCGGCGGCGGATGACGATCTCGTGGCTGAGCCGCCCGGAGAGGCGCCCGGCGGCGACGCGTTCCTCGCCCGACAGCGCGCGCACCGAGGCCCACAGCGTGGCGACCGCGGTCCAGGCGAGCGAGGCGCCGCCGCCGCCGTCGGCGGTGCGCGATGCGGCTTCGAGAACGATGCGCCGGCGCAGCTCGCCGCTGCGCGGCTCCCGCGTTGCCGCACTCACAGCCGCACCGGACGATAGGGCGCCAGCAGCTCCGACACCATGGAGGGAATGGGCGCGGCGGTGTCGCCGATGACGACCGGCTCGCGCTGCGCGTGCCAGTGCGCGACGAGCAGCAGCAGCGCCTGGCGCAGGGGCGCGGGAACGTCGGCGCCGCTGTCGCCGTAGCCGGCGGTGAAGGCGATCTCGATGCCGTTGGCGGCGCGGCGGGCGGCGGGCCAGGGACCGCCGGCGCGGCGCACGATGCGGGCCGGCATGCCGAAGCCGTCGAGCAGATAGTCGGTCGCCGGCAGGCTCTCGCTGGTGCCGTCGTCCGACCACAGGCGGATGGCGGCAACGGCAGCGACGGGGCGCAGCGGCAGCGGCACGACCGCGCGCGGCGGAAACGCATCGAGATGGAGCGACCAGTCCTGCGCGATGAGCGCGGTGTCGAGCGCGGTCTCGATGTGCAGGCGGGAGGTGACGATGAGGCTGGCGATGAGCGTGTCCTCATCGCTGCCGTCGATGCGCAGATGCGCCTTGGCATCGTCGAGCGCGACAGGCTCGACGGCCGGGCCGCTGGTCAGGACAAGCGACATGGTTCCCTCGATATGGCCTCGCGACGAAGGGGGGCGGGCAGGTGCGGCGGCGCGGGACCGGCACCTGCCCGCGAGGGCCAGCCGCGCGGGGGAGGACGCGCGGGCGGCCGGCCAGCACGCCTGGGGTAAGCGGCGCGGCGTGCCGGAAGGCGTCAGTCGCCGAACTTCAGGAGCTTGATGGCGTCGAAGTCCTGCACCCCGCCGCCGACGCGCTTGGTCGTGTAGAACAGCACGTAGGGCTTGGAGCTGTAGGGATCGCGCAGGACGCGGATGCCGACGCGGTCGACGATGAGATAGCCGCGGCGGAAGTCGCCGAAGGCGACCGCGGTGCTGTCGGCCGTCATGTTCGGCATGTCCTCGGACTCGGCGACGGGAAAGCCCATCAGCGTCGAGGTGTCGCCCGCGCGCGCGGCCGGCTGCCAGAGGTAGTTGCCCTCCCCGTCCTTCATCTTGCGGATGGCGGACTGGGTGGCGCGGTTGAAGACGAAGGTGCCGTTGGCGCGGTAGCCGGACTTCACCGTGTAGACGAGGTCGATCAGCTTGTCGCCCGGATCGGTGGAGGGAAATGCGCCGTCGACGCCGGTGAGGATGAAGCCGATGTTGCCCCAGCTCCAGGAGCCGTTGGCGACCTTGGTGTAGGAGAGGAAGCCCTTGGGCTTGTTGGTGCCGTCGCCGGTGACGAAGGCGGTGCCTTCCTGCTGGGCGAAGGCGTCGCGCACCTCCTCGGCGATCCACTCGTCGATGTTGACGGCGCTGTCGTCGAGCAGCGCGCCGGTCGCGGCCGGCATGGCATAGAGCTCCATGGCCGGGAACGACAGCTCGGCCAGCGTCGGCGTGTCGGTCTCCGCGCGCGCGCCGGTCTCGGCGACCCAGCCGGCCTCGGCGCCGCTGATGGCGAACGGCTTCTTGTAGACGGCGGCCGACACCTGGCGGATGCCGGCGATGGCGCGCAGCGGCGAGATGTCCTTCACCGCGCGGTTGATGGCGGTCTCGGTCTCCGGCGGGACGAGATAGCCGCCGTCTGGGCTCGACGTGATGGACAGCGCCTTGGTGTCGAGGTCGCGCAGACCGGCGGCATTGCCGGAGCGGACGTAGGTCTCGAAGGCGGCCTTGTGCTGCAGGCTCGCGGTGTCGGAGCGCAGGGCGGCCGCAGCGGGAGAGCCGGCGAGGCGGGGACGCGCGGACTTCAGGACGAGATCGTCGACGAGGCGCTTGTGCTCGTCGAGCGCGCGGTCGATGCGGGCGAGCTTGTCGACGGTGACGGCATCGGCCGACATGCGCCGCTCGATGTCGGCGAGGCGCTCGTCGTTGGTCTCCTTGAACGCCTCGAAGGCGCGCATGAAGTCGTCGAAGGCGGCGCCGACATCGTCGGCGGACTTGGTTTCGAGCTGCGTGGGATTGAGCATGGGATCCTCTCGGGTGGGCGTGACGGATGGCGGCGGCGGCGCGGCAGTCAACAGGCACGGCGCTCGCCGAGGCGGCGCGCGGCGCGGGCGATGACGCCGGCAAGGTGGCGGGCGGCGTCGGCGCGGGCTTTCACCTGCGCCACGCGCGCCCCGGCGAGCATGGGGAACGTGACGATGGAGACCTCCCAGAGATCGATCTTCTCCAGCCGCCGGATGCCGGTGCGGGCATCGCGGCGCGCACGCACGGGACGGAAGCCGATGGACAGGCCGTCGAGCGCGCCGGCGCGCATGAGGGCAAGGATTTCGCGGGCGCGCGCGATGCTGGGCAGCAGGCGGCCGCGCACGAAGAGGCCGCGCGCGTCCTCGCGGATCGTCTCCCACACGCCGACGGGCTCGGACGGGTCGTGCTGGAACAGCATGCGGATGCCGGCGGCGCCGCGGGCGGCCAGGCTGTCGCGGAAGGCGCCGGGCAGGATGACGTCGCGGCCGGCATCCTCGCGGTTGAAGAGGCTGGCATAGCCCTCGAACGTGCCGTCGCCGGCGGCCGACTTGATGGCGGGCGCGCAGCGGACGGCGCGCCGGCGCGCATTTATCGTGTGCGCGCTCGCGCGCGCATTCGTCGTGTGCGCGCTCGCGCGCGCGGGCATCATGTGCGCGCTCGGGCGCGCGGGCGTCGCGTCGAACATGCAGAACTCCATCGCAGGCGATGGCGGATCGGGCGTGAGGCCGGGGAGCCTGGAACCGTCAGGACGGCGCGGGCCTGTGGCCCTGGGTCCCGGCTCTCGCTGCGCTCGGCCGGGATGACACAAGAAGGAGTGCTCGGCCGGGATGACAGAGGGGGCGCCGGCCGGGATGACAACAGCCGGTGCGTTTCAATCAGCCCGTGCCGAACTGGTCGAACCGGCGCATCCAGTCAGCGTCCCACCAGCGGTAGCCGTCGTGGCGGCGGAGAACATCCTCGGCGGCCGTCCGACCGGCGTCCGTCAGAAAAATCTCCAGCCAGGGCTGGCGCGTGCCGCTCCAATGACGGTCGTCGCGGTTGAAGAGAACGCGCCAGGCGAGGTCGGCGATGGCCGCCAGCGACGCTTCCTTCGGCATGTCGTGCCTCCGCACGGGCGGCGGCCGGGGCTCGGAAGCCCGAACGAGATCGGCCTCGACCAGAGCGGTGAGCGCGGCCTGCAGCGCGTAAATCTCGCTCATGTCGCCGGTGCACGCGGTGGTCTCGCTCAGCAAGGTCGGCGCGTCCATATCGCCCGGCTCTTCGAGCTCGCTCAGGAGGCGCTGCTCCATCTCGCCGAGCTCAGGCATCGCGGTCGCTCCGCCACCAGCGGTAGCCGTCGTGGCGGCGCAGAACATCCTCGGCGGCCGCGAGGCCGGCCTCCGTCGCGACGATCTCGAACCGGGATTTTCCGGCACCGATCCACCGGCGATCGTTGCTGCTGAAAACGACACGCGCGCCGAGATCGGCGATCGCCACCAGGGACTTGTCCTTTGACATCTCCTGCAGCCACCATCCATTCGCCGGTGCGCGCTCTCCCGCCACCACCAGACCGGCCTCAACCAACGCCGTGAGCGCGGCTTGCGCCGCGCGAACCTCGCTCATGTCGCCGGTGCACGCGGTGGTCTCGCTCAGCAAGGTCGGCGCGTCCATGTCGCCCGGCTCTTCGAGCTCGCTCAGGAGGCGCTGCTCCATCTCGCCGAGGTCGGTCATCGGTCTGTCCTCAATATGCAAAATACAATGCCGTCATTTGTCCGGTATGGGTGTGTGCTTCCCTTCTCCTGCTTGTCTTGGCCGTCGATACCGGTGGTCGTGGCTGTTGTAGAATTTCAGTGTGGGCTCGGGCCTGAACCGTCTCGGGGTCGGCCGCTCCATGATGCGGATTTCCTCGCCCGTATCGGGATTGAAAAAAGCTGTCTCCGGCCCTTCGCCGGCCCGGTAAATATAAAGCCGCGATCAATCAATTCCTTCCGCAGCCGGTTAACCCCCCAGCTGGGATTGGAATTAGGTAGCGCATCGCGCAGGATGTCGGCAAGGTGCGCCTCCGACGCCGTCGCGGGGCTGGCCGGGATTGAAGCCGGCCTTGCCGCCGGCGGCGTCGGGCTCGGCAAGCGGGCCGTAGCCGACGGCGGCGCGCTTCTCGTCGGTGGTGAGGAAGCCCGCCTTGTCGACGCGCGCCCACAGCGCTTCCCGTTCCGACGACAGGGCCTCGACGGCATCGAGGTCGGGACGCAGCTCCAGCGCGGCATCGCCAAAGGCCGGCGCGAGCCAGGCCGACAGCGCGCCCGCCGTGCGCCGCACCAGCGGCAGAACGGTCTGACGCCAGAAGGTGCGCGCGGCCTCCTGGTAGTTGGAATAGGTGTTGTCGCCGGGGATGGCGAGCAGCATCGGCGGCACGCCGAGGCTCAAGGCGATCTCGCGCGCGGCGACGTGGCGCGCCTCGATGAAGTCCATCTCCTTCGGGCTGAGGCTCATGGACTTCCAGTCGAGCCCGCCTTCGAGCAGCAGCGGACGGCCGGCGTGGGCCGCACCCTGGAAGCCTTTCTCCAGCTCGGACTTGAGGCGCTCGTACTGCTCGCTCGTGAGGTTGCCGTCGCGCGCGGTGTAGACGAGCGCGCCGGAGGGCCGCGCCGAATTGTCGAGCAGCGCCTTGTTCCAGCTCGCGGCCGTGTTGTGCAGGTCGATGGCCGCGGCGGCGGCCTCGATGGGGCTCAGGCCGTAGTGATCGTTGACGGGATGGAAGAGCTTGAGGTGCAGCACGGGGCGCACGCCCGCCATCACCTCGCCGGCAAAGCGCACGCTGCGGCCGTCGACGGCGTAGTCGTAGGCCTCGGGCCAGCCGTCGGCGCCGGGCACGACCTTCATGCGGTCGGGACGCAGCACGTGCAGCTCGCGCAGGCGGCCGCCGGCGGCGACGGCCTCGAGGTAGGCGTTGCCGGAGACGAGCAGGAAGCCGTACCAGCTCTCGAAGAGATCGGCCCCGCCCGCTCCCATATTGGGACGGCGCACGAGATCGAGCAGCGGATGGGCGGCGATCTCCGCCTCGCCCTCGTAGAGCAGCAGCGGCACGGAGGCGGCGGCCTCCGCGATCATGCGCACGGAGCGGTAGACGATGGGGTTCTGCATGAAGCCTTCGCGCGCGAAGGCGGCGTAGTCGCGCGGCGCCCACACCGGCTGGCGCAGGCCCTCGATGGCGACGAGCGGGCCGGCGAGCGAGGCCTTTGCGGCCTGGTCGGCCGAGTGGCGCAGGCGCAGCGCGCGCAGGGCGCGGCTGAACCAGCCGGGAGCGGGAGGCGTCGGCGTGCGCATGTCTAGAGTGTCCGGATGGTGGGCTGCTTCGGCCCGGTCAGCATCAGATCGGTGAGCGCCCAGACGAGCGCGTCGAGACGGTCGGGGCTGCGGCCCTGCGACAGGCCCTCGGCGCCGAAGTCGTACATCTGCGCCTCCAGCGCGGGAAACTCGCCCACGTGCACGATGCGGCCTTCCGCGTAGAGCGCGGCGACGGGCTCGGCGCGCAGGTACTTGCCGCGCGTGGCGCGCACCAGGCGGATCGGCACGGCGCCGTCCACCTGGCGGATGACGTTGGCGACGAGATCGCCGCCCTGGTTGACCTCGGCGACGAGGCGGTCGGCCTCCAGGTCGCGCCAGGCGGCAACCGCGGCGCGCGCCCAGGTGGCCGGGTCGCGGCCCTGCACCGTGCGGTCGGCGATGACGTAGCCGCGGCCGTCGGGGCCGAGGCCGGCAACGACGATACCGCAGCTGTCGGAGCTGGCGGTCGCCGTCACCGGCGGATCGACGGCGACGACGATGCGCCTGAGGTCGGGCCGGTGCGCGATGCGCGCCTGCTCGATCCAGGCGCGCTGCCACAGCGCGCCGGCGCGCTCGGTGACGACCTCGCCGTCGAGCTCCTGGCTGCCGAGCAGCGTGCCGGCGTAGCGCTGCTCGATCTGCGCCAGGAAGGCCGGCGCGAGGTTGGCGGCGTTGTCGGCGGTGCGCGCGCGCGTGAGCGCGGTCGCGGTGTCCTTCAGGATGCGCTGCAGGAGCGCGATGGGGCGCGGCGTCGTGGTCACCACCTGGCGCGGGCGGACGCCGAGGCGCAGCGCGAACTGCAGCATGTCCCAGGCGCGGCCCGCGCGGCGCCAGCGGCACAGCTCGTCGCACCAGGCGGCCTCGAACTGCGGGCCGCGCAGGCTTTCGGAATCCTCCGCCGAATAGAACTGCGCGATGGCGCCGTTGGGCCACACGAGACGGTTGCGCGATATTTCCAGCTCCGGCTGCTCGGCCGCCGGATGGATGGCGAGCAGGCCCGAGACGCCCTCGATCATCACCGAGCGCACGTGCGCCTGCGTCGGCCCGACGAGCGCGATGCGGCGCGCCCTGGGCTCGCCGTGCCACAGGCCGAGCGCGACGGCGCGCACCCATTCGGCGCCGGCCCGCGTCTTGCCGGCGCCGCGACCGCCGAGCATCAGCCACGTGCGCCAGGGCTCGCCGGAGGCGGCGGCGGCGGGCGGGAACTGATCGTCGCGCGCCCACACCTGCCAGTCGTGCGTCAGGCGCTCCAGCTCATGCGGCGGCAGGCCGGAGTCGATATCAGCGATCAGCTCCGCGATCCGGTCCACGATCCGGTCCGGCGTTCCTTCCGGCCGGCAGGCGGTCGACAATGCGCTCAAGACGCTCCGCAAGCGACGCGCGGAGGCGCTCCGCATCGTCGGCCGGGATGTCGGAGCGGCGGCGCTTGCGGGCGCCGGGCCTGGCGGCGCGGGGTTTTGCGAGTGCGGCAGCTTCGAACTCCGTCACTTTGCCGAGGTTGGCGATCAGCACGCCCAGCGCGCGCGTCTCGCGCTCCCAGTCGGCGGCGGACGCGCTGGCACCGGCGTCGAACTCGTTCTGCATGCGCAGCTCCAGTTGCTTGAGGCCCGTGTCGATGGCGCGGTAGAACCGGCGGATGAGCGCGCGGCGCAGGGCGGACGTGCGCACGGATGCCTTGCGCGGCGCAGGCGCCGGCGCCGGCTCCGGCACGGCGATGGGCGCGGCCAGGACCGGCACGGCGGCAGGTGTCTGTGTCGTCTGCGGCTGGGGCATCTCGAGCGTCTGCGGCGGTTGCGTTGCGAGCCGGTGCCAGCCTTCGCGGCGGCGCCGGGTCTGCAGCGCCGTCTCCGGGATGGCGAAGCGCACCGCAACGGCGGCAACGGCATCGCCAGCCTCGTAGCGGCGGCGGATTTCACTCCAGTCGGGGGTGATGGCGGCGATCCGAGGGGCGGCGGGGCACCGCCGCCCGCGGGCGCGCGGGGCCAGAGCGGGCCGAGCCGGCTGGGCTGAGCCGGAAACGAAAACGGGCCGCCGAAGCAGCCCGCTCACAGATGTTTCTACTGTACTTGAATGCTATCGAACGAGCGCTGCGCTGTCAACAACAAATATTTGGCTGTGAGGATGATCTCGAAGACATGGAAATATAGCGCAGTATAATTCATGTTTCCGGCGGATCTCTACTTGTCGCCCAGTCTAAGGTCCCCGGCAAGGGCGGGGATAAGATTTGTGCCGGGCGTTCGCGTTCTTGAACGAATCCGCTAAGCGAGAACCTGACTCGACGTTCTGCGTTCCTCAGACGGAGGTCGCAGAATGCTTGCCTTCATGGCGATCCTGACAACATCGATTTGCGGACTTGCCGGCGCGCCCCTGTGGACCGCCGCAGTGTGTGCGCTCGCGTTGGCGACAATCTCGTATGCGCGCCATCAAGCGCTCTTTGAGCGGGCTGCCGATCATGGAATGCAAGACGCGATAGACCAGACCCTGCTATCGAGCTTGGCCAATGGCTTCGCCGCTGGTGTCATAGCGTACGGTTGCGGCGCGGCACTCCGGCTCCTTTCCTGAGGCTCTCGAACAAAAGCAACGGGTGTTGATTGTTCATCGCGAGAAGACGCTCCGTTCGCGCCAGACCGCGCTCCGCGCTCAGGCGCATCTCCTTCACGCGATGCCCTGAATATCTCGCTTCACGACGCATCCATCTGAACAGCCCTCGCTCGCGGACCTTCAAGCTGCGCAGCAATGCCTGATAGTTGCCTTGGGCCAATTGCAGCCTCTGCGGACCCAACATTTTCATACCCAACCTGAGTCGGGCGAGTCCCTCGAAATAGAGATTCTCGGCGTATTCCAACTGATCCCGATCTCTTGGAGGGCCGAGTTCCGTTAGCAGCGCGCTCGCCTCTGCGAGCAGGCTCTGCGCGTTTCCTGGCGTCGTTGGATAAAGCAACAACGCCGAATCTCGCTTGACGCGAGCAAGCGCACGATTGCGGGCCGGTGACGGCGCCTGCGCTTCCAGCAACTTGGCAACTAAGTCGTAGGAGTCGATTGCCGACTGACCAGCGCCGTCCAATCGGCGGAGCTGATTGGCAATTAGCTCCAGGGCGGCGACATCTTCGCCGTGGCCGGGAACTGCCAAAACAGCCCGAAAGCAGTCAAGCGCTTGCTGGTCAAGGCGCTGGCGCTGATGGAGCTGACTGGACTTCGATGCTCGCCCTGCAGCAAGAGCGCCCATTATCAGACGCGTAGACGCGATCTGTTCTCTGAATAGCGACAACCTGGCCAAATGCGCCCCGACCTTGTGATCGCAAGTGACAATTGTTTTTGCCAGATCCCTGTTGATGGCCGTTGAGGGTCGCAGGGCAGAGAACGGGGTGGTCCACCGGCGACGGCGAAGTACGCGCCGCAGCGTTCCCTCGATGAAAGTTGGGGCACGAATTGATATTCCAGGCCCTGGCCGGATCATAACGTCGAGAAGATCGTTGCGCGCGCCGACAAGCTTGGTTTCGCTTCGCTCAATCATCTCCTCGAATCGAGCAAACAAGTTGGCTTCGCGGGCTTCCCACCACTTCCAGATGCCCACAGTTGTACCGATCAATCCGAACAAAGACTGAAAGCTGAAGACTTGCGGATATGCTGCCTGCAGAGCGACGAACCACCGCCAGCCAAGCTCTGCCCAAGTCAGCGCTGGCTTCAAAATCTCTGAAATGGAATCAAAAAATGACCAATCAAACCCGCCGACAACCATGAACGCCCCCGGCAACAAAAAGATTGTTGTACGGGATTGGACGGCAACTTGTATAGCCCATGCTTGACGCTGAAGCTCCGCAGAATATCGCGCGAAGCGCGTCCCTCTCGGATTCGATGCCGCGCTTAACCGGCTGCGCTGCGCGCTGGCATGCTGACGTTGCCGGATATTGCGATGGAGGGCGGCCAGGCGTCAGCGGGCGATGAGGCGGCGGAGCGCGCCGAGCCAGCCGTCCGCGCGGCGGGCGGCGGCGCCGCTGCGGTCGACGGCGAGCGTCAGGGACGCGACCAGGAGATCGGGCTGATCGAGCACGGCGAAGACGATGCCGCCGCCATCGCGCTGCCCCGACCGGAAGATGCCGTCGGTGGCATTGGTGGTGTCGGGCACGGGGCGGCCCGCATAGGGCTGGCGCTCGCGATAGATGCGCGCGCTGAGAGCGTCGGGAAAATAGACCTGGCCCGTGACGAGCGTGCGCGTGTCGAGGAACACCTTCACGTGCACGTGCGGCGTGCGCCCCGGATACCAGCCCGGATAGATCGAGGTGAAGGCGACGGCGCCGTTGCCGTCCGTCATCTGCGTGCCGCGCAGGTAGACCTGACCCTTCGTCGACACGCTGCGCGCATCGCCCTGGCCGGCATAGCCCGAATAGATGCCGCCGGCATCGGCGTGCCAGACATCGACGCGCGCGCCCGCGATCGGCCGGCACGAGCCGCTCTCGATGACGCGCAGGTCGAGGCGCATGGGCAGGCCGGGCCGCCCCTCGGTGATGTCGCCGCGCACGAGATGGGGATCGAAATAGTAGGGGCCCTCGACGGCCTGCGGAAAGAGCGTGCACACGCCCTGCGGCTGCAGCGCCGGCGTGGTCTCGGCGGCGGCGGGCTCTGCCGCCATGGATGCAAGGCCGGCGCCG
>JBFWWW010000141.1:0-10624 GCA_050245975.1 Hyphomicrobiaceae bacterium
TGACAAGATATTGAAATGGCTGGCGCACCGGGCAGGATTCGAACCCACGACCCCCAGATTCGTAGTCTGGTGCTCTATCCAGCTGAGCTACCGGTGCATTCCGGGCCGGGCCGCAAGGGGCAAGGCCGCGACGGCAGCACCGGCCAAGGTGCTGCGCCGCAACTCCTAATGGCTCACGCCGCTGAAATCAAGCCTGAGCCTTTGCATCCGACCGTGTCCGCTCGGGCGCCCCGCCGCGGTCCGGCAACTCGATGCGGAAGGTCGTTCCCTGCGGCACTTCGAGCAACGTTATGCGCCCGCCATGGGCGACCACGAGTTCACGCGCAATGGCAAGGCCAAGGCCGCTGCCGCCCTTGCGCGTGGAGGCCTGGAACGGCTGGAACAGCCGGTCACGCACGCGATCGGGTATCCCAGGTCCGTTGTCCGCGACCTCGATGACGATCCACTGCCGCTCGCGACGCGATGTCAGCATGATTTCGCCCGGCAGAGGCGGTTTGCGCCCATCGATGGCCTGGGCGGCATTGCGCGCCAGATTGGTCAGAACGCGAAACATCTGGTCGCGGTCGGCATCGATCCTGTGTTCCGGATCGATCGACACCGTCCACTCGATGGCGCCCCGGCGCGGCAAGCCGAGACCGTCTCCGACGTCGACGGCGAGTGCATAGAGATCCACCAGCTCCCGCCGCGGCTGCGCCTCCTCGGCCCGTCCGAACCGCAGCGTGTCGTTGCAGAAATTGATGGCCCGGTCGATGGACTGAATGAGCTTGGGCGCCAGCCGCTGCACGCCGGGATCTGCCAGCGAGGCCAACCTGTCGGAGATGAGTTGCGCGTTGGCGAGCATGTTGCGCAGGTCGTGATTGATCTTGCTGACGGCGAGGCCCAGAGCCGCCAGCCGGCTCTTCTGATGCAGGACCTGCGCCATTTCGGCCTGCATGTGGGCCAGCTCGCGTTCCGCCGTTCCGATCTCGTCCTTGCGCAACGACGGCGCGATGATGCGGGTGGCGTCTTCCGGATTCTCGCTGAAATGCAGCATGCTGCGCGTGAGGCGCATCATCGGCTGCACGAGAAGGCTGTTGAGCGTGAAATAGACCAGCGCGGCGGTGATCATTGAGATGATGATCGACAGACCGAGGACGTTGAAGCCGTAGCGCAGCATCGCCGCACGTAGCGGCGCCTCGGGCAGCACAATCTCGATGAAGTCGCCGGCAGACATGTTCGGCTGGCCGATGACACGGATCACCCGGCCTTCGGGCGCGAAGAAGACGGCCAGCGCATCGCGAATGAGGTTGAGGCGCAGCATAACCTCATCCCAGGCGCCTCCCGTCCGGATGCTCTGCCGAAAGTCATAGGTGTCGTCGATGCTGGTCGGCATGTCCTCCGGCAGAACGAGGCGCCGCTGGTCGGCGCGCTTCAGGGCGACAGCCCGCACCTGCGCCGTCCTCAGAAGTTCCAAGCGCAGCGTATCGGGAACGACGCCGCCCGGCACGGCTTCCGCCGCCAGCGAGGCAAGCTGCGCCGCCGTCAGCCGATCCATCAGCCAGGTCACACGGAAGTTCGCGACCGAGGGCACGAAGATGAGGATTTCGGCCAGCATCACGAACGAGACGGTCAACAGCAGGAGCTTGGCCGAAAGCCCGAAGCCGCCACGATCGGGGCGCGCACGCGACCAGCGCGCGGCGCCGAGCACCTGCGGCAGACGCGCATACCAGCGGGCAGTGTCAGGATTGGTGTCCTGCGCCACTTCGGACGTCACCCTTTCTGTCTGTGTCCTAACCCAATTTTGCCAGCAGCGCGATGACCTTGCGAACCAGCGGGCTCTGGGCGGCCGCCAGGTAGGACCCGAAGGCGGCGCGCTTGTTGATCTCCGACAGCGTCGGGTAGGGCGAGATCCACTGGGTCATGGCTTTGATGTTCAGTCCCTGCGAGATGGCGAGAGACCACATCTGGATCAACTCGCCGGCTTCCGCTCCGACGATGGCCGCGCCCATGATCCGCCCCTTGCGATCGGTCACGACCTTGACGAAACCTTCGGTGGTCCGCTCGGCCTGGGCGCGGTCGTTCTCGTGATAAGGCCAGCGATAGATACGGATGCCGCCAGACCTTTGCCGCGCCTCGTCTTCCGAAAGGCCGACCCGGGCGAGTTCCGGGTCCGTGAACGTGACCGAAGGCACGAGGTCCGGATTGACCTTGGCCGGCCACCGGAAAAGCGCGCGGCGCAGGACGATGCCGGCATGGTAATTGGCCAGATGCGTGAACTGGGCGCCGCCTGCGACATCTCCGATCGCGAAGACCTTCCGGTTCGATGTGACCAGGCCTTTGCCAACCTTTATGCCGCGTGCATCGTGTTTCACGCCGGCAGTCTCCAGATTGAGATCGGCGATATTCGGCTTGCGGCCCGTCGCGATCAGAAGGTGTGATCCGCTCAGAACCTCCGGAACGCCACCCTCCGAAATATGAACGCGGATGGCCTCGGGGCTGCCTTCGACGCGTTCAACGCGGACACCTTCGCGCAAAACGACGCCCTCCGCCCGCAAGCGGTTCAACACGACATCGATCAATTCAGGCTCGGCCTTGGCCAGGGCGGTCATCGCTTCGAGCACGGTGACCCGGCTGCCGAGACGGCGATAGGCCTGGGCAAGCTCGAGCCCGATCGGTCCGCCGCCGACGATGATCAGATGGTCGATCGCATCGGTGTTGTCGAAGATGGTCTCGTTGGTGAAATGAGGGACCGTTGCAAGTCCGGGAATGGGCGGCGTGGCCGGCGTAGAACCCGTGGCAATGACAAACCGGCGTGCCTTGATCCGGTACTCGCCCGCCGAAACCGTGTCGGGTCCGATGAAGCGCGCTGCGGCCTGAATGACGCGGACGCCGAAGCCTGCCAGACGCTCGGCCGAATCGTTGGGTGCGATGGCGTCGATGACGCCATGCACATGGGCGCGCACGCCGATGGGGCTGATGACCGGTTGCACCGGCTCGATGCCAAATGCGCCGGCTGTCCGCATCTGGGCGGCGCGGCGCCCGGCGGCGATAAGCGCCTTGGACGGCACGCAGCCGTAGTTCAGACAGTCACCACCCATCTTGTGTTTTTCGATCAGAACGACAGTGACGCCCAGCTGTGCCGCGGCCACGGCCACGGACAGCCCGCCCGCTCCAGCCCCGATGATGCACAGGTCGGCTTTGATCTCCTCGCCAAGACCGAGCGAGGACGGGTCGGTCAGTGCCGTCTGGGAACGGTTGCCCGGTCTGTCGACCTTCGTTCCCGATCCCGACCGAAGCATGTCCACAGCCGTTTCGTTGGCTTGACGCATGGTCCGCCTGCTCCATTTCTTCAGCACCACAGGAACCAGCGCTATGGCTCCCAATAGGGCCAGTGCCGCCAGAAGTTCCTTCGAGACCAGCGCGCTCGCGGGAATAGCGAACGTGCAGAGCTCGGCTCCGCGAGCGGCGATGCAGGATTGATGGTCCGATATCGCGTGCTCGATGACGCGATCCAGTCCTGCACCGACAAAAGTGAACGCCAGCGTTCCGGGAATTATACCCAAGATCGTACCCGCCAGATACGTCCGCAATGGGACTGCCAGCAGGGCAGGGGCGAGGTTGACGAGCCAGAACGGAAAGGCCGGGACCAGGCGCAGGAAGAGCAGGTAACTGAAAGCATCCTCCTGGAATCCGCTGCGCAACCTATCCAGCCATGGCGCAGCGCGTGCAGACATGGCATCGCCCATCGCCGAGCGCGCAACCAGGAACACCAGCGTGGCGCCCAGCGTGGCGGCGACGACGGATGCGATGCTGCCCACCACGCAGCCGAACAGCAGCCCGCCACAAAGCGTCAGGACGCTGCCGACGGGTAGTGAGAGGGCTACCACCAGCGCATACACAAGCATGAAGGCCGGGACAGCAATCAACTCGTGGGCGGTAACCGTGGCCTTGAGGGCATCGCGATGGAGGGCGATCTGTTCAAGGCTCAGGTGCCGGTGCCATCCCATCCAGTACGTCAGCGCCATGACGAGCAGTAGAAAGGCCGGCGGGGCAAAACGTCGCCATGACCGGCCGAATGAACGGGTGGCTTTTCGCTCGGGAGGGTGGGCAGTGTCCACGGCGCGCGGTTCCTGAGGCAAGATCGCCAAGTCGGGCCGCAAGGTGGAAACCTGAGCAGCAACCTGCGGAGTTCCGCCAAGGTCGTTGCGGACGCTTGCTACAAAAGACCGCCGGAGCGAAAAGGGCCCCGCTTCGGCTGCCGGCCGATCTTGCGGGATGAGCATAAACCCTCCCGGCTGCAATCCAAATGGTGCCTCAACCATAGGTGATGACGCGCGACGAAACGTGATGGGCTTAAGGTCCCGGGTTTGAGGCGCTCAAAGCGGGCCAAACAAGGCGTATGGCTCGGGATCGAGCACGTTTGATTGACTTGGGCCGGGCCTGCCCATATAAGCGCGGCACCCACTTCCAGACCGGGCAACGGACGCGCGCCGCAAAGGCAGCCGTCGGCGCCCGGTGTCCTGCCTTTTCCGGTCTGGCCGGATGCGGCTGGACGCAAGGCCGAACGGAGACGGATCGTGAAACGGACCTATCAGCCGAGCAAGCTCGTGCGTAAGCGTCGCCACGGGTTTCGCGCGCGCATGGAGACGCCGGGCGGGCGCAAGGTGCTGTCCCGGCGCCGGGCCAAAGGTCGCAAGCGTTTGTCGGCGTGACCGCCGAGGGGCGGAAGGTGGTCGCCCATGAGCGCGACAGCGCCGCCTCGACAGGACGCGCGGCTCGGCAGGATCGTGACATTGCGGCAGCGCGCCGAGTTTCTGCGCATCCGCGGCGGATTGCGGCAAGGAACGGTTGCATTCGTCCTCGAGGGCAAGGCGCGGACTGCATCGCCCGGTGGCGTCGGCCCTCGTTTCGGCTTCACCATCACCCGGCAGGTCGGCAACGCGGTCCAGCGCAATCGCATCCGTCGCCGGTTGAGGGAGGCCCTTCGCACGCTGCCATCCGCTTGCGTGCGGCCCGATTTCGACTATGTGCTCGTTGCTCGACCCGCTGCGCTCGAGCGCACGTTCGCCGAGCTCGTCACGGGATTGCGCTCGGCGTTCGAGCGGCTCCACGCGACGCGGCCCGCAGGACGACGGGCAGCCGGCGGACCGGCGTGAGCCAACGCAGCCTGAACCTCAACTCGTAGGCCGATCGACGATGCAGCAGGACGACAACCAGAAAAATCTCATCCTCGCCATCGCGCTTTCGATCGCCATTCTGATCGGCTGGCAGCTCTTCTATGCATCTCCGAAGCTCAAGGAGGAGCAGGAGCGCCGCGCCCGCCAGCAGCAGAGCCAGCAAGTGACGCCGCCAGGGCAGACCACCGCTCCAACGGGCACGGCTGCGCCTGCCCCAGGCACGGCGGCTCCCGGTTCGGCTCAGCAGGCTTCGCCGGGTGTGACGCTGACGCGAGAAGCCGCGCTGGCCGCTTCACAGCGCGTCGCCATCGAGACACCGAGCCTGTCGGGCTCGATTTCGCTCAAGGGTGGCCGCATCGATGATGTGGTGCTGTCGAAGTACCATGAGACGGTCGACCCGAAGAGCCCGAACATCGTTCTGTTCTCGCCGTCGCACTCGCCATCGCCCTATTTCGCCGAGTTCGTTTGGACGCCGGGGATCAGCACGACCGCAAAACTGCCGGACAGCTCGACCGAGTGGCGCGTCGAGAGCGGCCAGAAGCTCACACCATCCACGCCGGTCACGCTTTCATGGGACAACGGCGGCGGGCTGCTGTTCCGGCGGACGTATTCGATCGACAACGACTACATGGTGAAGATCGACGATAGCGTCGAGAACAAGGGCAGTGCGCCGGTCTCGCTCGTGCACGACTCGCAGATCGCACGTATCGGCACGCCGCACGTCCAAGGCTACTATATCCTGCACGAGGGCCTCATCGGCATTGCCGAGGACAAGCTGCAGGAAGTCAAATACGCCGACATTCTCAAGGATATCGCCGAGGGCAAGAGCGCCAAGATCGAGTTCAAGGACACGCACGGCGGCTGGCTCGGCATCACCGACAAGTACTGGGCCGTCGCTCTGGTGCCGGACCAGCAGAGCACGCTCTTCGGCTACTTCCAGGGCTTTGCCAAGAACGGGCCGGCCAAGGAGAGCTATCAGGTGGCCTACCGGCGGCCTGACCTCACGGTTGCACCGGGCGCGACGGCGAGCGTCGAGCAACGCCTCTTCGCCGGTGCCAAGGAAGTGAAGCTGATCGAGCGTTATCGCGACACGCTCGGCATCAAGCAGTTCGACATGCTCGTCGACTGGGGCTGGTTCTGGTTCATCACCAAGCCGCTCTACATGCTGCTGCACTGGCTGGCGCAATTCTTCGGCAACTACGGGCTTGCGATTCTCGCCACCACGGTTCTCGTGAAGGCCGCCTTCTTCCCCCTCGCCAACAAGAGCTACGAGTCGATGGCGAAGATGAAGGCGCTGCAGCCCGAGATGGAACGCATCCGTGCGGCCTACAAGGATGACCGTGCGCGCCAGCAGCAGGAAATGATGGAGCTGTACAAGAAGCAGAAGATCAACCCGATGTCGGGTTGCCTGCCCATCGTGCTGCAGATCCCGGTCTTCTTCGCCCTCTACAAGGTGCTGTTCGTCACGATCGACATGCGGCATGCGCCCTTCTTCGGCTGGATCAAGGACCTGTCGGTCGCCGATCCGACCTCGCTGTTCAATCTGTTCGGTCTGCTGCCTTACGCGGTGCCGGAATTCCTGCACATCGGTGTCTGGCCCATCATTATGGGCATCACGATGTGGTTCCAGATGCAGCTCAATCCGCAGCAGCCGGATCCGATGCAGCAGAAGATCTTCAACTGGATGCCGGTGCTGTTCACGTTCATGCTGGGGTCGTTCCCGGCCGGCCTCGTGATCTACTGGGCCTGGAACAATGTGCTCTCGCTGCTGCAGCAGTATGCGATTATGCGCAGGAACGGCACCGAGATCCATCTCTGGAAGAACCTCGGCATTGAGAAATGGCTCCGCGGCGGCACCAAGGCCTGAGCAGACGAGGCTCCCGCCGGGAGACGCGGTGACACGCCATGCAGGCGGATGATCCAGGAGCGGTGAGCGCGGCGGACATCGAAGCCGGCGAGCGCCTGTTTGCCGCGCCGTGGACGTTCCTGAAAAGCGCGCCGGCCCTCGAGTTTCTGCCGCCGGCCGATCGGATCGAAATCGCTTTCGCTGGTCGCTCCAATGTGGGCAAGTCGAGTCTGATCAACGCGCTCACCCGCCGCAGCGCCCTGGCACGCACGTCCAACACGCCGGGCAGGACGCAGGAGCTGAATTTCTTTCTGACGGCCGGCACGCCGCTCTACCTCGTCGACATGCCGGGATACGGTTTCGCGCAGGCGCCCAAGGACAAGGTGGTCTCATGGACCGAGCTGGTCCGCAGCTATCTGCGCGGCCGGCAAACTCTGGCGCGCGTCTTCCTGCTGATCGATTCCCGGCACGGGTTGAAGCCGATCGACGAGGAGGTGATGAGCCTTCTCGATGAAGCGGCCGTTTCCTACCAGGTGGTGCTCACCAAGATCGACAAGATCAAGCCATCCCAGGTCGAGGCCGTGATCCGCGCGGTCACGGACACGTTCACGCACCATCCGGCGGCTTATCCGGTCGTTCTGGCAACATCATCCGAAAAGGGTTCGGGTATTCCCGAACTGCGCGCCGCTGTCTCGCGGCTGTTGGCCGAGCGTCTGGGAACTGGAGGCCGTGCCTAGCGCAGCGCCGTGAGCTCGACCGAACCGGATTGCAGTGGGCCAAATGCACCCAACGTCTCCTCGGTTCGCGCGGCATCGGCCGCCAGAACCTGTTGGATCTGCTGCAACTCGGCTGCGACCTTCGTCAGTCGGTGCGTGATGCAATCGGTGAAATGATCGGCAAGCGCCGGATCGTTTTCCATCTGCGCATGCAGATCGGCACGGTTGAGTTTGAGGCAGCGCACTGCGCTGCGCGCCACGACCGTCGCGCCATGTTCCACGGAAATCAGCATCGCCATCTCGCTGATCAGCGAGCCGGGCTCCAGCGTGTCGGCGCCACCGCGACCGGACCCGTAGATGCGCTCCGCCGTGCCCGCGACGATGAGATATGCGGCCTCGGCAGACGCGCCGCTGCGCGCGATGGTCTCGCCGGGCTTGAAGATGATGCGCTCGGCCTGACGTGCGATCTCGGTGATCTGCAATGGCCGCAAGCCCTGAAACAGAGGGACCCGCAAAAGGGGTTCAACAAGGGCATCGATCGGCATTTGACAGCACCTCCACGTGCAACAGCTCGCGGCATCGCCGCAAAGATTGTTGACATGAGGCAAGCTCGTGTGATTCGCGCAGGCGGGTCCAGGGCAGTGTGGACATCGTGTTGATGGAGCGTGGAAGATTGGGACTAAGGAACGTTGTGGGGCAGACTAGGGAACGAGCTTGTAACCGCCGGTCTCGGTGATGAGCAATTCCGCGTTCGACGGGTCCTTCTCGATCTTCTGCCGCAGACGGTAGATGTGCGTCTCGAGCGTGTGCGTCGTCACGCCGGAATTGTAACCCCATACTTCCTGAAGCAGCACATCGCGCGTGATGACCTTCTCGCCGGCGCGATAGAGATACTTGAGGATCGAGGTCTCTTTCTCCGTCAGGCGGACTTTCGACCCCTTCTCGTCAACCAGCATCTTCGACGCCGGTTTGAACGTGTAGGGTCCGATGGCGAAAACGGCGTCCTCGCTCTGCTCGTGCTGGCGCAGCTGCGCTCGGATGCGCGCCAGCAGAACCGCAAACTTGAAGGGCTTTGTGACGTAGTCGTTCGCGCCCGCATCGAGTCCGAGGATCATATCGGCGTCGGAATCGTTGCCGGTCAGCATGATGATCGGACCCTTGTGGCCGTTCTTGCGCAGCAGCTTGCACGCTTCGCGGCCGTCCATGTCCGGCAATCCCACGTCGAGCAGGATCAGATCGATGTGGTCGGCGCGACTGGCCTCGATCCCCTGCGCCGCGGTGCCGGCCGTCATAACTTCGAATTCGTCATGCAGCGCAAGCTGGTCCTTCAGCGACTCCCGAAGGTCCTCGTCGTCGTCAACGAGGAGAATCTTTCGCGCCGTGCTCATGCCAGCCAACTCCCGTCACAGGTGATTTTATTTCGCCGGGAGACTATCACTAGTTTGTCGATCCAAACAGACGGTTATCACGGTCTCCATGGCTACCAAGCGGTTGAAGTCTCGGGAAAAACGAGGAATTGAACCGCCGCGAGAATTGCGCCTTGCGGTTGGAGGCTTGTCGCGCCGGGCGACCCGCGGATGGCTCAAGATCGGCGACCATGTCGTGCCTTGCGCCCTCGGACGCGGCGGGCGGCTGACGATCAAGCGCGAGGGTGACGGCGGCACCCCGATCGGGCGTTGGCCACTGCGCCAAATCTACTATCGGCCCGACCATGTGCGGCGTCCCCGCTCGGTGCTCAGCGTGCGAGCGCTTCGCCGCTCGGATGGCTGGTGCGACGAACCACACGACGGAAACTACAACCGGCATGTCCGGGTTCCGTATCACGCCAGCGCCGAGCAGCTGTGGCGGGCCGATGCCGTGTACGATCTCATCGTCGTACTGGGCTACAATGATCGCCCGCGCATGCGAGGGCGGGGCAGCGCCATCTTTATGCACGTCGCCCGACAGGGTTATACGCCGACGGAGGGCTGTGTCGCGTTGCGCCGCCCGCACCTTGTCTGGCTGCTCGGTAAAATCGGCCGCAGGACCGTGCTGCAGGTCCTTGCCTGAAAACAATACAGGAGGACAGTACGCCATGGCGGAGATCGGCTTTCTTGGACTGGGGCGCATGGGCCGCGGCATGGCCGGGCGCCTGCTTGGCACCGGACACCGTTTACGGGTCTGGAACCGTTCGGCGGTGAAGGCGCATGATCTTGTCGCGGCCGGCGCGAGACTCGCCGAAACGCCGGCAGATGCGGCGCGCGGTGCGGATGCGGTGTTTGCGATGGTGGCGGACGATATCGCGTCCGAAGCCGTATGGAATGGCCCGCAGGGTGCGCTCGAGGTGATGCCCCGGGGCGCGCTGGTCATCGAGTCCTCGACCTTGTCGACCAGCCATGTCGCGAACCTGGCCCGCGCGGCGTCTGCGCGGGGACTTGCCTATCTCGATTGCCCCGTGGCGGGGTTGCCGCCGGCTGCGGCGGCAGGCGAGCTGACGCTGCTTGTCGGCGGTACGCCCGAGACGTTGGAGCGTGCGCGGCCACTGCTGACGCCCCTCTGCCGCGCCATACGGCATTTCGGTCCTGTCGGCACGGGGACGGCTTTCAAGCTCATCAACAACATGCTGGGCGCGGTCCAGATCGCTTCGCTGGCCGAGGCCATGGCGCTCGCGCAGAAGCTCGGACTCGACCCGGAAACAGTCGCAGAGGCGACGGAAAACGGCGCCGTAGCCAGCCCCCAGGTCAAGCGGCACGCACGACGGATGCTGCAATCCCAGTTCTCGGATGGCGCGACGTTCACGGTTGGTCTCCGCCTCAAGGACGTGCGGTACTGCCTGGCAATGGCAGAGGGCGCGAACAGCGCGATGCCCATCGCGAAGGATGCGGCTGACTGGTATGCAGACGCGGCCAATGCGAACTTCGACGGCG
>JBFWWW010000142.1:0-10317 GCA_050245975.1 Hyphomicrobiaceae bacterium
GTCGGGCTGTCATTCTGGATCTGCCTGCCGCTGGCCGGAATATTCGCCGCCCTCTGGGGCGTGATGCTGGGCTTCCCGGTGCTCAGGCTGCGCGGCGACTACCTCGCCATCGTGACGCTCGCCTTCGGCGAGATCATCCGCCTCATCCTGATCAACTGGGTGGACGTGACGAACGGCTATGCCGGCATCTCCGGCATTCCCCGCCCGTCGTTTTTCGGGCTGCCCTTTACCAACAACGAGGATGGGTTCGCGGCATTTTTCGGCATTCCGTTCCTGCCGATCCATCGCACGATCTTCCTGTTCTACGTCATCCTCTGCCTCGCGCTGCTCACGAACTTCATAACCATCAGGCTGCGGCGCCTGCCCATCGGGCGGGCCTGGGAAGCCCTGCGCGAGGACGAGATCGCCTGCCGCTCGCTCGGCATCAACACGACCAACACCAAGCTCACGGCGTTCGCGCTGGGCGCGGGTTTCGGCGGCTTCGCGGGCTCATTCTTCGCCGCGCGGCAGGGCTTCGTCAGCCCTGAATCCTTCACCTTCATGGAAAGCGCGGTGATCCTGTCCATCGTCGTCCTCGGCGGCATGGGCAGCCAGGCGGGCGTGGCCATCGCCGCCGTCATCATGATCGGCGGCACGGAAATCCTGCGCGAGCTCGACTGGCTGAAAGACATCTTCGGCGACGAGTTCGATCCGACGCAGTACCGCATGCTGCTGTTCGGTCTCGCCATGGTTCTGGTGATGATCTGGCGGCCGCGCGGCCTCGTCGGCAATCGACAACCTTCGATCTTTCTCGGTGAACGCAAGGCGATCGACGCCTCCCTCGTCAAGGAGGGACACGGCTGATGCGCTGGCAGACCGATCCCCTGCTCGTGGTCGAGAACCTGACGATGCGCTTTGGCGGCCTGGTGGCCGTCGACGACCTGTCGTTCACCGCCGGGCGCGGCGACATCACCGCCATCATCGGCCCCAACGGCGCGGGCAAGACGACGGTCTTCAACTGCATAACGGGATTCTACAAGCCGACTGTCGGCCGTCTTGCCTTCTCGCGCGGCGGCAGCGCGAACCCTGCGGAGGTGGCGAGCCTCACAGCCACGGGTGCGCGCAGCGCGGTCAACGGCGAGCGGGCCCTGTTTCTGCTCGAGCGCATGCCGGACTTCGAGATCGCCGCCAAGGCCCACATCGCGCGCACCTTCCAGAACATCCGCCTCTTCACCGGCATGACGGTGCTCGAGAACCTGATCGTCGCGCAGCACAACGCGCTGATGACCGCATCGGGGATGACAGTGCTCGGTCTTGTGAGTGCCCCCGCCTACGTCAAGGCGGAGCAGGCGGCCGTGGACCGCGCGCGCTCCTGGCTCGAGATGATCGGGCTGCTGGAGCGGGCCGACGACCCTGCCGGCGACCTCCCCTACGGCGCGCAGCGCCGTCTCGAGATCGCGCGTGCAATGTGCACCGAGCCGGAGATGCTCTGCCTCGACGAGCCGGCAGCCGGGCTCAATCCGCGCGAGTCGACCGAACTCAACGCCATGCTGAAGGCAATCCGCGACACGCACGGCACGTCCATCCTGCTCATCGAGCATGACATGTCGGTGGTCATGGAGATTTCCGACCACATCGTCGTGCTCGACTACGGTGCCAAGATTTCCGATGGCACGCCCGACCACGTCCGCAACGACCCGCACGTCATCGCCGCCTACCTGGGCGTTGCCGACGACGAGGTCGAAAAGGTCGAAGCGGAGGTGGCGCAGTGAGCCAGCCGATGCTCTCCGTACGCGGGGTCAGGACATTCTACGGCAACATCATCGCGCTGAAAGGCGTCGACCTCGATGTCAACGCCGGCGAGATCGTGACGCTGATCGGAGCGAACGGCGCCGGCAAGTCGACATTGATGATGACCATCTTCGGCAATCCCCGGGCCCGCGAGGGCCAGATCCTGTTCGAAGGCCGGGACATAACGAACCTGCCCACGCACGAGATCGCGCACTTGCGCATTGCCCAATCGCCGGAGGGACGGCGCATCTTTCCGCGCATGACCGTGCGCGAGAACCTGCAGATGGGCGCCGAGATCGACGGGCTGGCGCATTTCGAGGCGGATCTCGATCGCGTCTGCGGGCTCTTCCCGCGGCTCAAGGAGCGGCTCAACCAGCGCGGCGGCACGCTGTCGGGCGGCGAGCAGCAGATGCTCGCCATCGCGCGCGCCCTGATGAGCCGGCCACGCCTGCTGCTGCTGGACGAGCCCTCGCTCGGCCTGGCGCCGCTCATCGTGAAGCAGATCTTCGACGCCATTCGCGATCTCAACGCGCGCGATGGCATGACGGTGTTCCTCGTCGAGCAGAATGCCTTCCACGCGCTCAAGCTTGCGCATCGCGGTTATGTCATGGTCAACGGACTGATCACCATGTCGGGCGAGGGGCGCGAACTGCTGGCGCGACCGGAGGTGCGTGCCGCCTATCTCGAGGGAGGGCGGCTCTGATGGCCTGGATCGGCAGTTTCTACGAAGGCGGCGACAACGGGCTGTGGGTGTTCCTGCTCGTCACGATCGTGCTCGGCTGCGGCGCTGCCTATATTTCGGGCCGCGCGATCGCACAGACCTGGCGGCCGCTGTGGCATGTGCCGTTGTACATGCTGTTGCTGGCCGTCACGGTGCGCTTCATCCACTACGCGCTGTTCGAGGAGCCGTTCCTCTCGGCTTCGAGCTACATTGTTGATTTTGCTGTTCTCCTCGCGACAGCCCTGGTTGGATTTCGCGCCATGCGCGCGCACCAGATGGCGACGCAATACGGCTGGCTCTACCGCCGCCGCGGCTGGCTCGGCTGGACGTTGAAATCCTGACAGTGCCCGGGATATGCACCGCCGCTTTGGACGTGACAGCGCCGTTATTTCAGGGTTTGATCGCGGCTCGCGGCGGGCATTTTGCCCTCAGCGGGCCGCCGGTTTGCGGCGCGCATGGCGCAATAAAGGGAGTACCTCCATGAGGAAAATGGTGTGGTCGGGAGTGGCCGTTGCCGCGTCGCTGCTGGCGGCGGGCGCAGCTCAGGCCCAGATTAAAGTGGGTATCGCCGGTCCCTTCACCGGACCCAACGCGGCCTTCGGAGCGCAGATGAAGAACGGCGCCGAGCAGGCGGCCGCAGACATCAACGCCAAAGGCGGCATCAACGGCCAGAAGATCGAGCTGCTGTTCGGCGACGACGTGTCGAAGCCCGAGCAGGGCCGCTCGGTTGCCAACAAGTTCGTGGCTGACGGCGTGAAGTTCGTCATCGGACACTTCAACTCCGGCGTCACCATGCCGGCGTCCGAGGTCTACTCCGAGAACGGCATCCTGATGGTCACGCCGGCCGCGACCAATCCGCAGATCACCGAGCGCAAGTACTGGAACGTGTTCCGCACCTGCGGACGCGACGACCAGCAGGGCGCGGTGGCGGGCAAGTTCATCGCCGACAAGTACAAGGGCAAGAAGGTCGCGATCGTCCACGACAAGACGACTTACGGCAAGGGTCTCGCCGACGAGACGCAGAAGGCCATCAACAAGCTCGGCCTCAAGGCCGTTCTGTACGAAGGCGTCAACACGGGCGAGAAGGACTTCTCGGCCCTGGTCTCCAAGATCAAGGCGTCCGGCGCCAGCATCGTGTACTGGGGCGGCCTGCACACGGAAGGCGGCCTGATCGTGCGCCAGATGCGCGACCAGGGCGTCAACGCCGTGCTGATGTCGGGTGACGGCATCGCCTCCAACGAGTTCGCCTCGATCGGCGGACCGGGCGTCGAAGGCACGCTGATGACGTTCGCGCCCGATCCGCGCAAGCGTCCCGAAGCCAAGGACGTGGTGGCCAAGTTCCGTGCCAAGAACTTCGAGCCGGAAGCCTATACGCTCTACACCTACGCGGCGCTCCAGATCGTTGCCGACGCGGCCAAGGCCGCCAAGTCGACCGATCCCAAGAAGGTCGCCGAGCAGATGCATGGCGGCAAGCCGTTCAAGACCGCCATCGGCGACATCAGCTACGACAAGAAGGGCGACATCACCCGCGCCGACTACGTTATGTACACGTGGAAGAAGGGCTCCGACGGCAAGGTGACCTACGTCGAGAATTGATCCGCATGCCGCGCTTGCGCGGGCAGATATCGCGACTCCGGGAGGCAGCCTTCGGGCTGCCTCTTGCATTTGTGGTCGGCCTCGCCGCCCAACTGCCCGCAGCCGGCGAGCCCGGTGCGCATGAAAACGGTGCGCACGAAAACGGGCCGACAGTGCGTGTCGCCGCCCCCGTCACGGGTTCACACGCGCGCTCCGGCAATGACTTGCGCAGGGGAGCACGACGCGCCGTCGCCGCCATCAACGCGACAGGGGGCATCGCCGGCCGGCAGGTCGCCATGGAAACGCGCGCGCTTGCCTGCGGCACGGGCCCTGCGGTCGAACCACGATCGTCGGACCGGCAGGCGCCGACCCTCGTCATCGTTCCGCCATGTGCGGCGGCGGCCATCGAAGCTTCGCCCGCGGTCACGGTGCTTGTCGTCGCCGGCAGCGCAGATGGCATCACAGCCGCGCAGCTCCCGCCCAAGGTGCCGCGCCTTCCCGCTTCGGCGCCGACACAGGGCGAGACCGCTACCCGCTTCGCGCTGGCACGCCGCGGCAGCGGACCGTTCGTCATCGTCAGCGACGGAACGCGATACTCGCGCGCCTGGGCGGCGCAGGTTCGCGCTGCCTTGCGGGCTGCCAATGCCGCCGCGCCCGTCGAGCTCGAGCTCACGGCAGGGGCCCGCGACTATTCCGCCCTCGGCCGCAGCATCGCGCAGGCGCAACCGGCCGTCGTCTTCCTCGGCGCGTTCCCGGCCGAAGCCGCGATCGTGGTGGACAATCTTGAGGACGCGCACGTCGCATCGCTGCTCATCGGCATGGACGTGCTGGGGGCCGAGACGTTCCTGGATCTGGCACGCGAACGCGCGGGCCGCATCTTCATCCCCGTTGCTGCGACGGCGCAGTTTCCTCCGGGGACTCCACCGGTCAGGGGCGCGGAGGTGTTTGCCTATGCCGGCGTCCAGGCCTGGGCGCAGGCGATCGACGCGCAACCCGATACACCGGTCTCCGAAACATGGCGCACGCGGTCCGCGACGACAATCGCGGGGTCCTTCCGTTTCACCGACGATGGAGAGCCGACGCTGCCGGCCTTCGTGATGTCGCGCTGGATCAGTGGGCGGTTGCAGCCTGTGGAGGGAAACGGGGCGCAGTGAAGGCGCGCCCCGCAGCACAGGTGAGCCGAAGACGGCTGGTGTGGGCTCGAGGCTTATCGCCCCTGCGATTGCGCGCAGCACTCGACAAAAAGAGTGCGCTCCATGCGCTTCAGCGCGTCGGGAATGTCCCGTCCCTCGGCGCGATAGGCTGAGATCCGTTTCCTCACCTGGACATAAGCGTCACGCGGATCGCTCGTATCCTTGATCTCCTGCAAGCCCTCGGTATTCAGTTTGCCGGGATTGGTGGCCCGCATGTCGTCCTCCTCGCGTACTTGATCCTTCTCTCTGTCCGGCCCGCGATGCCCCGCGCATCGTCAAAACCGAATGTTCCTCCGCCCTACTCGCGCCTAAACAAGTAGCACGCCACGCCCCACGTGTTGCCCGGGAATGTGACGTCAGGTTGACCCAAATCGTTGCTGCCACGCAGCAATTCCGGCGTTGACCAGCGTCCAGACCCCGCGCACCCTGCACCCGCAATGCACAAACGGAGCGCGCATGCGACACAACGTCATCACCGATATTTCCGGCATCCGCGTCGGCCATGTCCATGACGCACACATCGCCACGGGCGTCAGCGTGGCGCTGTTTGATGGCGACGTTGTCGCGTCGGGCGTCACGCGCGGCGGCGCGCCCGGAAGCCGTGACACGGGCGTGCTCGATCTCGACATGACGGCCACGGGCGTCAACGCCGTTGTCCTGTCGGGCGGATCGTTGTTCGGGCTCGATGCCGCCGGCGGCGTCGTATCCTACCTGCGCGCGCGCGGGGTCGGCCTGCGCATCCGCTCCGCCGTTGTCCCCGTCGCTGCGCAGGCCATTGCGTTCGACCTGCTCAATGGTGGCGACAAGAACTGGGGCAGGATGCCGCCATACTGGGAGATGGGATACGCGGCCGCGGAACGCGCCACCGACGGTGCATTTCCTCTTGGCACCGTGGGCGGCGGCTATGGCGCCACGACCGCGACGCTGAAGGGCGGGCTCGGCTCGGCCAGTGCAATGACGAAATCGGGTTATGCCGTTGCTGCGCTCGTGGTCGTGAACGCAATCGGCTCGGCGACCATCGGCGACGGGCCGCATTTCTGGGCGGCGCCCTACGAACGCGACGCGGAATTCGGCGGCCTCGGCCAGCCAGCGCATGTTGACGATGCCGCCCGTGCTCTGCGCATGAAGGGCGGCGGTCCGCCCTCCACCACCATCGCGCTGGTGGTGACCGATGCCATCCTGACGAAGCCGCAGGCCAAGCGCATCGCCATCATGGCGGATGACGGCCTCGCCCGCGCCATCCGCCCCGCTCACGCGCCCATGGATGGCGACACGGTGATTGCGGCGGCGACACTTGAAAAACCGCTCCGCGATCCGCTGATGGACATCACGGAGCTCGGGCTCGCGGCGGGCGACGTTCTGGCCCGCGCCATTGCCCGTGGCGTCTATGAGGCGACGGCGCTGCCGTTCCCCGGCGCGCAACCCGCCTGGAAGGATCGCTTTGCGCACCTGGTCCGCGCTTAGGCGCGGGCCCGCTCAGCTGAAGCGCGTCGCGCTATAAGGCGTGGGGTCGGTGAACGGCGGCGCGCCAGTGACGAGATCGGCGAGCAGCCGTCCCGTGACCGGCCCGAGCGTGAACCCCAGATGATGATGGCCGAAGTCGAACCACAAGCCGCGGTGGCGCGGCGCGGGGCCGATGACCGGCAGCATGTCGGGGAAGGACGGCCTGCGGCCGAGCCAGGGCTCCTTGTCGACCCGCTCGCCGAGCGGGAAGGTGGCGCGCGCGATGGGCTCGTCGCGTCCCACCTGCACGGGCGTCGGCGGCGTATCGCGGCGGCCGAACTCCACGCCCGTCGTCATGCGGATGCCGCGGCTCATTGGCGTCAGCACGAAGCCCGACTCGGCGTCGAGAAGCGGCCGCGCCAGAGTTGCATTGCCGCTCGGCGCAAACGTCATATGGTAGCCGCGCTTGAAAAACATCGGCAGGCGGTAACCGAGCGGCCGGTAGACATCCGGAGACCAGGGTCCGAGTGCAATCACTGCATCGCGCGCTTCGAGCGCGCCCTGCGAAGTCGCGACGCTCCAGCCGGTGGCGGTCTGCTGCAGCGTCCGCGCCTCCCCGCGCATGATGCGCCCGCCGAGCTTGATGAACAGCTCCGCATAGGCCCGCGCCACGGCGGAAGGGTCGGCCACGCTGGCCGGCTGCGGCATCAGGATAGCGCCGGCGGCGCTGGCGAGAAAATGCGGCTCGAGATTGCGGATAGCGTTGCCGTCAATGGCCTCGAATGTGACGCCGTAGCGCTCGCGGTCCTGCGCTTCCTCGGTTACCGCCTTTTCATAAGCCTGCGCCGTGCGAAAGAACTTCAGATAGCCGGTCCGCCGCAGCATGGCGATTATGCCGGCCTCCTGCATCAGCGCCTCATGCTCGCTGAGCGACCGCTCGACCAACGGGCGCGCAGCGCGGGCCGTGGCCGCGATGCCGTCCGGCGTCGACCAGCGCCAGTAGCGGTAAAGCGACATGGCGATCCAGGGCAGCGCCAGCGGCTGATAGCGTGCATCGGTACGGTTGTTGAGCGCATAGGAAAGGATCTTCCCGAAATCATGCGGGAAGGCATAGGGCACCACGCCCTCGCGCTGAATCAGGCCGGCGTTGCCGAACGAGGTCTCCTCCGCCGTCCCGCGCCGGTCGACGAGCGTCACGGAACGTCCGCGCTTCAGAATTTGCAGCGCGGCAGACACGCCGACCATACCGGCGCCAAGTACGAGGACATCCGAATTCATGGGAAAGTGGGCTCTCAGGTCAGAACTTGCGGTTGCAGCCCGACAATTACCCACTCCATGCATATCTGGCAATTGATGCAACGCCGCGGCTCTGCTACCGCAAGGCCGTGGCGAGACACCCCAAGAGGCGCACATGATCCCGCGGTATTCACGCCCCGAAATGGCGTCCATCTGGACGCCGGAAACGCGGTTCCGCATCTGGTTCGAGATCGAGGCGCACGCCGCGAGCGCCATGGCCGACCTGGGGCTCATCCCCAAGGCCGCGGCGCAGGCCATCTGGGACAAAGGCGGCAAAGCCGTCTTCGACGTCGCGCGCATCGACGCCATCGAGCGCGAGGTGAAGCACGACGTCATTGCCTTCCTGACGCATCTGGCGGAGCACGTCGGGACCGACGCGCGCTTCGTGCACCAGGGCATGACCTCCTCGGACGTGCTCGATACCTGCTTCAGCGTGCAACTCGTGCGCGCTAGCGACCTGCTGCTGGCCGACCTCGACCGACTGCTCGCCGCGCTCAAGGCGCGCGCCTTCGAGTTCAAGTCCGTGCCCACCATCGGCCGCAGCCACGGCATCCATGCCGAACCGACCACGTTCGGCGTCAAGCTTGCCGGCGCCTACGCCGAGTTCTCGCGCGCCAAGGAGCGGATGCGGCGCGCACGCGAGGAAATCGCGACCTGCGCCATCTCGGGAGCGGTCGGCACCTTCGCCAACATCGACCCGCGCATCGAGGCCTACGTCGCCGGCAAGCTCGGGCTGCGGCCGGAGCCCGTCTCGACGCAAATCATCCCGCGCGACCGGCACGCGATGTATTTCGCCACGCTGGCAGTCATCGCCTCCTCCATGGAGCGCCTCGCCATCGAGATCCGCCACCTGCAGCGCACCGAGGTGCTCGAAGCGGAGGAATTCTTCTCGGAGGGCCAGAAGGGCTCGTCCGCGATGCCCCACAAACGCAATCCGGTGCTGACCGAGAACATCACCGGTCTCGCGCGCATGGTGCGGGCCTATGCCCTGCCGGCACTGGAAAACGTCGCGCTCTGGCACGAACGCGACATCTCGCACTCCTCGGTGGAGCGCATGATCGGGCCCGACGCCACGGTGACGCTCGACTTCGCACTCGTCCGCCTCGCCGGCGTGATCGAGAAGCTGGTGGTCTATCCGGAGAACATGCGCAAGAACCTCGACCGGCTCGGCGGTCTCGTTCATTCGCAGCGGGTGCTGCTGGCGCTGACGCAGAAGGGCGTGTCGCGCGAGGACGCCTATCGGCTGGTCCAGCGCAACGCGATGCCGGTGTGGCAGGGGAAAGGTGATTTCAGGTCGTTGCTGAAGGCCGACACCGAGGTCAGCAAAGCGCTATCGGCGCCGGAGATCGATGCGCTTTTCGATCTCGAGTACCACATGCGGCAAGTCGATACGATCTTCCGCCGGGTATTCGGAGCGGCCTGACGCGCTGCGCCAGGCCGCCCGGTCTCGTCAGGTGACGAGACGCGCGATGAGGATCACCACGATCGCGCCGATGGCAGCGACGATGATCTGCGACACGATCGGTCCGCCGATCGAGATGTTGACGCCCAGCGCCGACAGCAGCCACGTGCCGACGAACGCACCGATGACGCCGGACACCAGATAGGTGATAAGGCCGCCGCCGCCGACGACAAGGCTGGCGAGCCAGCCGGCGACGATGCCGATGATCGCCAGCACAATCAGAGCTTGCGCATCCATTCTCATTTTGGATCTCCACAGGTTCCTGCGACAGGGTCAGGACCACCGCACATCCACCCTGCAATCAGTGTTGCCGACTCGGGGCTCACCGTCGAGGCGCTCTTGTTGCGCCTGCGAAGGCGTGCTGTCGGAGACACAATTGCGGGCACGCGGAAACGTTCCACGGAGCGGCCACAGCGCCCGGCAAAGCGATAGGATTGCTCCGCCGGATCACACGTGAATGACACGCCCGTAGGCGTCGAGCACGCTCTCATGCATCGTTTCCGACAGCGTGGGGTGCGGAAAGACGGCGTGAATGAGATCTTCCTCCGTCGTCTCGAGATTCATGGCGATGACGAAGCCCTGGATGAGCTCGGTCACCTCCGCTCCGATCATGTGCGCCCCGATCAGCTGACCGGTTGCCGCATCGAAGATGGTCTTGACCAGGCCGTCCGGCTCGCCCAGCGCGATCGCCTTGCCGTTGCCGACGAAGGGAAAGCGGCCGACGCGCAGCTTGCGGCCCTGCTCCTTCGCCTTCTCCTCCGTAAGCCCGACCGACGCGATCTGTGGATTGCAATAGGTGCATCCCGGGATCTTCAGCTTGTCCATGGCGTGCGTCGGCATGCCCTTGATGGTCTCGA
>JBFWWW010000143.1:0-10255 GCA_050245975.1 Hyphomicrobiaceae bacterium
CCTGAAGATCATCTCCAAGGGCTCGCTGCAGGTCGACGGCGAGATCCAGGGCGAGCTGCGCGGCGCCGAGGTCATCATCGGCGAGAAGGGCAAGGTGACGGGCACCGTCGCCGCCGAGCGCATCATCGTGCGCGGCGAGGTGTCGGGCACGATCCGCGGCGCGACCGTGGCGCTGCAGGCCTCCTCGCGCGTCGAGGGCGACATCCATCACCAGTCGCTGATGATCGAGCAGGGCGCGCTGTTCGACGGCCGCGTCCGCCGCGCGCAGGACCCCGCCGAGCTCAAGGCCGATCTCGACGTGCGCACGGACGCACCCAAGCCGACGTTCAACGGCTGAGCCCGGCACGCCCGCCTCGCCTGCCGCCTGCCGGATATTCGCGCCCTCGCTCCGTGTCATCCCGGAGGCTGCTCCCCCCGTGTCGTCCGGGAGGCTGCGCAGCGGCCATCCTGTCATCCCGGGATTTCGCGCTCTCCCCCTGTGTCATCCCGGAATTTCGCGCGAGCGAAATATCCGGGACCCAGCTCACGAGCGAGCGCGTGCCTTTGATCCCTGGGTCCCCGCTCTCCGCTGCGCTTCGGCGGGGATGACAAGGAGGGGGACGCTTCGGCGGGGATGACAAGATGGGGGGCGCCCCGGCGGCACGTGATGCCGGGCTGCTTCGCGCGCTCCAATTATTCACGCCCAAATGAAATGAGCGCGCTTTGCGCGGGCCAGTCCAGCGTCCCGACGGTCTAGGGCGGGTCAAGGTCCAGCAAGGCGCAAAGCACGCCCACAGCTCCATGTGGGGCAGAGCGCGCGAGGTTGCAACCGGGTACGGGCGCAACAGGGCGCAAGAAGCGGCATCCCGCGCGGCCGACAGCAATTTCCTTCGCTGCCGTCCTGCACTAGTCTGCCGGTCAAACGGGTGGACCGGCGCCCCCGGGCGCTCAGGGTCGGGGGACGGTCATGGTGGGTGCGCGTATTTTCGTCGGCGTCGTGTTCGTTGCCCTCGCGCTGTCGTTTCTGGCCGCCTCGGGCCTGCTCATCCGCGAATTCCAGCACCTCGACTGGCTCGGCGTCGTGACGGCGCACAGCCACCTGTTCCTGTTCTTCCCCATCTTCGGCCTGCTGGCGTTGTTCGCCTTCTACCTGCCGGCCGTCATCTTCACCGACCTCTACTGGCACCACGTCCCCTACGGCCGCCTGCGCTTCTTCATCGGCTTCGTCGTGGTGGCGGGCATCTCGGCCTATGTCGCCAACGGCCTCGTCACGTCGAAGCTGCGCGGCGTGTGGGAGCTGTCGCCGGCCACGCTCGCCGCCGACAGGGGCGAGCCCGCCGGCTGCGGCGCCGCCAACACGCCATGCTCGCGCGCACCGCTGCTCGACACGCTGCTCGACGTGCGCAAGGCGAGCGAGAACCGCATCGGCATCGCGCAGTTCGCGCGCAACTGCAAACCCGATCCGCTGCTGGAGGAGCCGGAGGCGGCGGCCAAGGAGCGCTACTGCTTTCCCGCCAAGGCGCGGCTGACGGCGGCGGCCTGCTGCCAGGTGCAGCAGCGCTTCGCCGACCGGCTCGGTCAGCTCTACGCCGACCCCGCCAAGCGCTCCGAGGCCGCGCGCTATGACGACATCTTCATGCCGCTCAAGGTGTTCTTCGTGCTCATCCTCGTCGTCATCGGGCTGATGCTGGCGCTGTGGCGCGACCGGCTCGACGACAACTACCGCGACAAGGTGCCGGCGCTGGAGCGCGGCGTGCTGATCGGCGCCTTCGCGATGCTGCTGTGGCCGATGATGGACTACGCCTACCAGGAGACCTCGAACGCCATGTTCGGGCGCTGGGGCGGCGGGCCGCAGATGCGCCTCAGCCTGGTGCTGGCGCCGTGGACGCTGCTGCTGCTGTTCTACTTCCTGCGCCGGCTCGGCAAGTACATGGAGATGGTGGGCCAGATGGCGGGCGTCGCGGCGAGCGCCATCGCGGTGCTGCGCTACGAAGAGATCAACGACTGGGCGGTGCGCCTCGTCGGCGGCGGCGCGGAACCCTGGATCGTCGGCGTGATGATCGGGCTCGCGGTGCTGGGCTTCGTCGTGCTGCTGTGGCCGTGGCGGACGCCATGGATCCCGGACCGCTCGCAGGTGCGGCGCGAGGCGCCCTCCGCCTGACGGCTCGACGACGGGACTGTGACACCCGGCCTGTTCGCGGGCACTTGCGGCCCCGCGCGAACATGGGCCATATGGGCGCCGAAGTTCGCCACGCGGAGCCGGGCCCATGCTCACCGTGTACGACGCCATCGACGGCGGCCTGGTCGTCAGAGAGAGATCCGGAGCGGACGCGGTCGGCGATGCCACCGTGTGGATCGACCTGTTCAATCCCAGCCGCGAGGAAGACCACCTCCTGGAGGCCGCCCTCGGCGTCTCGATCCCGACGCGCGAGGAGATGGCCGAGATCGAGGCGTCGAGCCGGCTCTACCAGGAGGGCGGCGCGCACTTCATGACCGCCATCCTCCTGCACCAGAAGGAGGCCGAGTTCCCGACCGCCTCGCCCGTCACCTTCATCGTCGCCGGCAACCGGCTGGTGACGGTGCGCTACATCGAGCCGCGCGCCTTCCCGCTGTTCCTCGCCAAGGCGCAGAAGAAGGACGCGCGCTGCATGTCCGGCATGGCGGTGCTGGTGGGGCTGATGGAGTCCATCATCGACCGCGAGGCCGACCGCGTCGAGCGCGTGCAGGGCGAGGTCGACAACCTCGCGCACCTGATCTTCGACAGCAAGGCCGGCGACCGCACCCGCTCGCGCCGCTTCGACGTGATGATCAAGACGGTCGGCCGCGAGGGCGGGCTGACGTCGAGGTCGCGGGAAAGCCTGCTGTCGCTGCACCGGGTGCTGACCTATCTCTCGCACGCCATGGCCGAGCGCGGCGACGAGAAGGCGCTGCGCTCGCGCATCAAGACCGCCGACCGCGACGTGCAGTCGCTCACCGATCACATCGGCTACCTGTCGTCGAAGATCACGTTCCTGCTCGATGCGCTGCTCGGCATGATCAACAACGAGCAGAACACCATCATCAAGATCTTCTCGGTGCTCGCGGTGGCATTGATGCCGCCGACGCTGGTGGGCACCATCTACGGCATGAACTTCCACCACATGCCCGAGCTCGACTGGCTGTGGGGCTATCCCTGGGCGCTGGCGCTGATGGTGGTGTCGGCCATCATCCCGTGGATCTACTTCAAGCGCAAAGGCTGGCTGTAGGCCTAGGCCGGGCGGGCAGCGGCGCGGGCGAGGATGCGCTCGGCGTTGACGAGGTGCGGACGGTCCAGCATCTGCCCGTCGAGCGCCAGGGCGCCGGCGCCGGGATTGTCGGCGAACACGCGCACGACGGCCTGCGCGTGCGCCACTTCCTCGGGCGTCGGCGTGAAGGCGGCGTTGATGACCGCCACCTGATCGGGATGGATCGCCATCTTGGCCGTGAAGCCGTCGCGCGCGGCCTCGCCCGCCTCGATGCGCAGGCCCTCCGCATCGCGGAAGTTGGCGAAGATGGTGTCGATGGGCGCGACGCCGGCCGCCACCGCCGTGACGAGGCAGAGGTCGCGGGCAAGGCGGAAGGGCGAGGTCCAGGCGCGGCCGTCGGCGGCGCGGTTCGACTTCACGCCCATCATCGCGCCCAGGTCCTCCGCGCCCCACGTCAGTCCCTCGAGCCGCGTGCTCGATCCGACGTAGGAGCGCATGTCGAGCATCGAGATGGGCACCTCGGTCGTGAGAACGGTGATGCGCGTCGCGCCCAGCGGCAGGCCGTGCTTCTGCTCGGCGTTGTCGAGCGCCAGCGCGAGCCGCTGCACGTCCTCGCCGCCCTGCGCCTTGGGCAGCAGGATGGTGTCGGGCGCGCCGGCGATGACCGACAGGTCGGCCTCCAGCATGCCGGTATCGAGGCTGTTGATGCGCACGTAGAGCCGCGGGCGCTGCGCCTGCTGGCGGGCGGCCTTGAGATATTCGGTCGCCATGGCGCGCGCGGCCGGCTTGCGGTCGGGCGCGACCGCGTCCTCCAGGTCGAGGATCAGCGCGTCGGCGCCGACGGCGGCACCCTTCGCAAGCTTGCGCTCGCTGTCGGCGGGAACGAAGAGGAGCGAGCGCATCGGATGGACCTCGGCTTGCGGGCGGGGCGCGTGTCGGTGCACGCTTCTTGCGCAGCCGATCCGCGCTTGGCAAGCGCTAATAGCGGAACTGCTCGGAGAGGATGCGCTCGTCGAGACCGTGGCCGGCATCGAACAGCATCAGGAGGTCGATGTCGGTCGCCTCCGCCACCTCGACGCGGACCACCGAGCGCGTCTCGGAATGGTCCGCCACCGCGCTGACGGGCCGCTTGTCGGGCTCCAGCACCTCGATGCCGATGCGCGCGCGGTGCGACAGCACGGCGCCGCGCCAGCGCCGCGGGCGGAACGCGCTGATGGGGGTGAGCGCCAGGAGCTGCGCGTCGATGGGCAGGATGGGGCCATAGGCCGACAGGTTGTAGGCCGTGGAGCCGGCCGGCGTTGCAACCATCACACCGTCGCAGATCAATTCCTCCAGACGCACCTTGCCGTCGACGGAGATGGCGAGCTTTGCCGCCTGGTGCGTCTGCCGGAACAGCGACACCTCGTTGATCGCCAGCCCCTCGTGCACGCGGCCGTCCGCGTCGTGCGCGCGCATGGTGAGCGGGTGGATGCGCGCCATCTCGGCGGCGGCGAGACGGGCCGGCAGGTCCGCCTCGCGGTATTCGTTCATCAGGAAGCCGACGGAGCCGCGGTTCATGCCGTAGATCGGCACGGGCGCGTGCATGTGCCGGTGCAACGTCTGCAACATGAGGCCGTCGCCGCCCAGCGCGACGATGACGTCGGCCTCGCCCTCGTCCGCGTTGCCGTAGGCGCCGGCCAGCCGGTCGCGCGCGGCGCGCGCCTCGGGCATGTCGCTGGCGACGAAGGCGATCTTCTCGAATTTGCGCGCGGGCGTTGCCATTCTATGCTGTGCGTGCCGGGGTGTGCGTGATTGGCCATGCCGGCCCTCGTGCGGCGCGGCGGACGGAGGCTCGCTCAAGTGCAGGAAAACAACAAGCCCGTTCTCATATATTCGACATTTCCCACCGCGGACGAGGCCGAGCGCGTGGGCGGTGCGCTCGTCGACAGGCGGCTGGCGGCCTGCGTTAACATTATTCCGGGGATGACGTCGATCTATCACTGGCAGGGCGCCCGCCAGCGCGACAGCGAGACGGTGATGATCATCAAGACGCGCGCCGGGCTCGCCGACACGGTGGTCGCCGAGACGAAGGCGATGCACAGCTATGCCAATCCGGCGCTGGTGGTGCTGGCGGCCGCGGGCGGATCGGCCGACTATCTGGCATGGATCGCCGCCGAAACGACGCCAACACCCTGAGGACGCCATGCAGGCCAAGCTCAATCCCGCCTTCGCCGCAGCCCTGAAGCGCGCCCGCATCGTGCCGGTGCTGACGGTCGACACGCCCGCGCAGGCGGTGCCGCTGGCGCGCGCGCTCGCCGCCGGCGGCCTTGCGACGCTGGAGGTGACGCTGCGCACGCCCGCGGCCCTCGAGGCGCTCGCCGCCATGGCGCGCGAGGTGACGGGCGTGACGCTGGGCGCGGGCACCGTGCGCGATCCCGGCCAGGGCGACGCCGCCATCGCGGCCGGCGCGAAGTTCCTCGTGTCGCCCGGCATGACGCCGCGGCTGCTGGAGGCGGCGCAGGGCTGGCGCGTGCCGTTCCTGCCGGGCGTGGCCACCGCGTCGGAGGCCATGGCGCTCGCCGACCTCGGCTACCGCGTGCTGAAGTTCTTCCCGGCCGAGCCCTCGGGCGGGCTCGCGAAGCTGAAGGCGCTGGCGCAGCCGCTGGCCGACATCCGGTTCTGTCCGACGGGCGGCATCTCGGCCGGCAACGTGGCCGCCTATCTCGCCGCGCCCAACGTGGTGGCGGTGGGCGGCTCGTGGATGGCGCCGGCGAACCTGGTGGCGGCGGGCGACTGGGCCGGCATCACGAAGCTGGCGCAGGACGCCATGGCCGCCGCCGGCTAGGCGGCGGCATCGAGACGGGTCGCGGCAAGCCACGCGTCGAGGTCGGCGAGCGCGCGGCGCGCCATCACGCGCTTGCGGGCGACGCCCTTCTCCTTGCCGCGGATGCGCGTGCCGGCTTCGTCGCGCTCGGGCGCCTCCATCGGCGGGAAGAGGCCGAAGTTGACGTTCATGGGCTGGAACGAGCGCGCGCCGCCCTCCTCCGCGCTGAGATGGCCGCCGGTGATGTGGGCGAGCAGCGCGCCGAACGCGGTCGTCGGCGGCGGGGCTGCGAGCGTGCGGTCGCGGCGCTCGGCGGCGGCGAAGCGTCCCGCCAGCAGGCCGATGGCCGCACTCTCCACGTAGCCCTCGCAGCCGGTGATCTGGCCGGCAAACCTGAGGCGCGGGTCGGCCTTGAGGCGCAGGCCGCCGTCGAGCAGCTTCGGGCTGTTGAGGAAGGTGTTGCGATGCAGCCCGCCGAGGCGCGCGAACTCGGCGCGCTCCAGCCCCGGGATCATGCGCAGCACGCGCGTCTGCTCGGCATACTTCAGCTTGGTCTGGAAGCCGACCATGTTCCAGAGCGTGCCGAGCGCGTTGTCCTGGCGCAGCTGCACGACGGCATGGGGGCGCCGGCCGGTGCGCGGGTCGGCGAGACCGACGGGCTTCATGGGCCCGAAGCGCAGCGTGTCGCGGCCGCGCTCGGCCATCACCTCGATCGGCAGGCAGCCGTCGAAGTAGGGCGTGCCCTCCCACTCCTTGAACTCGGTCTTCTCTCCCGCCAGCAGCGCGTCGATGAAGGCGGCATACTGCGCCTCGTCGAGCGGGCAGTTGAGATAGTCGGCGCCGGAGCCGGCAGGGCCCGCCTTGTCGTAGCGCGACTGGCGCCAGGCGATCGCCGTATCGATGCTGTCGTAGTGCACGATGGGGGCGATGGCATCGAAGAAGGCGAGCTCGCCCTCGCCGGTCAGCGCCTGGATGGCAGCACCCAGGGCCGGCGACGTCAGCGGGCCGGTGGCGACGATGACGCTGTCCCACGCGGCGGGCGGCAGGCCCGCCACCTCGCGGCGGTCGATGGCGACGAGCGGATGCGCCTCGAGCGCCGCGGTCACGGCGGCCGAGAACGCGTCGCGATCGACGGCGAGCGCGCCGCCGGCCGGCAGCTTGCAGCGGTCGCCGGCGGCGAGGATGAGCGAGCCGGCGCGCCGCATCTCCTCGTGCAGCAGGCCGACGGCGTTGGTCTCCCAGTCGTCGGAGCGGAAGGAGTTGGAGCAGACGAGCTCGGCCAGCCCGTCCGTCTTGTGCGCATCCGTCATGCGCTGGGGGCGCATCTCGTGCAGCGTCACGGGCACGCCCGCACCGGCGATCTGCCAGGCCGCCTCCGAGCCCGCCAGTCCGCCGCCGACGACATGAATGGGCGCCTGATCCGTCATTGGCGCGCACGCTAGAGCAAAAGGCGCGCGCACGAAACCCGAATACTGGCAAGCCGCGCCGGCCATGCTATGACGGCCCCGAACCACGTAAACCAACCGGACAAGCGAGGAGCCCCCGATGAGCGTCACCAGACACGAACCCTCCAAGATCTATTCCAAGGTCGTCGAGGCCAACGGCTTCGTCATCACGTCGGGTATCGTCGCCGACGACATCAAGCAGGACGTGGCAGGCCAGACGCGCCAGGTGCTGAAGGAGATCGACCGCCTGCTGGCGCTCGGCGGCTCGGACAAGTCGCGCGCCGTCTCGGCCACCATCTGGCTCACCGACATCCGCCTGCGCGACGCCATGAACGAGGTGTGGATCGAGTGGACCGGCGGCAAGAACCTGCCGACGCGCGCGTGCATCGAGGCCAAGCTCGCGGACCCGCGCATGCTGGTGGAGATCGCCGTCACGGCGGTGAAGTAGCCGGAGCCGGGAGACGTCATGTCCAGCGAGCGCACACCGCCGGGCCGGCGGCAGGACTATCCGCACGTCCTCGACATCCCGACGCGCTGGATGGACAACGACCTCTACGGTCACGTCAACAACGTGGTCTACTATTCGTATTTCGATACGGTGGTGAACCGCTACCTCATCGATGCGGGCGGGCTCGACATCCAGGCCGGCCGCATCATCGGCATCGCGGTGGAGACGATGTGCCGGTTCCACCGCTCGTTCGCCTATCCCGAGCTGGTGCAGGCGGGGCTCAGGGTCGGCCGCCTCGGCTCCTCGTCCGTGCGCTACGAGATCGGGCTTTTCGGCGCGGGCGAGAACGATGCGCGCGCGGAAGGCCACTTCGTGCACGTGTTCGTCGAGCGCGCCTCGAACCGGCCGGTTCCCATCCCCGAGCCCATCCGCGCCGCCCTGCAAAAGATCGCGACGGCCTAGATCGCCGCGGAACGCGACGCGCGGGAACCAACTGTGTCGAAAATGCAGCGCAGATGCGAAATCAGCCGCGTGCGGCAAAGCGGGCTTGTGAAAGCATTTTCAGAATCTGGCACTTATGGGCTCGGTTTGGATATTTCCAAGGAAAAGACGTCAATGAAGCTCCGCGTCCTGCTGTCGGCCGCCGCCGCCGTGTCTGTCGCCGCCTCCGCCGCAACCTGGGCCGTGCCCGCGAGCGCGGACGAGACGGGCGTCGCCGTCATCCACACCTGGGTCAAGGTCGGCAAGAAGACGTGCATGCTCGACCACTACCATTACGGCAGCGGCACCGGCGCGACGAAGAAGGTCGCCCAGGCCGCCGCCATCAAGGATTGGGAAGGCTTCACCGCATTCGAGTACGGCACGTCCTGGGGCAACTTCCGCATCGCCAACAAGAAGAGCGAGAAGTGCACCGGCACCGACAAGGCCAAGGACTGGAAGTGCGACGTCGAGGCGCTCGCCTGCCGCCCGTTCTGACCGGCCGGCCGACGCGCCTGAACTGAAAATCGCCGGAGCGGTCACCGCAAGTGGCCGCTCCGAAGCATTTTCAGGACCGATGCCTCAGAACGGATTCCAGGTCGGCCGCGACGTGAAGCGGATGTAGCCGACGTTGGCGCCGAAGCGCAGGCCGATCCCGGTGCGGATGGGCGCCATGACGATGGAGCCGTTCGTCACCAGCGTCGCGCCGACGCCGCCGACGACATAGGCCGAGCCGTCCACCACCGTGAAGGGCGCGTAAAGCCGCTCCGGGTTGTGCATGCGATAGATGAGGATGAGGATCTTCGACCCCTCACCGCCGATGTCGTAGCCCACCGACGGACCGTGCCAGAAAATCTCCTGCCGTCCGCCGGCGCGCATGTAGAGCGTGCCCGAGCCGTAGCGCAGGCCGGCGAGGAACGCGCCGCCGCCTTCCTTGCCGAGGATGTAGGCGGTGGGACGGCCCGCCTTGTGGAAGGCGTATTCGATCACGCTGCCGAGGTTGGCCGACAGCTTGCCGAAAAAGCCGGCGCTGGCGGCGCGGATCTCGTCGATGGTGTAGCCGTCGTCCTCGGGCGTCATGAGCGCGCCCGGCGGGAGCGACGGTGGCTGCGCGGACAGCGGCGGCGGCGGGCGATCGATGTCGGCGCGCTGCGAGGGCGCGGGGCCCGGCTCCGGTCTCTCGCCCTGGGCGGGCGGCAGCGTCTCGCGCCGCACCTGCGGCGGCGACGCCGGGACCGGCGGCGGCGGTGGCGGAACGGCAGCCTGCGGGGGCGGCGCGGGTTTGGGAGCGGGCCTGGCCGCCGGCGGCGGCAGCGACGCCTGCGCACCGGGGGCCTGCGCGCCGGGCGTTTCGCCCTTGCCGAGCAGGCGGTCGAGCTTGGCCAGCATGTAGGCCGACTTCGCCTTGACCGTCGCCTGCAGCTCGACGCTCGCAGCCGTCAGGTCGTCCAGCTTCGAGCAGTCCGGCGTGCCGTTGGGCGGCAGGGTGCCGAGCTCGTCCATGCGGGTCAGCAGCTCGTTCGACTGGCGGTCGAAGGCCGCCGTCCTGTCGTCCTGCAGCGCCTCGTAGGCGCGCTCCTCGATCTGATCCTTGGGCCAGCCCTTCTTCGCGCCCAGCTCGCGGACGCGCGCCTGGACGGCGGGCGCCTGCTGCGCGTTGAGCTTGCGCAGGGACGCGCCGACGCGATCGACGGCCGCCGCGAACTCCTCCTTGGTGCAGGTGGCCGCCGCGGCCGGCGCCGCGGAAAGTGCAACGAGCGAAAGTGCTGCGAGCAGAAGTCCGGCGAGCACGGGGGCGCCGAGGAGAACGCCCGCGCGAGGCATGTGCCAGCGGTCAACCATCGTCACTCCACTTCCTGCCACTTCCGGGGCCACTTCC
>JBFWWW010000144.1:0-10233 GCA_050245975.1 Hyphomicrobiaceae bacterium
TCCGAAGTCATCACGCGGTAGACGCCGAAAAAGCTGCGCGTCGCGTCGCCCCGGCGTACCGACGACGGGAGCCATACGACGGCAAGCACCATCATCAGAACGGCAGCGAGCTGGCGCGTGGGATGCCGGATCGCCAGCACGGCGACCGACGCCAGCAGCGCGGCGACCAGAGGCGTGGCGCCCCAGTCGCCCGACGGGAGATATCCGGCCGACACCGCCCACGGGATCCAATAGACCGCCAGCACCCCGCCGGCGACGATCAGCCAGACCACCAGGATTTCGCGGCTCCAATCCGTGCGCGGGCGCAGCGCGCCGGGGCGGCACGCCGCCGACAGCGCGATGAGCAACGGATATTCGAACACTTCTGAGAATATCTTCGGCGCCAGCAGACCCGCCGCCAGGCCGCCGAGCGCCCCACCGAGAGCCATCAGCAGGTAGAACTCGGTCAGGTGCGCCGCCGCCGGGCGCGTATCATAGAGCTGCCGGTGCGCGACGAGAGCGCTCGTGAAGAACGCCGCGACTCCGGCCGCGCTGGCAAGAAACCAGGACTCGAGACGTGTCTGCGACAGCACCAGCAGCGCCGCGACGATGGTCGCGAGATGCGCCTGCAGCAAGGCCGGCTTGATCGCCATGGGCCAAGGGCGGAACACGAGCACGAAGGTCAGAAGGTAGAGCGACAGCGGAAGAACCCAGAGCAGAGGTGCCGAAGCGACATCCGTCGCGACATGGGTCGTGAACGCCGTGAGCAACGCCGAAGGAACGAACGCCAGCCCGACGCAGGCCGCACGCCGGCTCCAGGTCGGCGCCAGGTCCGGCGGGGCAGCGTCAGGCACACCGGCGGGCGTCGACAGGGGCGGCTGCGGCGGGACCGCGCGCCGCGCGACCATGGCAAAAGCCGCGGCAACGCTCAGCACCAACACGGCGTAGCCGATGGTCCAGGCGCGGCTCAAGACCGACAGACCGAGCCACGGTTCCAGCACGAAGGGATAGGCAAGCAGCGCGACGAGGCTGCCGAGATTGCTCGCCGCGTACAGAAAATAGGGATCGCGGGCGTCGCGATGGCCGCTGGCGGCAAACCAGGACTGCAGCAGCGGTGCATTGGCTGCGACGGCCACGAACGGCGCCCCGATGGCCACCGCGAACAGCCCGATCTGCCACACGTAGGGCTCGCCCACCGGGGGCTCGCCCCAGGCTGCCGGCAGCGCAACCGGTAGAGCCAGGGCAGCTGCCGCCGACACCGCCAAGTGCACGAGCCCTGTCCAGCGCACCGGCAGCCAGGCGATCAGCAAATGCGCGTAGCAGTAGCCGGCCAGCAAGGCTGCCTGGAAGAAACACAGCGCCACCGCCCATACAGATGGCGATCCGCCGAGCACCGGCAGCACCATCTTTGCGAACATCGGCTGCAGCGCGAACAGCAGAAGCGCCGAGAGGAACGCCGTGACGGTGAAGACCGGCGCCAGCCCCGCATCGTACGCGCCGTTGCGTTCAGCGCGCGCAGCACCGACGCTTGGCGGATCGCCTTGCGGCACCGCACCGTCTGCCTGGCTCAAGGAAATTCTCCGACTGTCCTTAGACCGACACCTGCTCGCCGGGCTTGGGAACGACCACGTTATGCCCCTTCATTTCGGCAACGAATTTCGAGGCGTCCTGGTCGAGCAGGGGAAATGTAGCGTAGTGGCACGGCAGGATCGTGTCGAATTTGAAGAACTTCCGACAGGCAAATGCCGCGCTTCGCGCGCCCATCGTGAAGCGGTCGCCGATAGGCACGATCCCGACGTTGGGCTGATGAAACTCCGCAATCAGCTCCATCCCGCCGAACATCTCGGTGTCCCCCATGTGGTAGACCGTCTTGCCCTCCTTGGTGCGGATCACAAGCCCGTTGGGATTGCCAAGATAAACACCGCCGCTGGACGAGGAATGCAGCGCATTCACCAGCGTCAGGTCGAAGTCGGCCTGCGAGACCGTGCCGCCGGTGTTCATCGGCTCGATCTTCTCGGCCCCTTTGCCCGCGATGTGCATGGCAAGTTCGTAGTTTGCCATCAGCACCGCTCCGGTCGTCTTGCAGACCTCGCCGGCATCCGCGATGTGATCGTCGTGCCCGTGCGAAAGCAGCACATGCGTGGTGCCCTTGATGGCATCGTCGAATTTGAGGCCGGCCTTCTGAAAGGTCGGATTGGGCTTCAGGAAGGGGTCGATCAGGAGAACACTCTTGCCCGTCTCGATGCGGAAGCAGGAATGTCCGAACCAGGTAATTTTCATGCTCTCGCTCCGTGTGGAGTTGTGCCGGGGTCTGCCGGGAGTATAAGGCGTTCATGCAAAGCGGGGAAACGCCGAAAGATCGCATGGAGATCCGCAAGCCGTTCGCGGACATCGTGCCGTTCGCGGCCGAGTTGGCACCGCATGCGCGGCTGTTCGGCCTCGATGTCGGCACCAAAACGATCGGTCTGGCTCTTTCCGACACGAGGCGAACGATCGCCAGCGGCTTCGATACCTTGATGCGGACGAAATTCGCCGCCGATGCCCGCCGCCTGCTCGACCTCGCCGCGCAGCATGATGTCGGCGGTTTCGTCATCGGATTGCCGCGCAATCTCGACGGATCGGAAGGGCCGCGCGCGCAGGCCGTGCGCGCCTTCGCGGCCAATCTGTCGCGCCTGACGCAAAGCCCCATGCTTCTTTGGGACGAGCGGCTGACGACCGTTGCGGCCGAGCGCGCCCTTCTCGAGGCCGATGCGTCACGCCGTCAGCGCGACCGCGTCATCGACAAGGTCGCCGCCACGCTCATTTTGCAGGGCGCGCTGGACCGGCTCGGACGCCTATAGTCCTTATGCTGAGCACTACCGCGACTTGCCGGCCACAGAGGGTCGTGGAAACCCCCATGTGCTCTTGCCACACCACAAGCCGCCGCTAGATTTTCCCGCAGTGATGTCGACGGCGGGGTCATCATGGCGGCAGCCCACCACAGTGGCTGGCAGACGAGCTGTCCCGCCTGGAGGAGACACCGCTTCCGCCCGCGCGCAGCGAGCGGGCCGGTCGCGCACGCTACGACACCGCCCACCGGTGCCATCTCCGGAACCCGTTCCTGATGGCGCGGGGCATGTCCGATCTCATTCCCGATGCGGCGACGCCGCTGGCCATCGAGCAGCTGACGCTGCGTATCGATGCCCTGCGTTGTGCCGTTGCTGGTCTTCCGATCCCGCTGCAACCGGGCGCAGCGGCGCACAATCGCCTCTAGGTCCGTTGCGGGGCGGAGCTGGAGGCGAGGCAGGGGTGGCCCCTCAAATGCGGGCTGGGCTGCCCCTGCCGCTTTCCATGCGTGCGCATGCGTTCCTCTACTGCGGCAGAGCGCGCTCGATGATGGCGCGCGTGTCGGCGCGGGCGAGACCCTGGCCATAGGTGTGCCGCGCGGCGCCGGCGATGCGCGTGGCGATGAACGCGTCGGCGACGGCCGGCGGGGCGTTCTCGCGCAGCAACGCGCCGGCAGCGAGCACGGCCATGCCTTCGATCAGGCGCCGGCCCTGCGCCTCCATCTCGCCCGGCGCGGCAAGACCATCGCGCAGGCCGGCCGCATGGGCTGCAAGAGCGGCATCGCCGGCGACGGCACTGCCGAGCTTGCCCAGCACTGCATCCACCAGCCCAGGCTCGCGCTGTATGACGCGCAGGAGATCAAGCGCCATCACGTTGCCCGATCCCTCCCAGATGGCGTTGAGCGGCGCTTCGCGGTAGAGGCGCGCCAGCGGCCCCTCTTCGACATAGCCATTGCCGCCGAGGCACTCCATGGCCTCGTAGACGAACGCCGGCGCCATTTTGCAGATCCAGTATTTGGTCACGGGCGTCATCAGCCGCCGCCAGGCTGCCGACGTCTCGTCGCGGCCGTCGAAGCTGGCCGACAGACGGAAGGCCAGCGCCGTTGCCGCTTCCGCATCGAGCGCGAGATCCGCCAGCACCTGCTGCATCAGCGGCTGGTCGATCAGCTTCTTCTGAAATGCCGTGCGGTGGCGCGTGTGGTGGATGGCATTGGCGAGCGCGAAGCGCATGTGCCCGGCGGACGCGACCGCGCAATCGAGCCGTGTACAGGTCACCATCTCGATGATCGAGTTGACGCCGCGGCCCTCCTCGCCGATCAGCCAGCCGTGCGCCTGCTCGAACTCCACCTCGGAGGATGCGTTCGAGCGGTTGCCGAGCTTGTCCTTGAGGCGCTGGAAGCGCAGCGCGTTGACGGTGCCGTCCGGTAGGAAGCGCGGCATCAGGAAGCACGACAGCCCGCCTTGCGCCTGCGCCAGCACGAGAAATGCATCGCACATCGGCGCCGACATGAACCACTTATGGCCGGTGATGAGGTACTCGCGCCCAGGTCCCACACCTGCCACCGGCTGGGCGTGCGTGGTGTTGGCCCGCACATCCGTGCCGCCCTGTTTCTCCGTCATACCCATGCCGACAGTGGCGGACGCCTTCTCCGCAAGCGGGCGGAAAAGCGGATCATAGGCGCGGGACGTGATCTTTCCGATCCAGTCCCGCGTCAGGTCCGGCTGCAGCCGCAATGCCGGCACCGAGGCAAATGTCATCGTAATAGGACAGCCGTGGCCGGCTTCGGTCTGGGCCATCATGTAGATGCCGGCCGAGCGCGCCACGTGTGCGCCAGCGGCCGGCGGCCCGCCGCTGACGAGGTGATCCCAGGGCGAGCAGTGCAATCCTTCCGCGAAACTCAGCCGCATGCACGCGTGATAGGAGGGATGGAACTCCACGACGTCGAGCCGTCGCCCCTTTGGATCGAACGTCCTCAGCTTCGGCGGGTTCTCGTTGGCGAGCCGGCCGTGATCGAGCATCTCGGCGCTGCCGGCCCGTCCACCCAGCGCGGTGAGCCGCGCCTCGGCAGCCCCCGCCCCGCCGCGCGCCACGGCATCGCGCAACGGCCGGTCGAGTGCATAAAAATTCACCTCCGCAAAGGGCGGGCTCTGGTTAACGACATCGTGGGTCTCAAGGTGCGTGACAAACGAGGCGGTCATGGCGCCCTCCGGGTCCCTGTTTGCGGCATTGGCGCGGGCCCTGGCCGCGATCGGCACTGATCGGCGTGGGCAACTGCCGACCGTGGCCGACTCGCGCCTTGCCGGCCTCGATGAGTCGGCGTATAGGACCGGCTTTAATGACCAGCACCCAGCCGCTCAAGGCATCCTTCGCCCGCCGCCACCTGCTGACCTGCGAAGGTCTCACGGCAGCGGAAATCTCTTCCCTTCTCGACATCGCCGACAAGGCTGCCGAAAGCAATCGGCAGGTTAACAAGAAGCGCGACGTCCTGCGAGGGCGAACGCTGATCAATCTGTTCTTCGAGGCTTCGACCCGCACGCAGAGCTCGTTCGAGCTCGCCGGCAAGCGGCTCGGCGCCGACGTGATGAACATGAACGTCTCGACCTCCTCGGTGCAGAAGGGCGAAACGCTGATCGATACGGCCATGACGCTCAATGCCATGCGCCCCGACATCCTCGTGGTCCGCCATCACGCCGCCGGCGCCGTCGAGCTGCTGGCCCAGAAGGTCGACTGCTCGGTCATCAATGCCGGCGACGGCGCCCACCAGCATCCGACGCAGGCGCTGCTCGACGCCCTCACGATCCGCAGGGCCAAGGGCCGTGTCGCCGGGCTCACGGTTGCCATCTGCGGCGACATCCTCCATTCGCGCGTCGCCCGCTCCAACATCGACGTCCTCAACACGCTCGGCGCGCGGGTGCGCATCATTGCGCCCTCTACGCTGCTGCCGGCAAAACCCGATCGCCTGGGCGCGGAGGTGTTCACCGACATGGTTGCCGGCCTCGAAGGCAGCGACATCATCATGATGCTGCGCCTGCAGCGCGAACGGATGCAAGGGACCTTCGTGCCCTCGACGCGCGAATATTTCCACTTCTTCGGCCTCGATCAGGAGAAGCTGGCCCGCGCCAAGCCTGACGCTCTGATCATGCACCCCGGGCCCATGAACCGCGGCGTGGAGATCGCCTCCACCATCGCCGACCACTCCCGCAGCGTGATCCGCGAGCAGGTCGAGATGGGCGTCGCCGTGCGCATGGCCGTGCTCGAAGCGCTGGCCCGCCAGCTGCCCAACCATTGAGGCCAGCGATGCGCAAACCAGCCCATCCCGACAGCGACGCCTCGGCGGTCTTCATCAACGCCCGCGTCATCGATCCCGCCAGCGGTCGCGACGAGCCGGGTGGCGTGCTCGTGCGCGACGGCGTGATCGCCGAGGTCGGCCCGCACCTGCGGCGCAACGCGCCGGAGGGAGCCGACGTCATCGACTGCAAGGGCAATCTGCTTTGCCCGGGCCTGATCGACATGCAGGTCTATACCGGCGAACCCGGGCAGGAACACCGCGAAACGCTCAAGACCGCCAGCCAGGCCGCCGCGGCGGGCGGGGTAACGACCATCGTCGTCATGCCCGACACCGAGCCGGTCATCGACCAGGTGGCCCTCGTCGACTTCGTCCAGCGGCGCGCGCGCGACAACGCCATTGTCAACGTGCACGTCATGGCCGCCATGACGCGCGGCCTCCAGGGCCAGGAAATCACCGAGATCGGCCTGCTGAAGCGGGCCGGCGCAGTGGCCTTCACCAACGGCAAGGGAAGCGTTGCGAACACGCGGGTGATGAACAATGCGCTGCTTTACGCGAAGGACTTCGGCGCGCTGATCGTTCACCACACAGAGGATCCCTACCTTACGCAGGGCGCGGTCATGAACGCGGGCGAGGTATCGACCCGGCTCGGCCTGCCGGGCGTCAGCAGCGCCGCCGAGACCATCGTGCTCGAGCGCGACGTGCGGCTCGTCGAAGTGACCGGCGGACGCTATCACGCCGCGACGCTGTCGTGTGCTGCGAGCATGGCGGTCATCCGCGCGGCGAAGGCCCGCAAGCTGCCCGTCACTTGCGGTGTATCGATCAATCATCTCACGCTCAACGAGAACGATATCGGCCACTACCGGACCTTCTTCAAGCTCAGGCCGCCGCTGCGGTCGGAAGATGACCGGATGTCTCTCGTGCGCGCGCTTGCCGCCGGCGAGATCGATGTCATCGTCTCGAGCCACGACCCGCAGGATGTCGAGGTGAAGCGGCAGCCGTTCGCGGAAGCCGCAGACGGCGCCATCGGCCTCGAAACGCTGCTCGCAGCCGCGCTGCGCCTCAATCACAACGACGACGTCCCGCTGCTCGCCATTCTGCGCGCAATGACGATCAATCCGGCGCGACTGCTGGGCCTGCCGTCGGGGCGCATCGAGAAGGGCGCGCCGGCCGACCTCGTGCTCGTCGATCCGGGCCAGCCGTGGGTCGTCGACAAGGCGCTGATCCGCGCACGCTCGAAAAACTCGCCGTTCGACGAAAGCAAGATGCAGGGCCGCGTGCTGCTGACCATGGTTGCCGGCCGCACCGTGTATCGCTACGCTCAGAGCGAACGCTGACCTGCTGCGTAAAGGCGCCGGCCGGCAGTTCGATTGGGGGGCGTCTTGGGGCTCGGGTCACTCATTTCCGTTTCCGCATTGCTGGCGCTTCTGACCGGCTACCTGCTGGGCTCGATCCCGTTCGGCCTCGTCCTGACGCGCGCTGCGGGTCTCGGCGACGTGCGCCGCATCGGCTCGGGCAACATCGGCGCCACCAACGTGCTGCGCACGGGCAACAAGGGCCTCGCGGCCGGGACGCTGCTGCTCGATCTTCTGAAAGGAACCGCCGCGGTGCTGCTGGTGTTCGAGGTCGCCAAGCACTTCGATCCGTTCGCCGCCACGCAGCTGTCCTATGTCGCCGCCCTCGGCGCCATCCTCGGCCACCTGTTTCCCGTTTGGCTCAACTTCTCCGGCGGCAAGGGCGTCGCCACCTACATCGGCACGCTGATCGGGCTCAACTGGCCGGCGGCGGTCGTCTTCTGCCTCGTATGGGCGGTTGTCGCCGCCATCAGCCGCTATTCCTCGCTTGCGGCCCTCGTGGCGACGGCTGCAGTTGCCCTCTATTACATCGTCACCGGATGGGTCGGTCTCTTTTTCATTCTCGTCATTTCGGCGCTCATCGTCGCGCGCCACCACGCCAATATTCGCCGTCTCATGTCCGGCGAGGAAAGCCGGATCGGTGCCAGGTCATGAGACGCGACTGCGCCTGACGCGCGCGCCGCTGCCGCAGGCGCCGCTCGACGACGCGCAGCGGCTGGCCTGCCTGCGCCTCATCCGCAGCGAGAACGTCGGACCGACGGCGTTCCGCGAACTCATCAATCGCTTCGGCGGCGCCGACAAGGCACTCTCCGCCCTGCCCCAGCTCGCGCGCCGCGGCGGGCGCGCACGTGCCATCCGCGTCTGCCCGGCTGCCACAGCCGAAGCCGAACTCGATGCTGCCCGCCGCGCCGGTGCGCATCCGGTCTTCACCATCGAGCCCGGCTATCCGCCAGCTCTTGCAGCGGTCGAAGCGCCGCCGCCGATGCTCTACGTCAAGGGCGATTTGTCCGTACTGGCACGGCCGATGCTCGCCATCGTCGGCTCGCGCGACGCCTCGGCTGCCGGCCGCAAGCTGGCGCGCACCTTTGCTGGCGCCCTCGGCGAAGCCCGTATCGTGGTCGCCTCCGGACTGGCGCGTGGCATCGATGCGGCTGCCCACGAGGCAGCGCTCGCAACGGGCACCGTCGCCGTGGTCGCCGGCGGCATCGACGTCGTGTATCCGCCCGAGCACGCCGACCTGCAGCGCCGCATCGGCGAGGCAGGATGCCTCGTCACCGAGCAGCCGCCGGGCTTCAAGCCACGCGGTAAGGATTTCCCCCGCCGCAACCGCATCATCTCCGGCATCTCGCTCGGCGTGCTGGTGGTGGAGGCGGCGCGGCGCTCAGGCACGCTCATCACGGCGCGCCTGGCCGCCGAGCAGGGCCGCGAAGTGTTCGCGGTGCCCGGTCATCCTCTGGACCCGCGCGCGGAAGGCACCAATGCGCTGCTGAAATCGGGGGCGACGCTCGTCACATCGCCGGACGACGTGCTGCAGGCGATTGCGCCGATGCTCGGCAAGCCTCATCTCAGGGAGCCCGGAGCGGATGCCCCGCCGTCGCCCGAGCCGCCACCAGCGGACACGGCCATCGACGAGAGCCGTGCCCGTGTCCTGACCGCGCTCGGCCCGGCGCCCATCGACATCGACGAGCTCATCCGCGCCAGCGGTCTCTCCTCGCGGATCGTCCATGCTGCACTCCTGGAGCTCGAGCTGGCCGGACGGATCGAGCGGCAGGGCTTCCAGCTCGTCGCGCTCAGGGCAGATTCCGCCTGACGCCAGAATACCTACATGCGGCGCCGGCGCGTCGCCTCCCGGTGGGCCACTTCCAGGATGCGGGCGAGCGTATCGCAGTCGGCGCTTTCGGCCATGCACCGCAGCTCCTGGACCATGTCGGCGATGTATTCCAGCCGGTCGGCCGCCTCCCGTCCTGCAGTCGTCGGCCCCACTGGTGGACCCGTCGGCGGACCCGAAATGGTCTCCGCGCTGTCGATCTTGTCGAGCTTCATGCCACCTCCAGGCTGTTACCTCCTGGCCGCGACGGGCCTAGACCGGGTCAGGACTAGGTGATTTCCGCAGGCATTGTCCAACATTTTTGTTGTTTTCAACGTTTAACGCACTTTATCGCGGCCTTGGCCCCTCATTCATGGGTTTGACACCGGGAATATGTTCCACCATGGTCTCGCCCCGCCTGGGGCGCGGGTCATTCCAGGCCGACCTATATAAATGCATTGCCGCGCAGCCGCCCGCTGGGGCCATAGGGCGCGCGGCAGGTTGAGATGGGCAAATGAACATCGTTATTGTGGAATCGGCCGCCAAGGCCAAGACGATCAACAAGTATCTGGGCGGCAACTACAAGGTCATCGCCTCCTACGGCCATGTCCGCGACCTCCCCTCCAAGGACGGTTCGGTGGAGCCCGACAAGGACTTCGCCATGCACTGGGACGTGGATGGCCGCTCCACCAAGATCATGCGCGAGATCACCGATGCGGTGAAGAACGCCGACAAGCTGATCCTCGCCACCGACCCCGACCGCGAAGGCGAAGCCATCTCCTGGCACATCCTCGAGATCCTGAAGGGCCGGCACGCGCTCAAGAAGGGCGTGCCCGTCGAACGCGTCACCTTCAACGCCGTCACCAAGCAGGCGGTGCTCGACGCCATGAGGGCGCCGCGCCAGATCGAAACGCCGCTGGTGGAGGCCTATCTCGCGCGCCGCGCGCTCGACTACCTCGTCGGCTTCACGCTGTCGCCGG
>JBFWWW010000145.1:0-10221 GCA_050245975.1 Hyphomicrobiaceae bacterium
TCGTCAAATAGTGCCGGGTGACATCAGGGACGTGGGTGAGACGGACCTGCGGCAGCCGGTTGGGCAAGACCGGGAGGTCCTGACTTCGGCCGCGCGCGCAAGCCCTCGAACAGCCCGAGGATGCCGCGCGGCATGAAAATGATGAACAGCACGAGCAGGATGCCGTAGATCGTGTTGGCGGCACCGACGAAGCTGGTGCCGAACCACACGCGCAGCCCTTCGTTGAGCGCCAGCGTGAAAACCGATCCGACCGTCGGCCCCAGCAATGAGTACATGCCCCCCGCGATGGCGGCGAAAACGATCTGCAGCGAGACGGCAATCCCCGACATCGTCTCCGGATTGAGATAGAGCAGGTATTGCGCGAAGAGCGCACCACCCAACGCAGTCAGTGCTGCGCTGATGACCGTGATGCGCATCTTTTCACGCAGGACATCGATGCCCATGGAGGCGGCGGCTTCCTCATTCTCCGAGATGGCCTCCAGCGCCTCGCGCCCGACATTGCCATCCACTCGCCGCCAGACCCAAAGACCGCCGATCCAGACCACAAGCGCAATGAAGTAGAAATGCGTCTTGTCGGGGAACTGCAGCGCATACCACGACTGGCCGGCGATCTTCTGCGTCATGCCGAGCGACCCGCCTGTGATCTCGCGCTCCGCGACAATGAACAGCAGCACCACCTGGCCGAGCGCCAGCGTGACGAGTGCAAAGTAATGTCCGACGACCTTGAGGCGGAAGCACGGATAGCCGATGACGACGGCGAGAAGCGAGGCGAGCGCGATGCCGACGGGAATGCCGATCCATGGCGTGAGGCCGTAGAAATTCCACAGCAGAGCGGGGACGTACGCCCCGATGCCCATGAATGCGCCATGGCCGAGCGACACAAAGCCGAAGCGGCCCATCAACGCCCAGGCCGTGTAGATGAAGCCCCACAGAAGCATCTGGATCGCCAGATGCAGGAAGTAGGGCGGCGTCACCAGCGGCAGCGCAACCAGCAGCACCAATCCGGCGATCTCGGCAATGCGGCGCGCGCTCATCGGCTGAGTATCCCCCGCGGACGCGCCAGGACGAGCACGATGAAGAACGTGAACGCAAGGACATAGGCCATCTCGGTCGACGCGTAGTAGCCGCCGATGGCGATGATCTGGCTCATGATGAAGGCGGCCGCGAACCCGCCGATCATGTTGCCCAGACCGCCGAGGACGCAAATCATGAAGGTGAGCGGCCCGAAGCTGTTGCCGATGAAGGGGTGCACGTCATACTGCAGCGCCAGCAGGCAGGCGCTGAGCCCGGCAAGGCCTCCGCCGATTGCCGAGGTCAGCAGATAGACTTTGCGCTCGTTGACGCCCATGAGCCCCATGATCTCGCGGTCCTGCGAGATGGCGCGGATGGCGGTGCCGAGATACGTGCGCCGCAGGAAGAAGTAGAGCCCGAGCGCTCCGGCAAGCGCGACGCCGAAAGCGAGCAACCGCGCATAGCTGATGAAGATCGTGCCGATCTCGATGATCGGCAGGCGGATGCCAATGTTGCGGAAGTCCGTGCCGAACAGCAGCGTGGCAAAGCTCTGCAGGAAGAACAGCATGCCGCCCGTGGCGAGAAGCTGGTTGATGGGGGCGGCGGCGAGGATCGGTTCGATGATGAGCAGATGCAGCAGGACGCCCAGCAGCGCGACCCCCAGGATCGCCGCGAGGCACGCAAACGCTATGGGCCAGCCGTAGTACACATGCAGCCAGTAGATCGCGTACATGCCGCACATGACGAGATCGGCATAGCAGATCCAGACCACGTCGATGACACCGAAGATCAGGTTGAGGCCGAGCGCCAGCAACGCCAGAACGCCGCCCAGCAGTATGCCGTTGATCATCGCCTCGACGAGATAGATGTCCATGCGGTCAGAGCCCCATATAGGCCTTGCGGATCACCGGATTGTCCCTGAGCTCGGCGGAGGTGCCTTGCAGATGGATGCGCCCCACCTCGCGCAGATATGCCCTGTCGACGAGATCGAGCACCTGCTGCACGCTTTGCTCGACAATGAGGACGGTGAAGCCTTCGCCGCGGATGCGGCGAACCAGATCGAAAACCTGCTGCACCACCAGCGGGGCGAGGCCTGCCGACGGCTCGTCCATCAGAAGCAGTTTCGGCCGTGACATCAGCGCCCGCCCGATGGCGCACATCTGCTGCTCGCCACCCGACAGCGTCCCGGTCGCCTGCAGACGGCGATCCTTGAGGCGCGGAAACAGATCATACACCCACGCCAGCCGCTCTCCGTAGTGGCGGCGCGCGTCGGGGATGTAGGCCCCCATGCGCAGGTTGTCCTCGACGCTGAGCAAGGGAAAGAGCCGCCGGTTCTCGGGAACGTGCGCAATGCCGAGACTGACGATGTCGTAGGCGGGCAGCCCCGCGATCTCGGCCCCCTCGAAGCGCATGGTCCCTGAGGACGCCGGCAGCAGGCCGGAGATGACACGCATCAGCGTGGTCTTGCCCGCGCCGTTGGGACCGATGACGCCGACAGCCTCCCCCGCCTCGACCTTGAGATCGATGTCGAACAGGGCGGAGAACGAGCCGTAGCCGGCCGAGACGGATTTGAGGTCCAGCATCGACGCTCAGCTCCGCCGTTGACCCAGATACACTTCGATAACGCGAGGATCCTCGGCAGCCTGGGCGGGCAGGCCCTCGAAAATCTTCTCGCCGTGATCGAGCACGATGACGCGATCGACGACCCGCATGAGCACGCCCATGATGTGCTCAACCCAGATGATGGTAATGCCCATCTGACTGCGGATATTCTTGAGCATGTCCGCCGCCCGCTCCATCTCGGCCGTATCGAGACCGCCAAGGCTCTCATCCGCCAGAAGGAGACTGGGCTTGGTCGCCAGCGCCCTGGCAAGCTCAAGCTTCTTGAGGGCTGCAGCCCCCAGACCGTCCGTGGTCGCCGTCTCCGAAGCCGGCAGGCCCACCAGTGACAGCGCATCGAGGGCGCGCGTGCGTGCCTCGTCGCGGCCGATCGTCCCGCCGGCCCCATAGTAGGCGGCGAGCGTGACATTCTCCTGCAAGGACAGCTTGCGAAACGGGCGCGGAATCTGGAACGTGCGCCCGATACCGAGGCGGCAGACGCGGTGCGCCGGCAACCCGCCGATCTCGCCGCCATTGAGCCTGATCGAGCCGCTCGTCGGCCGGAACATGCCGGCGATCAGATTGAAGGTCGTGCTCTTTCCCGAGCCGTTCGGCCCGATCAATCCGAGAATCTCGCCGGCCTTGACCTCGAAGGATACCTGGTTGACCGCCAGGAACCCTCCGAAGCGTTTCGTCAGTCCCGCGACCTGCAGCATTGCTCAGCGCGCAGCGTAGGGAGATGTGGCCGGCAGCGGGAGGATCGGGTCCTGCGTCTTGATGTTGTTCGGCCAGACGACGGAAACGTGCTGGCCCGCGTACTGCATGACGACCGGCGTCGAGCGCTCGTTCTGGCCCGACAGCGGATGCCCGGGCGGATAGAACTTCACGCCATAGCCCTGGATCGTGCCGCCGGCAGGGATGTCGACGTCGAGCGCGGCCTTGCGGATCGCCTCGGCGTTGAAGCCGCCGTATTTCTCCTTTGCCACCGGCAGCACGTTGTTGAGCAGAACCCAGGTCTGGTTGAAGCCCATCGACGTGTGCGGCGGCACATCGGTCGCCTTTGTCTTTTCCTTGTAGCGATCGACCATGATCTTAACGAGATCGCCAAGACCAGGCGCCAGGCTCTCCGGCTTCAGAAGCTGCGCGGGCACCGGATCGATGTTGCAGAAATCATCGACGTCCTTGTTGAACGTCGCGCGCAGCTTGTCGATCTGGCTGTAGCCGGCGCCGTTGCCGATCAGCATTTTGAAGCGCAGGCCGGATTCACGCGCCTGGCGCAGAAAAAGCGTGATGTCGGGGTTGTAGCCCGTATGCAGGATGATGTCGGCCTGCGCGCGCTTGAGCTTGGTAACGAGCGACGACAAATCAGGGGCGCTGGCCGAGTACCCCTCGCGCATGACCACCTGGAAGCCCTTGGCCTTCGCCGCGCGCTCACCGGCTTCGCCGACACCCACGCCGTACGGCCCGTCCTCGTGGATGACGGCGACCTTCACCTTGTCCGCGGCGCCGCCGATCTTGGCCACGTTGTCGGCCAGGAAATTGGCTGCGGCGTCGCCGTACTGGTCGGAATGGATCTGTGCGCGGAACGTGTACGTCAGGTTGCGATCCTTGACGACGGAGGTGGCCACCGCCGTGGTGATCCAGAGGATCTTCTTGGCCTCCTGCATTTTCGCGGCCAGCGGCACCGCGTGCGCGCTCGAATAAACGCCGACGACGACCTCGACCTTCTCCTGGTTGATCAGGCGCTCAACTTCGTTGATCGCGGCGTCGGGCTTGCTCTGCGAGTCGGCGTTGACAGGCTGGACCTTGTATTTGCCGGCGACGCCGCCGCGCTCGTTCACGAGATCGATGGCGATCTGCGTGCCGATGGCCGAGGCGACCGAGCCGGCCGCGGCGAGCGGACCGGACAGGTCGAAGATCGTGCCGATGCGGATCGTTTCGGCTTGCGCGAGCGCAAACGGCGCACCGCTGCCAAGAACGGCCGCGGTCGCGGCCGAGCGTTTGATGAACGTCCTGCGCGTGGATGCCATGCTGCTTCCTCCCGGGAATTCCGGCGTCGTGGCCGGCATTTTTCATTGACGGCAAGTATTTGGCAGGCACCCCGACGGTGTCAACGCAGATTGTCGTACCGCTCCCGCGATCAGGCTGCGGATCGATCGAAGAGGGCCTGCAGCTTGTCGAGCGTACCGGTCCAACCCCGCTCGTGCCCGGCGCGCGCCGCGTCATCGAAGAAATGCTCATGGAGCAGCGTGAGGGTGGACTGCTGCCCCTCGCCGGTAATCGTCACGGTAACAAGGGATTCCCGCTCCGGCGTCGAATGCCAGGCCCAGGTGAAGACGAGGCGGCTGTTCTCCACCACCTCCCGGTAGGCGCCGGCGACCTCGTGATAGCCGCCATCGTCGGTCTTGAAGCCGATCCGGAAGGTGCCGCCGACCCGCACATCCATCTGTGCCTTGACGCTGTCCTGGATCGTCTGCCCGGGACCGAACCAGCGCACGAGGTGCTCGGGTTTGGTCCATGCGGCAAAGACGAGAGCCGGCGGCGCATTCAGGCGACGCCGCAACGTGAGGCTGGGTCTGGTCTCGGTCGGCATGCAACGGGTCCGCGTATCACCTGCCGTAGTCGAATACCGCCGGGCGCTGTCAGCATTGCGGCGGCGGCCGTCAGAACGCCATAGCCCTACCAAATAAATAGCCGCTGCAGGAATGGTCGGCTTCCGCACGGGGAACAGCTTATTCGTCTCTCGATGGGCTGGGAGGGCCTGAACCCGCGACACGGAAAATCGGGTGAAACACACATGCGAAATACCTTGAGCGCGGTACGCTGGGTGCCTTTCGTCGTCATCAGCATCGCGAGCTTGTGGGCTGCGGCGCGCACCACCCAGGGTTATCGTGACCCGATCTTCGACTGGGACATCAGTTGGCCCGCTATCGCCAATGCGCTCACCAAGATGCCGCACATCGGCTCTATGCTCTTGATCTTCCTGCTCGGTGTGCTGGCGGTGGGGATCGGCCGGCTCTGGTTGGCAGCGCTGTTGACGTTCGTGGTGGGTATCGGATGGGAAGCGGTGCAGATGCCCACGATCGGCAACAATCCGCGGCTCGCCGATCTTGCACCCGACTTGGTCGGCATCGCTTTTGGATGGGTGATCGTGGCGCTTGCGGCGATGCTCTGGCGGCGCTTCCGGCCGGCCGATTAAAGACAAAATGCTGGTAAGGATATTCTCTCCATTTGCGCGGCAATCGGCGAGGTATGGCGGAGAGGGAACGAAAGTTCGATCTGGAGCCACACGCGCGGGTTGGCGGGGCGGCTGCGTGCAAAATGGCGGAGGGGGTGGGATTCGAACCCACGAGACGGTTTCCCGCCTACACGCGTTCCAGGCGTGCGCCTTCAACCACTCGGCCACCCCTCCGCTCGATCGCGATGCGCGCCGGACTATAGTCAGGACCGATGCGAGCGCAAGCGCCGGGTCCGGCCCGGATGCGCCGGGTGACGGCCGCCCTTCCCCCCGAGGGGCTTGTCGCGTAAAACGGCCGCCGCCCCCCTGCCCGGGAGATCACCCTGTTTTTCGCGCGCCTCATCGCCGGCCTGCTGTTTCTGATCGCCGTCATCGGCCTTGTCAGCGACGTCACGCGCGCCTCGCAGGGGGAACGTCAGGCGATGGTTTCCCTCGGCGAAACCTGGCAGGGGATGGCACCGGCCTCGCTGCAGGCTGCGCGCGCGGCCGTGCAGAAGTCTCTCCACCCGGCGGTCTGGGACTACGGTGTCGCGGGCATCCTCAAGCTGCCCACCTGGCTGTTCTTCGCCCTGCTCGGCTGCCTGTTCGCTTTCATCGGCCGGCGCCGGCGCCGGACGAACATATTCGCCAACTGATCTCGAGGCGGGACCGCTGCGCGCCCCGACGCGGCCACGCCCCGCGCAATGCATGAGCGCCAGCGGCAACGGCACTTGCTGGCGGCTGGCGCCGAGGCTAGTTTGACGGCCGACGCGGGTGTAGCTCAATGGCAGAGCAGGAGCTTCCCAAGCTCACGACGAGGGTTCGATTCCCTTCACCCGCTCCAACATTCCGCAAGGGTGTCTGGACACGGCAAGGCGCCCCGCAGCGGGGCCCGCGGGACGCCCTGACACGCGACCGACGATCGATCAAAGCTTCTCGTTCGCCTTGTCCGCGATCTTGTTTGCCGCATCCTTCACGGCTTCCTTGGTCTCTCCGACCTTCTGCTGCACCTTGCCCTTGATCTGCTGGCCGATGCCCTCGGCTTCCATCTGCTCATTGCCGATGACCTTGCCGACGCCTTCCTTAACCTTACCGCCCACCTGGTTGGCGACGCCTTTGATCTTGTCCGTCGTGCTGCCCATGTCACATCTCCGGTCGTAACGCCGCACGCTCCGTGCAGCTTCCGGGCACCACAACGCGCCGCCGGCCGGGGAGGTTCCCCAACCGGCGGAAGACCGCGCGCCAGGTCTCTTTGCCGTTAATATCCCGGCAACGACGATCTGCTCGCCAAAACGTGTTGCATCTGGAGACCGACCATGCCCCTCGCGCTGAATGGGTCTTGCCGCTGCGGTGCCGTGCGGTTTTCGCTTCAGTCGCACACCCCCTATCCCTATCAGCTCTGCTATTGCTCCATCTGCCGCAAGACGGCGGGCGGCGGCGGCTACGCCATCAACATCATGGGGACGGCCGCAAGCCTCAAGGTGACGGGGAAGAAGGCCCTCGCCATCTACCGCGCCGAGCTGTGCGACGACGACGGAAAGAACTGCGTGACCAGCACGGGCCAGCGGCATTTCTGCAAGCGGTGCGCGAGCGCGCTTTGGCTGTTCGATCCGGAATGGAGCGACCTCGTCCACCCCTTTGCGTCGGCAATCGACACGGACCTGCCGAAGCCCCCGCAACGCACGCACCTGATGCTGCGCTACAAGGCCTCCTGGGTCGAGCCGGCAATCGGAAAGAATGATCTTGTGTTCGACGAATACCCGAAGCAGTCCATCGAGGACTGGCACAAGTCGCACAGTCTCTGGATCGACTGACAGCAGCCGCAACGGCTAGGGAAGCGTCGAGGAGAACTTGTAGTTCAGACCGACGCGCACGGTGTGCAGGTCCATGTCGAACCCTGTCGTCACCGTCTCGCCGCTCGGCGTCCCGTTGGCGAAGTGCAGCCCGCCCTGCGCGACCTGATCGCCGAAGTTGATGTACTGATACTCGAGCTTCAGCGACCAGGCCCCGCCCAGCGCCTGCTCCACGCCGGCCCCCAGGACATAGCCCTTGAGGATGTCGCTGCTTCTCAGGTTCGCATAGGCGTTGTTCGAGGTGATGAAATACTGCGCCTCATACTCCGCCTTGCCGAGCGCGAAACCGCCGGTCACGTAGATCAGCGTGCTATCGAGCGCGATGCCGGCGCGCGCGCGAATGGTGGCGAGGCCGTTGATCCTGCTCGTCGCCGTGTAGGTGAAGGGAAAGATGACCGGCGGTGCAAAGCTCGTCCTCGAGGTGTCCGAGATGTCGGCCCACTGCAGGTCGGCCTCGATGCCCGAAAAGAACATGCCGCTGCGGCTGTTGACGCCTGCCTGAATGCCGCCAAGCAGACCCTTGCCGTCAACGCCATAGCCCAGCGGGCCTGAGCCATAGGGCCGTCCAACCGTGTCCAGAACCGCGATCCCGCCGTCGAGATTGGAGAAGCCGTAGCCGGCGTTGAGCCCGACATATGCGCCGTTCCAGCGATCCGGTCCCGCCGATGCGGACCCGATGGCGGCGAGGGAAAACACGCCAAGCAGAAGGACGCGAGCACAAAACCGCATGACACCCCGCACCACGCAGAACCGAACAACCTGTGCGCAATCTGTGGAAAGATTCCAGAATTCAGGTCGCGTGTGGAGTCCGTCGATCCGGCCGGGCGCATGGCGCAAAACGCGGGCGCGGCGGCGAGGGGAGCATGGTTTCGATTACGATCCCATGCAGTTACGGACCGCTGGCGCGTCGTCGCAGCCGGCGGCCGATGTGTGGTGATTGAGGTACACGCCGCGCATAATCCGTCGGCGATGCGTGCCGGAAAGGGGCCGGAGAGGCGACCGGCTCATTTGACCTTGCCCTGACCTTCCCTGGTCTGCGCACCGCCGGCGACGGCAAACGTCGTGCCCGACGCCCAGAAGAAGTCCGATGCGATGCCGGCCCCGAGCAGGAGCACGAGTGCCGCGACGAGCGCCTTCATCGCCTTGGAATGACGCGCATTGCAGGACGCGATCTGCTCCGCGGTGAGCGGCGCATTTTCTTCTGCGGTTGCAGCGATGCCCATGATGCGGCGGCTGACCGAGCGATGCACCGCTCCCATATCGCTGACCGCAAGGCCCGCACGCTGGGCGATGTCGGCTGCAATCTCCTGAACCGGCAGCGGCGGATCGGTATCCTCCTCGTGCGCGTAGCCGAGGCGAATGCTTTCGCCATCCTTGGTCACGATGCGCGAGCTGCCGAGAAGGTTGGGCGCCAGCGAGCCGCCGTACAGCTCCTTGCGCGTTTCGACGGCCTTGATCTGGGTGTAGGGGATTTCGCGCTTGATGAAGCGGACCGGCGCGATGCCGCGGCCGCGCGGCAGCGTCATCTTGACCGACGTATCGCCGAGCTCGACGCGCGAGCGCAGCGAGTGCAGAAGCTGGGTGAAGATCAGCCCCATCAGGAAGGCAAAGGCGAGCCCGAATACCATAAGACCGATGGTGCCGACCCAGAGACCGGCCGAAAGGCGCTCGCCCAGCATGATGGGAAGGCTGACGAAGAACGGCAGCAGAATGAGAAAGGCCAGCGACAGCACGGTCTTGCGCCCGCCGCCCATCTGGTAGACGACCGGTTTCGGACTTGTGGCGGGAATGGCCATGCGCTTACCCCGTTGGATCCCCTCGCGGGCACCGACGCCACGCGATTTTGACCGCGATTGTGATAGCAGAACGGCAAGTTTGCACTATATCGTTGAGGTGAGAAAGACCGCTGCAACGTCAGGGGTGCCCCATGCTGTTTGCCAGAAAAAAACTCGAAATGCCGACCGCCACAAGCGCCCTCAAGGGCCGCAGCGCGCCGATTCCGACGGCCGCCACGCATTACATCTCCGACCGCCCGTTGAAGGGACCCTATCCCGCAGGCCTGGAGACGGCCATGTTCGGCATGGGCTGTTTCTGGGGCGCAGAGCGCAAGTTCTGGGAGCTCGGGAGCGGCATCTGGATCACGGCGGCAGGCTATGCCGCGGGCTTCACGCCCAATCCGACCTACGAGGAGGTCTGCAGCGGCGGCACGGGCCACAACGAGGTTGTCCTCGTCGTCTTCGATCCCAAGGTCATCAGCTACGAGAAGCTGCTGAAGACGTTCTGGGAAAGCCATGACCCGACGCAGGGCATGCGCCAGGGCAACGACCGCGGCACGCAGTACCGGTCTGGAATTTACACCTTCAACGATGCACAGCGCGCAGCTGCGGAAGCCTCGAAAGAGGCCTACCAGAAGGCGCTGTCGGCGATGGGATACGGCCCGGTCACCACGGAGATTCTGCCGGCGCCCGAGTTCTATTTCGCCGAGGACTACCACCAGCAGTACCTCGCCAAGGTGCCGCACGGATATTGCGGCCTCGGCGG
>JBFWWW010000146.1:0-1246 GCA_050245975.1 Hyphomicrobiaceae bacterium
CCGCCAACGCGCTGGAGCTGATCGGCGGCTACGATATCGTTGCCGACGGCTCGGACAATTTCGCCACGCGCTACCTCGTCAGCGACGCCTGCTACCTCGCGCGCAGGACGCTGGTGTTCGGCGCGGTGGGTCCCTTCGACGGCTATGTCTCCACCTTCAAGCCGCACCTTACGGCGGCCGACGGAACGCCTTATCCCAGCTATCGCTGCCTGTTCCCGGATGCGCCGCCGGCGGGAACGGTGGCCAACTGCTCCGAGGTCGGTGTCCTCGGTGCGGTCGTCGGCGTCGTCGGGACGCTGCAGGCGGTCGAGGTGCTGAAGGAGCTGCTCGACATCGGCGAGACGCTGGCGGGCCGGCTGCTGATCTACGATGCGCTTTCGACGCGTTTCCAGCAGGTGACGGTGCCCTACGATCCGGACAACCCGCTCTCCGGGCGCAGCCCGACCATCACCGACCTGTCGCGCCATGAGGGACAGGCCTCCGACGCGACGTGCGCGGCGTGACGCGCGCCCATCCCACGATCAAGGGCGTCCTGTTCGACAAGGACGGGACGCTCATCGACTACGGCCGCACCTGGATCCCCATCAACCGCGAGGTGGCGCTGTTCGCAGCCGGCGGCGACCCGGTCGTGGCGGACAGGCTGCTCGCCATCGGCGGCCACGATCCCGAGACCGACAGGGTGACGCCCGGCAGCGAGCTGGCAGGGGGCAGCGTGGCCGAGCTGGCGGACCTGTTTGCGGCACATCTCGGCGCCGACGCCCCGCCGCATCTCGAAACGGAGATCGATCGCCTGTTCCGCGAAGGCGGCGCGCGGCATTCCGTGCTCCTGCCCGGCGTGATCGAGACGCTGACGGTGCTGAGGCAGCGCGGGCTGGCCATCGGGCTTGCCACCAACGATTCCGTCGGCGGGCTGACGTCCTCGCTCGCCGATCACGGCGTGCTGCCGCTGCTGGATTTCAGTGTGGGCTGCGATTCGGGCTTCGGCACCAAGCCCGAGCCGGGGATGGTGCTGGCCTTCTGCGCGGCGATGGGACTGACCGCGGCCGAGGTGGCCGTCGTCGGCGATTCCGTCCACGATCTCGACATGGCGCGGCGGGCGGGAGCCGGCCTTGCCGTCGGCGTGCTGTCGGGGACAGGCACCCGCGACGACCTGGGCCCGGTGGCCGACGTGCTGCTCGCCGACGTGCGCGCGCTGCTGACGCTCGATGCCGGGGTGGCCGTGCTGGGCGACGGCGAGAGCGTCTAG
>JBFWWW010000146.1:1346-10203 GCA_050245975.1 Hyphomicrobiaceae bacterium
ACGCGGTCCGGCGGGGTGTGCCCGTCGAGGAAGGTCTTGATGTTGATGATGACCTTCTCGCCCATGTCGATGCGGCCTTCGAGCGTCGCGCTGCCCATGTGCGGCAGGGCCACGACGCGGTCGCTGGCGATGAGCTTCGGATTGACGGCCGGCTCGTGCTCGAAGACGTCGAGCCCGGCGCCGGCGATGGCGCCCGCCTCGATCATGCGCGCCAGCTCGTTCTCGTCGATCACCTCGCCGCGCGACGTGTTGACGATGTAGGCGCTCGGCTTGAGCAGCTTCAGGCGCCGCGCCGACAGCAGGTGGAATGTCGCCGGCGTGTGCGGACAGTTGATGGAGATGATGTCCATCCGGCTGAGCATCTGGTCGAGGCTTTCCCAGTAGGTCGCCTCGAGCTCCTGCTCCACCGATTCGGCCACGCGGCGCCGGTTGTGATAATGGATCTGCAGGCCGAACGCCCGCGCACGGCGCGCGACGGCCTGGCCGATGCGCCCCATCCCGATGATGCCGAGCCGCCGGCCCCAGATACGGTGGCCGAGCATCCACGTCGGCGACCAGCCGGTCCAGTGCGTGCGCGGGTCCTTCATGAAGGCCGTGCCCTCGGCCAGCCGGCGCGGCACGGCGAGGAGAAGGGCCATGGTCATGTCGGCCGTATCTTCCGTCAGCACGCCGGGCGTGTTGGTGACGGTGATGCCGCGGTTGCGCGCGGTGTCGAGGTCGATGTTGTCGACGCCGGTGCCGAACTGGGCAATGAGCTTGAGCTGCGGGCCGCTCTGCGACAGGATCGCGCGGTCGATGCGGTCGGTCACCGTCGGCACGAGGACATGGGCTTCCTTGACCGCCGCCACCATCTGCGCCTGGGTCAGGGGCGCGTCCTCGTCGTTGAGACGGGCGTCGAACAGCTCCCGCATGCGTGTTTCCACGGCCTCGGGCAGCTTGCGGGTGACAATCACCAGCGGTTTCTTGGAGGGCGTTGGGGCGGACGTTGGCATGGCGAACGATCGAACCTTGCGAGATGGTGCAACGCGGACGGCCGGAATAGGCGCGCCGGGCGACGACTTGTCTAACAGAAGCCCGGATTGATGACAAAAAAATAGACGGCGATGCGGGGCCGCGCCGGTCATGCGGCTGGGCCTTGATGTGGCCGGCAAATCATGGTTGTCCGATAGCATGGCGGCGCGAATGGTACGGGCGGCAGGAGCGTGGCGGAGGGTGCCCGGCATCTTCGGGCCGGTGCTGCTTGCCCTCGCGGGCTGCCTCGTCCTGCCCATCGTCGCAGCCGCGGCCGCAGATGCGCCCGAGGCGACCGGGCTGCCGCTTCCCCGCTTCGTCAGTCTCAAGTCGGATCGCGTGAACCTGCGGCAGGGGCCGGGCACCGACTATGCCGCCGTCTGGATCTACCGCCGCGTCGGTCTGCCGGTCGAGGTGCTGCGCGAGTTCGAGGGCTGGCGCCAGGTGCGGGACTCGGAGGGCACGACCGGCTGGGTTCTCGGCGCCATGCTGTCGGGACGGCGCACGGTGCTCGTGCTGCCGTGGGACGCCAAATCCGGCGGCACGGGAGTCCAGCTGCGCGACGACGACAACGAGCGCGCGCATCCGGTTGCGCGGCTCGAGCCCGGCGTGGTTGCCAGCGTGATCGGATGCGACGGCACGTGGTGCCGCATCTCGGTCGACCGCTATCGCGGCTACGTCGAGCAGTCGAAGCTGTGGGGTGTCTACAAGGGCGAGGTGATCCGCTAGCCCGGACGGGCAGCTGCGATCAGCGCTTGACCAGCCGGACGACCACGTCGATGTGGCTGACCTTCATGCCGTCGGGCGGCTCCGGCAGACCGTCGACGCGCACCGTGTCGCCGGGGATGTCGAGCAGCTTGCCTTCGTGCTCGATGTAGTAGTGGTTGTGATTGGACGTGTTGGTGTCGAAGTAGGCGCGATCGCCGTCGATCGCCAGCTCGCGCAGCAGCCCGGCTTTCTGGAACTGATGCAGCGTGTTGTAGACCGTCGCCAGCGATACGACCTCGCCGGCCTTGACGGCTTCCTCATGCAGCTTTTCGGCCGTCACGTGCCGGTCGCCGTTCCCGAACAGCAGCGTGCCGAGGGCGACGCGCTGGCGCGTCGGCCGCAAGCCGGCTCGCTGGAGCAGCTGGGGAATGGTTTCGGCGTGAACGTGAACAGGCGCTTTGTGCGTCATCGATCCGGCAACTGACAGCGATTGAACAACAGAACAAAAAGCGGCTTCACGTTCCCGTGTCCGCCACGCGACTATAAGGGTCGTGGGGGCGGTGCGCAATACATACTGCAGAAGTCGGAAATCCCCTCGCCGGCAGCGTAAATGCCCGGTTCCGGCCAGTCGCGAGGGGTTTTGGCCGGCGAGCCTGTGTGTTAGGTAACCACTCGATTTGGCTGGCCAAGAGGCGGGTTCCACGCGAAGAGGACCCGCGAAGAAGGGAAGAGACAACCGGGTCATGGCAGAGCGCCGTTCAAGCTACGACTACCAGGACCTCCTGAGATGCGGCCGTGGCGAGCTGTTCGGGGCCGGAAATGCCCAGCTACCCCTGCCGCCCATGCTGATGTTCGACCGCATTTCGAGCGTAACGGAAACCGGCGGGGCGCATGGCAAGGGCCAGATCGTCGCGGAGCTCAAGGTGGCCGGGAACCCGGATCTCGAATGGTTCTTCGCCTGCCACTTCAAGGGCGATCCGGTCATGCCGGGATGCCTCGGCCTCGATGCCCTGTGGCAGATGACGGGCTTCTACCTCGGCTGGCTCGGCGCGCCGGGCAAGGGGCGCGCGCTCGGCGTCGGCGAGGTCAAGCTCACCGGCATGGTCACGCCGGCCACCGGCGCGCTACAGTACGTGGTCGATTTCAAGCGCGTCATCATGCGTCGGCTGAAGATGGCGATCGCTGACGGCGTGGTGAAGGCGGACGGGCAGGTCATCTACTCGGCGACCGAACTCAGGGTCGGTCTGTTCGAGCCCGGCGCCGAGGCCGCGGCGGAAAAGGCCTGAGACCGGGCCGCGCGGGCCGCGGCTGCATCAAGACGAATTCGAGCGGAGAAGCTGGCAATGAGACGGGTGGCGGTCACGGGCATGGGTGTCGTTTCCTCGATCGGAAACACGACCCAGGAAGTCCTGGCCTCGCTCCGCGAGGCAAAGTCCGGGATCGTGCACGCCGAGAAGTACGCCGAGCTCGGCTTCCGCTGCCAGGTGCATGGCGACCCGAAGCTGGAATGGCAGGACATGGTGCCGCGCAAGCCGAAGCGGTTCATGGAAGCCGGCGCGGGCTGGAATTACGTGGCGATGGATCAGGCGATCCGGGACGCGGGCCTGGAGCCGAAGGACGTCGTCAACGAGCGCACCGGCATCATCATGGGTTCAGGCGGCCCCTCGACGCGGGCCATCGTCTGGTCGGCCGACACCGCGCGCGAGAAGGAGCCGAAGAAGGTCGGCCCCTTCGAGGTGACGAAGGGCATGTGCTCGGGACCGTCCGCGACGCTGGCGACGGCGTTCCAGATCAAGGGCGTCAACTACTCGATCTCCTCGGCCTGCGCGACCTCGGCGCACTGCATCGGCAACGCCGCCGAGATGATCCAGTGGGGCAAGCAGGACGTCATGTTCGCCGGCGGCTGCGAGGAGCTCGACTGGACGCTGTCCGTCCTGTTCGACGCCATGGGCGCCATGTCGACGCGCTACAACGCGACGCCGGCCAAGGCGAGCCGCGCCTACGACGCCAATCGCGACGGGTTCGTGATCGCGGGCGGGGCGGGTGTGCTCGTGCTCGAGGAGCTGAGCCGCGCCAAGGCGCGGGGGGCGCGGATCTATGCCGAGATCACAGGCTACGGCGCGACGTCCGACGGGTTCGACATGGTGGCGCCGTCGGGCGAGGGCGCGGCGCGCTGCATGCGCCTGGCCATGCAGGGTTTCGACGGCAAGAGCACCCCGGCGCTGGACTACATCAACCCGCACGCCACCTCGACGCCGGTCGGCGACCTGAAGGAGATCGAGGCCATCCGCGAGGTGTTCGGCAACAAGATCCCGCCGATCTCGGCCACCAAGTCTCTCACCGGGCATTCGCTCGGCGCCATCGGCGTGCAGGAGGCGATCTTCTCGCTGCTGATGATGACGAACGGCTTCATTTGCGAAAGCGCCAACATAGAGGAACTCGACCCGGCCTTCGCCGATATCCCCATCGTGCGCGAGCGCAAGGACGGCGCGACGCTCGGCTGCGTGATGTCGAACAGCTTCGGTTTAGGCGGCACCAACGCCAGCCTGATCTTCAGTCGCCACGACGTGTGACGGGTAACAAGAACGCACCGCGCGGTGCGATGGGATGAGCCAGACATGACAATGGATATCGCCAAGCCAGGACCCCTGTTGCAGGGCAAGCGCGGCCTCATCATGGGCGTCGCCAACGACCGCTCGATCGCCTGGGGCATCGCCCGCGTGGCCGCCGGCCAGGGCGCCAAGCTCGCCTTCACCTACCAGGGCGACGCCTTCGGCCGCCGCGCCATCCCGCTGGCGCAGTCGGTCAATTCCGAGATCATCGTGTCGTGCGACGTGTCCGACATCGCCAGCGTCGACAACGTGTTCGCCGAGATCAAGGACAAGTGGGGCGGGCTCGATTTCGTCGTGCACGCGCTCGCCTTCTCCGACCGCCGCGAGCTGCACGGCCGCTATTCGGATACCTCGCGCGACAACTTCACCAACACGATGGTGATCTCCTGCTTCTCCTTCACCGAGATCGCGCGCCGCGCCGCGCCGCTGATGAGCAACGGCGGCTCGCTGCTGACGCTCACCTACGGCGGCTCGATGCGCGTGGTGCCGTCCTACAACGTGATGGGCGTCGCCAAGGCCGCGCTGGAAGCGTCGGTGCGCTATCTCGCTGCCGACTTCGGACCGGACGGCATTCGCGTCAACGCGCTGTCGGCGGGCCCGATGCGCACGCTCGCCGGCGCCGGCATCTCGGACGCGCGCACGATCTTCAATTTCCAGGGCGATCACGCGCCGCTGCGCCGCACGCCGACGCTCGACGAGGTGGGCGGGGCCGCGCTCTACCTGCTGTCGGACATGTCGGGCGCGGTGACGGGCGAGGTGCACTACGTCGACTGCGGCTACAACGTCGTCGCGATGCCGACGCTGGAGGCGCTCAAGGCGCAGGAGGCCGAGGCCACGGCCGCGCGCGGCTCCAAGGCCGACGCCGCGGAATAACGGGCAGGTCCGGCCTCCCGACACCGGGACGGCGTGCCGCTTCGCACCGAGGCCGCGATGATCGGCGTCTTCGATTCAGGCCATGGCGGGTTGACCGTGCTGCGCGCGCTGGCGGCGCGGTTCCCGCATGTGCCGTTCGTCTACCTCGGCGATCACGCCAACGTGCCGTACGGCAACCGGCCCTCCCATGAGATCGTCGCGCTGACGCGCGCGGGCGTCGCGCATCTGTTCGGCCGCGGATGCCGGCTCGTGCTGCTCGGCTGCAATACGGCGACCTGCGTGGCGGCGCGCACGCTGCAGCGCGACTGGCTCGGCGGCGGCGCCTTTCCCGGCCGCAACATCCTGGGCATCGTCGCGCCGACCGTGGAGGCGGCGACGCAGACGCCGTGGGCCGTGACGAGCCCGCAGTACCCGCAGAAGTACAATTCGGACATCGTTGCCGTGTTCGGGACGGCGCGCACCATCGCGTCGAACGCCTACGCGGAGGAAATCCGCAAGCGCTGTCCGCGCGTCACGGTCGTGCAGCAGGCGGCGGCGGAGCTGGCCGGGGCCATCGAGCAGGGCGCGCCGGGCGACGACATCGACGGGCTCGTGGCGCGCGCGGTCACGGCGCTGCTGGCGCAGACGGGCGGCGCGGCGCCGCATCGCGCGATCCTCGGCTGCACGCACTTCCCGCTCGTGGAGGACGCGTTCCGGCGGCACCTGCCGCCGGCGACGCGCGTGCTGTCGCAGCCGGAGATCGTGGCCGACAGCCTCGAGGACTACCTGCAGCGGCACCCGGAGTTCGCGGGCGGCGGCGCGGCTGCGGCTCAAGGCCCGGTCCCGGTGCTCCTGACGACGGGGCCGCTGGCGCACGTCACGGAAACGGCGCGGCGCTTCTGGCCCGCCGTGCCGGACTTCCAGCCGGCGTGAGGGGCGGGGGCGCGGCCATTGGTACGGGGCCGAGGGGTGGCAAATGCAGCACGCACCCCGGGTTATTGCGGGACAACCCGGCGTGCGGCCGTGCAATTCCATTGGCGAGCGGCCCGCGCTCAACTAGCCTTCGCACCTGGATCACTCATCTTTCGGAGGGGCACATGCGTTTCTTGAAATCAAGCCTGGCCGCGGCGGCGATGCTCGGCGCACTCTCGATGACGGCGCAGGCGGCCGATTGCGTCCGGGTCGGGGTGAACGGCGAGGCGCTGACGCACGATATCGCCGTGCTGTTCTCGACCAACGGCCTCAAGAACGTCATCTACGGGCAGGGCCGCGTGGGCAAGGGCCCGGTGCGCACGACCTGCAAGGACGGCCCCGGCACGACGTCGTGCAACTCCTCGCAGATCGCCTGCAAGGTGACGACGCCCAAGACCTGCCTCGGCGCCTGGCTCTGCCTCTGAGGGCGGGGTTGGGGCGGGGAAGCGAAGTTGTGGGTGAGGGTGAATGGCTCCGGCACGGGGGTGGCGGGGAGTTGGGGGCGTGTGGTGGCGGGCGCAGAGCCGGCCTTGGGCGGTTGCAGCCGGGCTGTTGCGGGCGGTTCAGATTTGCGGACGTCGCTGATTTATCAAATCTACGCCTCAACAGGCACCATCTCGGTAACGCCTCCGAACGCAAACTAACATCCCAAAATGGCGGAGTTCGATCGGTGGCCAGCAGGACTAGAGAAGGTTTGAGAATGTTTGGAGCTGAAGCTCTGGCCCCGTCCGAAATATCTGCACGAGCTTGCGAGGCGTATCGGCAACAACTTTTGATCCTTGCTCACCAGTTTTTCTCAGGACCAGCGTGTCGCCCTGCAATTCAATTACGCTGATGTCCTTCTTGAGGCGCGAGCCCGAATACTCTGAGAGGTCGATCATGTATACTTCGGATTTCTCGCCTGCTTCATGGGCTTCCGATAAGCTGCCCTTAACGAGATGTATCATGCGAAGATCCATCAAGCTTTGCAGGAGCGCATATTCCTCGGCGCGTTCCGCCTTGTCTCGAAAATTTATTCTGAAGAAAGAGTGGTGATGCTCTTGGATTGCAAAAGACCGGACGAGGTCCATGGCTTTTAGCCTGATCTGTGCCCGTCCCGTGGCGGACGCAGCGTCGTCTTCAAGTTCAGAAAGCTTTTGCGCACCCGCTTCCCCGGCCGCCTCATTAACATCCTGTGTTCCGACGATACGTGCATTTTCTCTCTGTCTTGCGATCTGGATTGAACGACCTGTCAAAATGAGAAAGTCGCGGGGCACGCCGGCAGAAGCTAGAACTAGCCGGTCGAGCGCCCCCCCAGACAGAACACCTGATCTGTTAGGTATTCCGGCCGCGGTGAGGTAGGTCTCAAGGACGTCACTCAGGAATTGTCTCGCCTTTTGGGGATCCTCGAGAGTGATGTCGAGAGGGATCACCGCAGCGTCGTGGCCGATCTGCATACCTATTGGTGGGTCGCTTTGGAATACCCGACATTGATTACGGATTCCCGCCAGCTTGATCCACGACGCCGTGTCACGCGTCATACCATGCAAAAGATCGAGGAACTTCGGTTGATCTTCAATTCCAAGGTAGTGAAAATCATCTAGGAAGATATACAGATCTGACTGCAACTCTGCAGTAAGAAGCGTAGCTAACCTCTGCACCTCAGGCACGAGAGCGCCTGCTTGGTCAGCAGAAACAGATACTTGCTGCAGAAGTTGTTGTGCCCATTTCATTATCTTCGACGCCACCGCGCGACTCTGGGGCAGATTTGGTTTCCTGTAATGCACGATAGCTGGCAGTTCACAGATACGCTTGACGATTGTGAGGAACGCAGCTGGTGCTCCCAGACCCCTCAAGATCTGGACGTTGACCCACATGCAAATGCCGTCATTTTCCTCGATCTGACGTTTTGCTTCCAACAACAATGCAGTCTTTCCGACGCCTCGGCGCCCGAAGACGATGTGATGTCGCTTGGTGACCGCTATTCGGAGGTTCTCTGCTGCGTCTCGAATGTACTGCAAACTCGGCTGCTGTTCCGACGTTCGAGACCGCTCATTTAGTAGCTCGATAAGGCGGCTGACCTTTGGATCAGCGACGGTCTTAACGCTGGAACTGTCTTGAACAGTATTGACCGTCGCACTCCTGATGACAACGAGATGCGCAGGAGGAAGTTGATCTTCCAATGATGATGATAGACTGACGGCTTGCTGCGCATACGCTTCTGGTACTTCCAGAACGATGATCGTCTCTTCCGGATAAGTTCGAAGAGAGATGGACGAGGCTTCAATGCCGTGCGTCTCCAGGAAGCATCGCACAAGAGTTTCGACGTCAATCGAGTCAGGCCCATTCATATCCGGCAACCTTTCGCCTTCAAGTACGTCTCAGTCACGATCAAAAAGGTTGCCGCGTTGGTAAGCTGGCTCTTGCCTATAGCCGCAAAATCGCCATCGGGTTTCGGGTACGGCTCATAGTCGGCTTCATTCCTCCGTAGGCGAGCAGCCTTAAGATCGTTTCTCCATTGATCGACGTTTGGAAGGTCATCGGGAAGAGCTTTGTGAAGAGCATTATGCTCTTCGTGATCGTCACCCCGGTGGAATACGTAGGTAACCGTTCTTGCCGCGTGATACATTGAATAGTAGGAGCGTGAGACGGAATCTCGGAAGGAGGGAGGGCGCAGCCTTTGGAATCTCTTGGCTGAATTCAGGAAGTGACGTGCCAGGGTG
>JBFWWW010000147.1:0-10158 GCA_050245975.1 Hyphomicrobiaceae bacterium
CGCTGGTGATCTGCTCTCGGTGCCGGCGCTGCGCAAGGACGGCGCGCGGATCTCCGTCGAGTTCTCGATCTTGCCCTTCCGCGACACAAATGGCGCCATCACCGCCATGGGAGCGATCATGCGGGACGTCACCAGGCGCTTCGAGGAGCTGAAAGCGTTGCGCAAAGCCGCCTCCGGTCGCGCGTAGGCAGGCGCAATTCGGGAGCGCGATCATGGACGATCTCACTCTTGCGCGGGCATTGCATGTGCTTGCCGTTGTGCACTGGATCGGCGGCGTGTCGATGGTGACGCTGGTGTTGCTACCCGGTCTGATCCGCGCCGTGCCGGCGGCAGAACGGCTGGCGCTGTTCGAGCTGATCGAAGGCCGGTTCGCCTTTCAGGCCCGCATATCCACGATCCTGGCGGGTGCCAGCGGCTTCTGGATGACGCACCGCCTTGCGGCGTGGGACCGTTTCGCCGATCCGCGGTTCTGGTGGATGCACGCCATGGTGGCGGTCTGGGCGATCTTCACGGTCGTGCTGTTCGTGGCCGAGCCGCTGTTCCTGCACCGCTGGTTTCATGCGCGCGCGACGCGTGATCCGGAAGGAACCTTCCGCCTCGTGCTTCGGCTTCACATCGGACTGTTGACGCTCAGTCTGATCACCGTCGCGGCTGGCGTCCTCGGAGCGCATGGCGCGTTGTACTGAGTTGGAGGCCATTCATGCGGAGCGCGTTGGCCTGACCTCGCAAAGACCTTGCCGCATTATTCAACCGAACGGTTGACATTGGGTCGGCGAGTCCATACATTAAACCTTATGGTTGAATCACAGACACCGCAGCTTGACGCTGTTTTCCACTGCCTCGGCGATGCGACGCGTCGGCGGATGCTGCGCGATCTCACGCGCGGCGAACGCACCGTCAGTCAACTTGCGGAGCCGTTCGCGATGTCCCTCGCGGCGGCTTCAAAGCACATCAAGGTGCTCGAGAACGCGGGATTGATCCGTCGCGAGGTGCGCGGCCGCACTCATTTGTGCCGCCTTGTTCCGGGACCACTCGCCAGCGCGCATCAATGGCTGGCTTTCTACGAGCACTTCTGGACGCATCGTCTCGATGCTCTCGATCGTCTCCTCCGCGAAGAGGACGCCCGAAAGTCCCCCACCGCCAGAAAAGGATCGAAGAAATGACCGAAACCACAGCACCGGACGCCTATGGCGTCCTCATCGAACCGGCCACATTGAAGATCGAGCGCGTTCTGCCCGGCCCCATCGAGCGCGTTTGGGCCTATCTCACGCACAGCGAGCTGCGCCGCAAATGGCTTGCTGCCGGAGAGATGGAACTGAAACCCGGTGCTTCGTTCGAACTCGTCTGGCGCAATCAAGAGCTGACCGATCCTCCGGGACGGCGGCCGGAAGGTTTCGCCGAGGAACATCGAATGAAGAGCAAGATCGTAAGCGTGAATCCGCCACGCTCGCTCGTTATGACATGGGGCGAACACGGCGAGGTCTCGTTCGACCTGAAGCCGCGCGGCAACAAGGTGTTGCTGACGCTTATCCATCGCCGTCTCCCCGATCGGACGACGATGCTCAAGGTCAGCGCCGGCTGGCACGCGCACCTCGATGTTCTCGTCGCTCGTGCGTCGGGCGTCGAGCCCGGTCCGTTCTGGGATAGCTGGCTACGTCTCAAGGACGACTATGACCGGCAGCTGCCGGCCTGAGGCTGCGGTTCACCGCGGGCGCCCGGTCCGATCGCCATCCGGGCGCATCCTCGCAATCAATCTGTTCGAGTTGGAGATGTGCAATGACAAAGCATGGTACCGGAACGCGCCAGGACTGGCTTGCCGCCCGCGTCGACTTACTCGAAGCCGAGAAGGAGCTTACCAGACGCAGCGACGAAGTTGCGCGCCGTCGCCAGCAGCTGCCGTGGGTGCGCGTGGATAAACCCTACCAATTTGAGACCGATGATGGCTCGGCCACCTTGGCTGATCTCTTCAGGGGCCGATCGCAGCTGCTTGTCTATCATTTCATGTTCGGCCCTGATTATACCGCGGGCTGTCCGTCCTGCTCGGCGATCGCCGATGGCTTCAACGGCATTGCCGTTCATCTCGCCAACCACGACGTCATGCTCTGGGCCGTCTCGCGAGCGCCGCTCGCAAAGCTGCAGGCTTACAAGAAGCGGCTGGGATGGACGTTTCCGTGGGCGTCGTCGCACGGCAGCGATTTCAATTTCGATTTCAGCGTCTGGTTCAGCGAGGATCAACAACGCAACGGCGCCATCGAATACAACTATCAATCGGAACCGCCGCTGGACATGCGCAGCGCGCAGGAAGGGCCCGTCGCCCAGGTGGCTGCCACCTGCGGGACCGACAGGGCGACGTTTCAGCGCGAACGTCCGGGCATGAGCGCGTTCGCGCTGCAGGACGGCGCCGTCTATCACACATACTCCACCTATGCGCGCGGTTTGGATAGTCTCTGGGGCATGTATCCGTGGCTCGACCGTGCGCCGAAGGGGCGCAACGAGAACGGCATCTGGTGGCGTCGCAATGACGAATATGCTGCTCGCAATGCCAAGGTGTGATTGGTGCGATCCGGAGTCGCGAGGTAGTGTTCATCAATTCCGGGTACCGATGACGGGATAACTATGCTCGGTCATGTCAGCCCTTGGTTACCGTGGGCGTTGTTGTCAGCAATGTTCGCCGCGCTCACAGCCATCTTCGCCAAGGTCGGTGTCGAGACCATCAACTCCGACCTTGCGACATTCATCCGCACGCTGGTCGTGGCCGGCGTCCTGGCCGGCATTCTCGCGATACGGGGACTGTTCCAGCCGTTGACGAGCATATCGGGCCGCACGTACCTCTTTCTCGCCCTGTCCGGCCTGTGTACCGGCGCGTCGTGGATTTGCTATTTCCGGGCGCTGCAGGTGGGAGATGCCGCGCGCGTCGCGCCCGTCGACAAGCTAAGCGTGGTGCTGGTCGCGATTTTCGGCGCGCTGTTTCTCGGCGAGTCGGTCAGCCTCACGGCGTGGACCGGCGTAGCTCTCATCTTCGGCGGTGTGCTTCTCGTCGCGATCGGCTAGCCGATCAATCGGCGACCGGCGGCGTGCCGTGGCTGTGGAAGCTCTCGATGGTCTTCAGGCCCCACGCCTGCCCCTTCTTTCGCTCGGACTCCGACCAGGTCACGGTTTTCCAGTCCGGCGCCAGGATGAGGCGCGCGCCGGCATTGGCCACCTCGACACGGTTTCCGGCCGGCTCGTAGACGTAGAGGAAGAACGTCTGCTGGATCGCGTGCTTGTGCGGCCCCGTTTCGATGAAAACGCCGTTCTCCAGGAAGATATCGGCCGCCAGCAGCACGTGCTCGCGCTGGTCGACGGCATAGGTGACATGGTGGAAACGGCCGCGCGCGCTCGTGCGGTCCCGCGTGTAGGCCACGTCATAGCTCTTGTTGTTGACCGTGAACCAGCAGCCGGCGACATCGCCGTTATCCAGAACGATCTGCTCGGTGACCCTGCTTCCCAGAGCCTTTGGCAGAAAATCACGGATTGCGCCGACATCCTGCGCCAGCAGGTTGAAATGATCGAGCCGCCGCACGGGCACTCCGCGACCATGGAAGCGCTGCGCCTGGTTCTTGAGTGCGGGCCGGTCCTCGGCCGAGGGCTCGTAGCGCCGCGTGTCGTGGTAGATCTCGAAAACATGGTTGTCGGGATCGCGAAAACGGAACGCATCACCGTGGCCGAGGTCGCCCCGGCTCCATTCGCCTCGGCATCCGAGAGCTTCGATCGCCGCGACGCGGCGCTGCAAAGCCTGCGGGCTCGCACAGCGGTAGCCGACGTGGCCGATGCCGGTCGTTGAAGAGGCCGTCAGCTTCAAGGTGTGGAACTCGTAATCGTCGTAGGCGCGCAGGTACACGCTGTCGCCGTCCTGGCCGCTCACGGACAGACCGAAGATGCGCGTGAAGAAATCGAGGCTGGCTTCCGGTTTGTTGGTCAGGAGCTCGACATGCCCGAGGTGGGCCACATCGAAAATCGGCTCTGATCCGGTCATGGCGTCATGTGTCCTGCTATCGCCGCTGCATCCTGCGATCAAACGTCCTCGGGCCGATCAACGTAGCGGAGCCCCGCTTTCGCCAACCCCTCGCGCATGCCGTACATGTCGAGGCCCAGCTCTCCGGCCGCGAGGCGTTCGCGCTTCTCCCCCTCATTGGCGGTGCGCTTGTCGGCCGCGGCCAGCGTCGCGGCGGCAGCCGCATGCGGCACGACGACCACGCCGTCGTCATCGGCGACGATGACATCGCCAGGATTGACCGCGGCGCCGGCGCAGACGACCGGGACGTTGACCGACCCGAGCGTCGCCTTGACGGTCCCCTTGGCGGAGACGGCGCGTGACCAGACCGGGAAGCGCATTTCGGTAAGCGTACGCACGTCGCGGCATCCGGCATCGATGACGAGGCCGACGCCACCCTTGGCCTTGAGAGAGGTGGCGAGCAGATCGCCGAACATGCCGTCCGTATTGTCGGCGGAGACCGCCACGACGAGCATGTCGCCGGGCTTGATCTGCTCGATCGCCACATGCAGCATCCAGTTGTCACCCGGATGCGTGAGCACGGTCAGCGCATTGCCGGCCGCCTGCTGGCCGGCCCAGATGGGCCGCATATAGGTCTTCATCAACCCAACGCGGCCCATCGCCTCATGCACGGTGGCAACGCCGTGCGCGCTGAGACGCGAGACGATGTCGGCAGAAACGCGCGGTATGTTGCGGACGACGATGCCGGTCATGCGAGCACCTCCAGGGCCTCGGGGAACAGACGCTGATAAGCCTCGCCATAGGTCATCGGCTTGCCTGTGTTGCGCCCTCCTTGCACACCGCGATTCAGCGCGACACGCTGATAGTATTCCCACAGATGCTTCTGTGCCGCGAGCACCTGGAAGGCGCGGTACTTGGTTTCCCAGACCTCGTCGATATTGAGAATGACGGTGGGCTTGAAGTTGCACTGCTCGGGCTGATGCGGCTCGAACAGGAACACCGGCGGTGCCGAATAGCTCCGCGCGGGGTCCGGCTTGTGGCCGGCCGATTGCGCCACGATGCGCGCTTCCTGCGCGAGGTGTGCGGCGGCGGGATGATCGAAATTGTAGGGGTCCTCGAGCGCGTGCGTAAGCACGAACGCCGGCTTCATCTCGCGATACACGTCTATGGCGCGGTCGAGGATTGCTTCCGTTATGCGCAGGGGATAGTCGCCGGCATCACAGAATTCGATCTCGGCGCCGAGGATCTCGGCCGCTCGCTGCGCCTCCTCGCGCCGGCCTGCCTTGACCTCTTCCAGCGTCACGCCCGCTTTTTTCCAGGCGAATTGGCTTTCGCCGCGCTCGCCGAACGACAGGCACAGCACTTTCATGCGGTAGCCCCGCTTTGCGTGGAGTGCAATTGCGCCGCCCGCGCGCCAGACGAAATCGCCCGGATGCGCGGTGATCACCAATCCAGTTTTTCCTTCGGCCATCCGAGCTTCCTTCCCTCTATTCCGCTGCGGCCTGCATCTGCACGGCTATTCCGTCGTGCGCATAGGCAATGCCGTCGAACAGAAGCCGTGCGGTGCGCAGAAGGCCGGCGCGTTCGACGACGGGATTGTCCGGCGTGCCGCCGACCTGCAAACGGACCGTGAATTCGCCGGTCGGATGCTCGATCGACATGGTCTTGACCGGGCCAGGCGGGACGGTGGCCACTTCGCTCGCGGGCGAGCCTGGCAGGACGCTTGCCGTCGCGACCGTCACGGCGGCAAATACGCCGATCGACGCGTGGCACTCGTGCGGGATGAAGGAGCGCGTCATCAGGTGCCCGCCGTTGCGCGGCTCGGAAACGATGCACATTTTGGGCACGACCTTTGCGGCCACGTCGCCGAGGTTCATCAATGGGCCTGCAGCCAGCCGGATGGCCTCAAGACGCGCCTTGAGCTCCCGGTCGATGTTGAGCTGGTCGCGCGGCTCGTGCCCGGTGCAGCCGACATCGGCCGCCTTGAGCACGATCACCGGCATCCCGTTGTCGATCAGCGTGCAAGGCACGCCGTCGATGATGTCACGGACGCAGCCGGTGGGCAGGAGTTTGCCGCAGACAGACCCTTCGGCATCGAGGAACTCGATTGCGATAGGCGCGGCCGTGCCGGGGACGCCGTCGATGCGCGCGCTGCCGCCATAGTTGACGCGTCCGCCCGGCGTCTCGATCAGCGCCTCCGCGATGGTGCCGGTGTTGAGGGTGCGAATTCTGATCCTGGTGATATTGCCGGTCGGTTTGATGAGGCCTCGCTCGATGGCGAACGGGCCGACGCCGGCCAGGATATTGCCGCAGTTCGGCGTCGTATCGACGATCGGCCGATCAACGCCCACCTGTGCGAAGAGGAAGTCGATATCGGCGCCGGGCTCCTGCGCACGGGAAACGATGGCGACCTTGCTTGTCAGAGGATGCGCGCCGCCGAGGCCGTCGACTTGGCGCTGATCGGGCGAACCCATGATCGACAGAAGGACGCGATCGCGGTCGGCCGTGTCCGCCGGCAAATCCTCGGCAAGAAAATAAGCTCCCTTCGATGTCCCACCTCGCATCAGGACGCAGCGGATCCCGCTCTGCATGTGGCTCTCCGTTAATCGATGGCACGCGCCGCGACACGTCAGCGAGCCGATCATAATCCGATCTCAGGCTGGCGTGTATCCGCGTTTGGCTCTTCCAAGGACCTGAGTGGTGCATTGAGGGCGGAATATTTAACCGGTAGTCTCAGGTGATGACCAAGCGGGGCTGCAGGATGGCAGGGTGGGGGATTGTCGGTGTGGAAATTCGTACTTGCGGCCGTTGTCATGGGTGCGACCCTTTCCACGCATTTGGCCGTGGCTGCCGAGCGCTCCATGACTGAAACGCCACTTCATGCCGCGGCAGCAAAGGATGACGCAGAGGCGATCCGCGCTCTGTTGGCGAAAGACGCCCGTATCGACGCGCGCGACAGCGGCGGGCGCACCGCTCTTCTGGTCGCCGCGCATGGCAACAGGATCAATGCGGCGCGTGCGCTGATCGATGCCGGCGCCGATGTCAACGCCAAGGACGATATCAACGACAGCCCCTATTTGTACGCCGGCGCGCGCGGCCATCTCGAAATCCTCAGGATGGCGCTCGCCCATGGCGCCGATCTGAAGAGCACCAACCGGTACGGCGGGACGGCATTGATCCCGGCAGCGGAGCGCGGCCATGTGGAGACGGTCCGGACCCTGATCGCCGCGGGTGTCAACGTCGATCACGTCAACAAGCTCGGTTGGACCGCGCTGCTGGAGGCCATCATCCTCAGCGACGGCGGGCCGGCCCATCAGCAGATCGTCGACCTGCTGATCGCGGCAAAGGCCAATGTCAATCTGGCCGACAGGGATGGGATGACGCCGCTCGCGCATGCCCGCAGCCGGGGCTATCGCGAGATCGAAAAGCGTCTCCTCGCGGCAGGCGCGCGGTAGTGGCCCGTCCGGATGCCGGCGGCCCCGGCCCGAGGGCCGGAGCCGCCTGCTTCAGGCGTTCTCCGTTTCGGCGATGCGGCCGAATTTTCCATTCTGGAAATCAAGCATGGCCTGCTTGATCTCGCCGACGGTGTTCATGACGAACGGTCCGTGAGCAACAACCGGCTCATCGATCGGCGCGCCGGTGAGGACCAGAAGCTTGGCCTCGCCGTTGGCTTCGATGGCAACGCTGCCGCCCGTGCGCCCGAGCAGGACTGTCTGCCCGCCGCGCACAATCTCCTGGCCATTCACTTCGACCGTCCCGGACAGGACCAGCAAAGTCACCGTATGGCCCTCCGGCGCATCGAACGTCACCGTCTTGTCGCGAACGAGCCGCACGTCCCAGATGTTGACGGGCGTGAACGTCCGCGCCGGTCCCTGCGTATCGTCGAAGCTGCCCGCAATGACGCGCACCTTGCCGGCGCCATCCGGCAGTTCGACCGCCGGGATGTCGGCATTGAGCAGCGTCTGGTAGCCGGGCTTGGCCGACTTGTATTTTGCAGGCAGATTGACCCAGAGCTGGACCATCTCGAAGTCGCCGCCCTTCGCTGCGAATGCCGGCGAGTGGTACTCCTCGTGCAGGATACCCGAGGCCGCCGTCATCCATTGCACATCGCCGGGGCCGATCAGTCCGCCGGCTCCCGTCGAGTCGCGATGCTCGACCTCGCCCTCGTAGACGATCGTGACCGTCTCGAAGCCCTTGTGCGGATGGACACCGACGCCGCGCCGACGAGTTGTCGGTTCGAACCGGGCTGGGCCGGCATAGTCGAGCATGATGAAGGGGCTGATATGCTGGCCCTGGTCGTGATGCGACAGCATCGTGCGGACCGGAAACCCGTCCCCGACCCAATGCGGGCGCGGAGCACTGTGGACACCAAGGATCTGTCTCATGGCTGCGTTCCTTTCTCGGCCGGAGCGGCCGTTCTGGAACTGAAATAGGGTGAGACGATCATCCCGCCAGACGGCAAAACTTGACCGCTCTGTCCCAAATTTGGGACAATGCATCGATGCAGGACCTCAACGATCTCTACTATTTCGCTCAGGTCGTGGACCATGGCGGCTATGCCGCCGCGAGCCGGGCGCTCGGCATCCCCAAATCGAAATTGAGCCGACGCATCCTCGCGCTGGAGGACCGCCTGGGCGTGCGGTTGCTGCAGCGGTCGACCCGCAAGCTGGCGGTGACGGAGATCGGCCAGGACTACTATCGCCATTGCGTCGCGATGCTCGTCGAGGCCGAGGCGGCTCAGGAAGCAATCGACAGGTCCCGCTCCGGACCGCAAGGCCTCATCCGTATCAGCGCTCCGCCCGCGCTCGTGTGCTTCGAGGTCGGCCCGATGATCGCGCGCTACATGGCAGCCAACCCGCGCGTGGTGGTGGACCTCGAGTCGACCTCGCGCCGCGTCGACGTGATCGGCGAGGGGATCGACGTGGCGCTACGCGTGCGCGTTCCGCCGATCGAACAGTCCGGCCTTGTGATGCGCACGCTGGGCGAAAGCCCGCAGCGGATGGTGGCGAGCCCCGGGCTCGTCAAGGGGCGCGCGCTGCCGCTTGTGCCGGCAGACCTCGGCTCGTTGCCGAGTCTCGATGTTGCGCCGATGCTGCAGAGCCATGTCTGGGAGCTTTATGGAGCGGATGGCGCATCCGTCCGCGTCGCGCACACGCCGCGCCTCGTCACGGACGACATGGCGCAGCTTCTCCATGCGGCGCTGGAGGGCGTTGGCGTCGTCAAGCTGCCGAGCATGGTGGCGGATACTCACATCACGGCGGGACGGCTGGTCGATGTTACGCCCGGCTGGACGCCACGGGGCGGGCTCGTTCACGCGGTGTTCGGCTCGCGCCGCGGCCTGTTGCCCTCGGTGCGCGGCCTGATCGATCACCTTGCGGTGGAGTATAGCCGAACGGTCGCGCACAACGATCCGCAGGGTCCTGCAGGCCGGTAGAGGCGTCCCTGAGCGGCCGTCGTCTCCGCCTGGTGTTCACGTCCCGATCTTCGGGACACGGTGCCGGTCAAGCCCGATGGCGATATTTTTCTGCTCCATATAGATCTCGAAGGCGTAGTCGCCGCCATCCCGGCCGATGCCGCTGGCCTTGGTGCCGCCGAATGGCGTCGGCAGATGGCGCACGTTTTCCGAGTTCACCCAGACCATGCCGACTTCGACGCCCTGCGCCACGCGGTGCGCGCGCCCCACATCTCCGGTCCAGATATAGGCGGCGAGCCCATAGCGGACGTCGTTGGCGATACGCAGCGCGTCCTCCTCGTCCTCGAAGGGGATCACGGTCAGAACCGGCCCGAAGATCTCCTCCTGGGCGATGCGCATCGTGGTCTTGGCGTGGATGAAAAGCGTCGGAGCGACAAAATTGCCCTGACCGTTGCGCGCGCGCGTGCCGCCGGTGGCGATCTCGGCACCTTCGGCCCGGGCATGCTCGGTAAAGCTCAGGACCTTCTCCACATGGTGCGGATGAATCAGCGGGCCGATCTCGGTTGCCGGATCGAGAGGATGTCCAACCCTGATCTTGTCGATGCGCTCGTTCAGGTCCGCGACAAAGCTGGCGTAAATCGAGCGATTTACGAGCGCGCGGCTCGACGACGTGCAGCGCTGGCCGTTAAGGCTGTAGATCATGAACAACACGGCGTCGCGGGCACGATCGAGGTCGGCATCGTCGAACACG
>JBFWWW010000148.1:0-10156 GCA_050245975.1 Hyphomicrobiaceae bacterium
GGCGGGATGGGCCGCCCGGCGCGTCAAGGACAACGAGCAGGCCGAAGGCGATATGGCCGTCGATTCCCTGCGCGAGACGATCGAGGCGCGGCTTCACGCGCACGCGCTCTTCGCGCTGGCGACGCGGCCGAAGATCATTCTCGGGCCCATGTTCTCGCGTTACACGGCGGGCCATGCCTACGGCGCGCACGTCGATGATGCGATGATCGACGGGGTCCGGACCGACGTGTCGTTCACGCTGTTCCTGGCGGAACCCGACAGCTACGACGGCGGCGAGCTCGTCATCGACAGCGCGGCGGGCGAGGAAGCGGTCAAGCTGCCGGCGGGCAGCCTGATCGCCTATCCGTCGACCGCGCTGCACCGCGTCGCGCCCGTGACGCGCGGAACGCGGCTCGCGGCGGTCGGCTGGGTGCGCAGCCTCGTCCGCGACGCGCACCGGCGCGAGATCCTGTTCGATCTGGAGACGGCGCGGCGGCGGCTCTACGACCGCCACGGCGCCAGTGCGGACTTCGACCTGCTGTCGAAGTGCGCCGCCAACCTGATGCGGCTGTGGTGCGAGGACTGAGCCCGGCTCAGTCCTTGCCTTCCTTGTCGGCGGCGGCGGCCTGCAGCTGGCCGTAGTTCTGCTCGCCGATCGAGCCCAGCAGGTCGAGCTGCGTCTCGATGAAGTCGATGTGGCCCTCCTCGTCGGCCAGCAGCTCCTCGAACAGCTCCATCGAGACGAAGTCGGCGGCCTGGTGACAGATGCCGCGGGCCTTGATGTAGAGATCGCGGGCGCTGTACTCGGCCTTGAGATCGCACTCGAGGATCTCCTTGACGTTCTGGCCGATCATCAGCGGGTTGAGATGCTGCATGTTCGGGTGGCCCTCGAGGAACACGAGCCGGTCCACGAGCTTGTCGGCGTGCTGCATCTCCTCGATGCTTTCCGCGCGCTCCTTGGCGGCGAGCTTGGTGAAGCCCCAGTCGTTGAGCAGCCGGTAGTGCAGCCAGTACTGGTTGACGGCCGTCAGCTCGTGCTTCAGCGCCTCGTTGAGGATGTCGATGACGTCCTTGTTGCCCTTCATCTTCTTCACTCCATGCCGCCCATGATGCTGCCCGTAAGCAAGGCCGCCCCGTAGCATACTTTAGAGCGACTCTAAAGTAGGTTCTCCTCCGCCCCGCGCCGGATGGCAAGACTTTGCGTGCCGTTCGACACGAAAAAACCGCCCGGGGGGCGGCAAAAAATCCGGCAACATGTTGAAAAGACTAGCGGTTCGGTGCCGCGGCGGCGCCGAGCGGCGCGACTTCCACGCCGCTGTCGAAACCGCCGGCCGGGGCCGCAGCGGCGGCGGCAGGCGCCCGGGCCTCGTCGGCGCCCTGGGCGAGCGGGCAGGCGTGGCAGCAACAGGCCCGGCACTCGGCACGCGCCTGAACGAGGTTGGCGGCCAGCGGCAGGCAGGCCCCGCAACGGGGACGCTTGCCGAGCGAACGGTAGACCAGCACGGGCGTCAGCAGGCGCAGGGGATCGCGATCGAGCAGTCGATCGACACCGTCCTCGATGTCGCTGTGGCTGATGCGGTTGCAGTGGCAGACGATCATGCGGGCCTCAGTGCATCACGGCGTGCTGAGCGGCACCCGGCAGATGCGGGAGACTCGCGACGTTGAAAATGGAGTTCGGCGAAAGGATCTGGCCGAACTCGCGCATGGTGGCGGCGAATGTCTCCGCACCCTGGACGACCTCGTCGATCATGGAGGTGCCGAGCAGCGCGAACGTGCAGGCGCGCAGAGCCGGGCAGGCGTTGTGCTGGCTCGCCGCGACCATGGCGATGGCGACGCATTCGTCGCGGCAGAAGTGCGGGCACCTTTCGGGCAGGACGCGGATCTCGCGCGCCGTCGCATCGCGGACGGCGCGGACCCAGATCGACAGCTCGCTGAGCGCGACGCGGGCCGCACTCGGCCCCAAAACGGCGGTGTAGTCGGACCAGGCCTGCTCCCAGCAGGAGATGTCGCCCTTGCGATAGCCGGCGAGCCAGCACCGGAAGCCGATGCCGACGAGCCGGTCCGGCTCCGCGATGAGCATGGACTTGCCGCGGCCGCCTGCCGCGGCGCCAGTCGACGGCGATGGGGGACGCTTCAGGCTCACCGCTCGCTGCCTCCGCGCCATGGGGCGCAGACGCCGCAAAGGTTGGCGCAAGCGCCGGAGCGGTTGCAGGCCTCCGCTGCGGACGCGCGGGGCAGGGTCGTCGGCATGTCGTCTCCAATCATTGGGGTTCAAGGCCCCGACATCGGAAGCAGCGAAAGAGAAACGGGTGTCGCCGAGACAAAAAATCCAAAGTCGCGCGTGACTGTCAAGAAAGAAGCGGTCGCCGGCGCAAGGTTAGAAATGGTCTAAATCTAACCTGGAAGCATTCCAATCTGCGCACGCGCCGTGGTGGTGTCGCGAAAGGCCCGAGCGGACGCGCGATGCGCGCGTCCGCGACCTGTCAGCGGCTCGCGAGCGGGCGCGTCGCGGTCCGGCGCTGCGGGGTGCGGCTGCGGGCAGATGTCGCACGCGACGTGTGCGACTGCAGCGTGCGGGCCGCCGCGCCGCGATTGCCGGCGAGGTCGGACAGCGTGTGCTGGTCGAGAACGCCGATGAAGGCTTCGAGCGCGTTGTCGAGAATGCGGTTGATGCCGCCGGCGCTGCGCGCGGTGGGCTGCATCTCCGACACCTCGACGTGCGTCACTTCCGTCGCGCGGACGACGTCGCCGATGCAGATGCGCTCGGGCGACTGCGCGAGACGCACGCCGCCGTTGCGTCCGCGCACGGCGGTGAGGAAACCGGAGCGGGCGAGGATGTTGACGATCTTGAACGCGTTCTGCGGCGTGAGGTCGAGACGCTCGGCGATCTCGGCGACCTTCACGAGCTGGCCGCCGGCACGCGCGCAGTCGATCAGGATGCGGATCGCGTGGCTGGTCTGTTTGGTCAGGCGCATCGGCTCTCTCGGGTTCTCGGGCGCGAGCCCGGCTGCAAATCTAGTCGAAGGCGCACGGAACGGGAAGCGCGAGGCGGAAAACGCCTCGTATACGGTCGATTACGGGGGATTGGCCGGAGCGGCGTGGGCATGGGGCAGAACGAACGGGATGTCGGGCGCCGGCGTGCGGTTGGCCCTGATGGGGCAGCCGAACACGCGCGACAGCAGATCGTCGTCGAACAGCTCGCCGGGCGTGCCGGCTGCGGCGATCCGCCCCTGGCTCATGAGAACCAGATGGTCGGCGTGCGCTGCGGCGAGGTTCAGGTCGTGCAGGATGAGGAACACGGCATGGCCGTCGGAGGCGAGCTGGCGCAGCTCGCGCAGCGCGATGAGCTGATGGGCGACGTCGAGGCTCGCGGTGGGCTCGTCGAGGAGCAGGATGCCGGGAACGTCGGCGGGCCGGCGGGCGGCGGCAAGCTGGCAGAGCGCGCGCGCGATGTGGACGCGCTGGCGCTCGCCGCCCGACAGCTCCGTGTAAAGGCGGGTCGCGAAGGTCGCCAGCCCGACGCGGGCGAGCGCGCGGTGCGCCTCGGTGCGGGCGCGCGTGTCGTCGAGATGAAAGCCCGGCACCGTCGCGCCGAGCATGACGACCTCGAGAACCGTGAATGGAAACGTCAGCGATGTCGCCTGCGGCACGACGGCCCGGCGCGCGGAGAGCGCGGCGGCGCCGGCGGTGGCGATGTCGGCGCCGTCGAGCGTGACGCGGCCCTCGGTCGGGGCGAGCTCGCGCGACAGCACGCGCAGCAGCGTCGACTTGCCGGCGCCGTTGGGGCCGACGACGACCGTGATGCGCGCCGGGACAACGGCGAGGCCGACGCGGTCCAGCAGGCGCCGGCCGCGCACCTCGTAGCTGACCTCGTGCGCTTCGAGCATCCGGCTAATCCATGCTGCCGAGGCCGCGCCTCAGAACGAGGTGAAGGAAGACGGGCGCGCCGATGGCGGCCATGACGACGCCCAGCGGCAGCTCGGCGGGCCGGACGGCCATGCGGGCGATGATGTCGGCGGTCAGAACCAGCAGGCCGCCGAGCAGGGCGGCGGCCGGCAGGACGACGCGGTGGTCGGGGCCGGCGACGAGGCGGATGATGTGCGGCACGATGAGCCCGACGAAGGCGACGATGCCGGCGGAGGCGACGGCCGCGCCGACGGCGGCGGCCGACACGAGAACGGCGAGCCGCTTGGTGCTCTCGACGTTGACGCCCAGATGGAAGGCCTCCGCCTCGCCGAGCAGGAAGCCGTTGAGCGCGCGCACGAGGCGCGGCAGCGCCAGCAGCAGGACGATGGCGAACGGCGTCACCGCCAGGACCTTGGGCCAGCTGGCGCCGGTGAGCGAGCCGAGCGACCAGAGCGTCAGGTCGCGCAGCTCGCGGTCGTCGCTGGCAAAGGCGATGAAGCCGCGCAGCGAATCGGCAATGGCGCCCATGGCGATGCCGGTCAGCAGCAGCGTGCCGATGGCGAGGCGGCCGCTGCGTCCGGCGAGCGCGACGAGGACGAGCGTGGTGGCGATGCCGCCGGCAAAGGCGGCGACCGAGACGGCGTAGACGCCGGCCGCCTGCATGAAGGGGGCGGCGTAGTGATTGCCGAAGGCGATGGTGGCGGCGGCACCCAGGGCGGCGCCCGACGAGACGCCGACGAGCGCCGGGTCGGCGAGCGGGTTGCGGAACAGCCCTTGCAGGATCGCGCCGCCGACGGCGAGCGCGGCGCCGACGAAGGCGCCGAGCAGCGTGCGCGGCAGACGCAGGTCGAGCAGCACGAGACGGTCGCGCAGCGCCTGGGCGTCGTCGCTGCCGAAGATCAGCGCGCCGAGCGCGTGCGGCAGGGACGCCAGCGAGATGCCGGTGGGGCCGATGGCGAGCGACAGCGTGCCGACGGCGAGGAGGCCGAACGCGGCGAGCGGGAGCAGGACCGACGCCGGCACGCGCCGGCGCGAGGCGGCCGGCAGCTCAGCCATGGCGTCGGCGCTCACGCTCATTTGCCGCCTGCCGCGGCCGGATAGACCCTGGCCATCAGCGCCTTTGCCTCACGCGGCGCGCGCGGGCCGAAATTCAGCGTGGCCGCGCCATCGACGGCAAAAATGCGGTTGGTCTTCGCGGCCGGCGTCATCTTCACGCCGGGCAGCGCGGCGAGCGGGGCGACGGGATCGCTCGCGTTCTGCTGCATGACGAGGATCGCATCCGGCGCGAGCTCGAGAACGGCCTCGTCCACCAGCGGCTTGAAGCCGTTCACGTCGCCGGCGGCATTCTCGCCGCCGACAAGACGGATGATGGCATCCGCGGCGGTCCCCTTGCCGCCCACGACGACGCGGCCGTTGAGGTTGGAGATGACGAACAGCATGCGCGCCGGCCTGGTGACGGCGGTGCGCGCCTTGGCGAGATCGGCGAAGTCCTGCTCGACCTTGGCGGCAAGACGCTCGCCGGCAGCCTCGACGCCGGTCGTGCGGGCGATGAGGCGGATCTTCTCGCCGATGCCCTTGGCGTCGAACGTGTCGGCGATCTCGACGTAGGGGACGGAGGCGGCCTTGAGCGCCTTGACCACCTCGGGCGGTCCGCAGCGCACGCTGGCGACGATGAGCGAGGCGCCGGTGGAGAGCACGCCCTCGGTCGAGAGCGCGCGCATGTAGCCGACGTTCTTCTTCTCCTTCAGCGCCTCGGGCGGATAGAGGCTCGTCGTGTCGATGGCGACGATGCGATCCTTGAGGCCGAGGGCGTAGAGGATCTCCGTCACGTCGCCGCCGAGAGACGCAATGTGCTTGTCGTCCTTGACGGCAACGCTGCGGCCGCCGGCATCGACCACCGTCACGTCCGCGAACGCGGGCGGCGCCGCGAGCGCGAGCACGAGAACGGCGGGCAGCAGCCCGGGCAGACGGTATCCGAAGCCTCGCGGCATCTTTGTCCTCACTTCGTCAGGATCAGCTTTCCATTGGCGGTGATGCGCAGCCGGTAGTCCTGACCGCCGTGCTCCAGAATAGCCTCACGGCCGCCCGCGAGCAGCGTTTCGACGCGCACGCGCGGCACGCGCGGAGCATCGGTGCGGATCGCCTGGGGAGTGTCGTCGGGTGGAGCGGGGGGTGTGTTCGGTACGGTCATCGGCTCGGCTGTGAAGGTGGCGGCAATGTCCAGATTTTAGAAGGATTCTTATTGTCGTGATGCCGGAGCCACACTGGTCGCGTCGCAGCAAAACGCGCCGCGCATTTGTTGACTGGGTTAGTAGACTTTCATATCTTTGACAAGTCACGAAATGGATCAGCGCGTACGAGTTGGAGAGAGCTCGGCCGCTGTTGCCAGCCCGCCCGTGCCTCGCGATCCGGACACGCGATCAGAACACGGGCCAGCCAGCCAAATCCATGCAACAGGGAAAGCGCCGTTGCGGCGATGCGCCGACGGCAGATGGGGCTGGGGATACATGAGCAACAAGCAGAAGGTTCTGGGGACGCTGGGAGCGCTGAGCGCGGCTCTCATGATGTCGTGCAGCAGCGCATCGGCGCAGGGCATCCAGCTCGACGGCATCGTCGTCACGTTCTCGAAGACGATGGAAACCGCCATCGATGCGCTGGCCGGATCGAGCGCCGTCAACAAAGAGCAGCTCGACGAGCAGTTCCAGCCCGACAGCGTGTCCGAAGTTCTTCGCACGTTGCCCGGCGTGACGACGCAGAACCAGTCGAAGGACACCGCACAGGCGATCAACATCCGCGGCCTGCAGGACTTCGGGCGCGTCAACGTCCTGATCGATGGCGCGCGGCAGAACTTCCAGAAGAGCGACCACGGCGCCAACGGCACCTTCTACATGGAGCCGGAGATGCTGAAGCGCGTCGACATCACGCGCGGACCGACGGCGACGATCTACGGCTCGGGTGCGATCGGCGGCGTGGCGGCCTTCGAGCTGATCGATGCCGACGACATCCTGCGCCCCGGCGAGCGCATGGCGATCCAGTCGCGCACGCGCTACTCGTCGAACGGTCCCGGCTGGATGGAGAGCGGCACCGGCGCCCTCAAGGTCGGCAACTTCGACGTCCTGATGCAGGGCACGGGGCGCTGGAACGACGATTACAAGGACGGCGCGGGCCGCCCGGTTCCGAACTCAGCGGACGATACCTACTCGGTGCTCGGCAAGGCGCGCTGGCGCCCGGCGGCGGGCAGCCAGATCACGGTCACAGCGCTCGATTACAGGTCGAACTTTGTCGACTCGGTGAATTCGAATGCCACCGGAACGCGGCTCGATACCGATGTAAACAACCGCCAGTTCACCCTGGGCTACACGTTCTCGCGGCCGGACACACCGCTCATCAACTTCAGCGGCAAGGTCTATCACGTCGAGACGGGACTTGATCAGTTGCGCCTGAACGGCTCGGCGGCGGGCACGCGGCGCAGCTTCAACGTCGAGACGGACGGCTTCGACATCAACAACACGTCGCGCTTCAATTTCGGGGCAACGAAGATCGCCCTGACCTACGGCGGAGACGGTTTCCAGGATCGCGTCAAGAACTTCGATCCCGGCGGCAACGGCGACGAGCTGACACCGAGCGGACAGCGCAACGTGTACGGCGGATTCCTGCAGAGCCGGTTCACGTTCTTCGATACGCTCGATATCATCGCGGCGGCCCGTTACGACAGCTACGAGCTGAAGGGCGGCACCACCCATCTGGAGGGTGACCGTATCTCGCCCAAACTCACGGCGGCATACAGCATCTTCAAGGGCGCAACGGTGTTCGCGACGTATGCCGAGGGCTATCGTGCTCCAGCGGTCACGGAAACGCTGATCGACGGCTCTCATCCGCCGCCTGCACCCTTCCAGCTCCTGCCCAACCCGAACCTGCGGCCGGAAACCGCGCACAACCTCGAGGCGGGACTCAATCTCAAGTACAACAACGTCATCACGACGGGCGACGCGTTCCGCGCCAAGCTGGTGGTCTACCAGAACAAGGTCGATGACTATATCGACGCCATCTCGACCGATCCCAACGGCGATGACGGTACATTCAACGGTTTCAACTCCAACGTCTTCCTGGACGACACCTTCCAGTACCAGAACATCGCCAAGGCCAAGATCGACGGCGTCGAGATCGAAGCCATGTACGATGCGCGGACCTGGTTCTTCGGCGTCGGCGGCACGCACATCCGCGGCAAGAACGCCGACACGGGCGCGCCGCTGCTGACCATTCCTGCCGACCAGATCACGCTCACGGCCGGCTTCCGCGCCTTCGAACAGAAGCTTTCGGCCGGCGCCCGTCTGCACCTGGTCGATGCAAAGGACGATGTCCCATCAGGGACGGCGCCCACTGACGGCTTCGCGACGGTGGACCTGTTCGCGCAGTATGTCGTCAACGACAAAGTGACGCTGAACCTCAATCTCGATAACCTGCTGGATAAGGCGTACATCCAGTATCGGGATCAGTCCTACAGCCCCGGCTTCAATGCCCGGCTGACGATGACGATGCGGCTTGGAGCCCAATGAAAATAGGGATTGGCCGCGAATGCGCCAGTCTGCATGATGAGTGCTGCATGATGCGCGCCAAGCCGGCCGCGGACACCCCGATCGTCCGTGGCCGGTCGCGCGCGTTCTGACGTTCAAGAAGGAGAGGTCGCATGTACATCGCCATGAACCGGTTCAAGGTGAAGAAGGACTGCATGACGGATTTCGAGCAGGTGTGGCTGAAGCGGGAATCCTACCTGCACACGCTGCCGGGCTTCATGGTGTTCCACCTGCTCAAGGGTCCGGAGCGCGAGGACCACTGGCTCTATTCCTCGCACACGGTGTGGCGCAGCTTCGCCGACTTCGACAACTGGACGAAGTCGGAAGCCTTCCGCAAGGCGCATGCCGGCGCCGGCACGGGCAAGCCGCTGACGCTGGGCCACCCCGAGTTCGAGGGCTTCCACGTGCTGCAGGAGGTCAAGGCGGACGGCGCCAGCGTCCTGCATGCGGCCGAGTGAGCACGGAGAGCGGGCATGACAACGGCTGACAAGCCGACCGAGCGCGTGCCGCTGAAGCAGCGGCTCGCGGGCAACGCCGACGGCATCCTGGAGCAGATCGCGCGCGAATACGGCGTGAGCACCTATGATGTCGTCGCGGCGCTGCCGGAGGAGCACCGCACCGTGGTCGACGGCGCGAAGTTCTCCGAGATCATGACGGCGCTGACCGGCTGGGGCGAGGTGCTGATGATCGTGCACACGCCCGACATCGTGCTGGAGTGCGCCGGCTCGATCCCGCCGGGTACGGAAGGGCGCGGCTACTTCAACCTGCACGGCGACAGCCCCATCGGCGGCCACATCAAGGCCGAGAACTGCCGGCATATCGTGTTCGTCAGCCGGCCCTTCATGGGCCGGGCGTCGCGGTCGCTGCAGTTCTTCAACGCGGCCGGCGAGGCGATGTTCAAGGTGTTCGTGCGGCGCGACGCGAAGCGGGAGCTGATCCCCGCCCAGGTGGCGCAGTTCGATGCCCTGCGGAGCTCCTACGCCGCGGGCAAGACGGGTGCGCGGCTGGCGAGCTAGGCGGAGCCAAGCCGGCACAAGACGCGGAGCCAACGGCAGACACGCCGATGCAGCGGGCGAACTGGCAGATCGAGATTGAACCCGTCGTGGCGGGCGGCAGACAGCCGCGCGCCGCGACGGAGCCGCCGATGGTGCTCGAACGCGATCCCAAGGCGCTGGCCGCACCGCGCGCGCCCGACGCACCGCCGCCGCCGGTGCTGCAGAACGATCTCTCGGGGCTGGCGTCGACGGCACGGCTCGGCGCGCGGTCGTCGCGCGTGGCGCTGTGGCTCGTCTCGTCGCTGGTGCTGCACTTCGGCACGCTCGTCGCGCATGCGATGTGGTGGGCGCCCGAGGAGGACCCCGGCGCCATCGCCCAGCAGACGGACGCCATCAGCGTCGAGCTGGTGGCGAGCAACGTGCTGGAGGCGATCACCACGCCGGCCAAGGAAGCGGCGGCACAGTCGGTCGCCACCGCGGCGCCCGAGGGCAACGCCCCCGAGGACCAGCAGGCGAACACGCCGTCCGAACCCGAGCCCGAGCCGCCCAAGCCGGAGCCGCCCAAGCAGGTGGTGCTACTCGATCCGATGCCGGCCCTGCCGCAGGCCGCGCCCGACGTCCCGGCGCCGATCCTCGTCGAGCCGACCAAGGAGCAGCCCAACGACCAGGACGCCAAGAAGGCCGAGGAGGAGAAGCAGAAGC
>JBFWWW010000149.1:0-9935 GCA_050245975.1 Hyphomicrobiaceae bacterium
CGTCGAGTCCTGAGCGATTGCCGCTGACGTCATGGCTTGCGTCCTGTCATGTGGCGGCCGCCGCCCCCGGATCGATGATGGCGAACAGGCCAAACCCGACCGACCACGCGCCGAGCGCGACGAGGACTAGGCCGGCGATGACCGGATAGCGGCCCGAGAGCGCGGCGAAGCGGTCAAGGAGCCCGCGCGCGCCCGGAATGAGCACCACCGCCACCAGTGGAAGCGACAGGGCAAACCCGAAGACAGCGAGCGCTACGAACCCGCTCAGGGCCGTCGCGTTGCCGGAGGCAGCCGCCCCGGCCAGGAGCGCGAACAGCAACGGCGCCGCGCAGGCCGGAATGTTGAGCCCGAACAGGAGTCCGAGCCCGGCCGAGCCCTTGAGACCGTTCAACCGTTTTAGGCTCGGCCCGACCGTGACCATAAGAGCGCGGGCGCGCCCGGTCGCGAGCAGGAAACCCAGCGCGACAAAGATTGCTCCAAGCAGCAGCCAGGCGCTTCGCTGCAAATCGAGGAAGACGGAACCGATGACCACGGCGAGGACGCCGAGCAATCCGATGAAGGCCGCGCGTGTCACTGCAAACAAGGTAGTTTCGACGAGCTTGGCCGCCGCGCTCTTGCCTTCGAGATACTTCACGAAGACGAGGCTCGATCCGATCGAGCAGGGTTCGACGAACCCGATTAGACCAAGGCCGGCCGGGATCGCGACAAGACCCATGAAGCTCGACTCCATCATTGGTCGGCGGCTTTGGCCGTGAAGCCGCCCTTGGCAACCGCCGCCATAAGATCGGCCGCCTTGGCCTTATTCTGATCGTGCATAACGCGCGCCTGGCGTTCGTCATAGGAGGCCTCGGCCTTGCGCACGCCGGGGACGCGGGACAACAGCGCCTCGATGGTGTGGGCGCAGCCATCGCAGTGCATGCCCTCGATGGTAAGTATCGTCGTTTTCATCTCTCGCGTACCTCTCTTTAAAGCGGTTGTCGGCGTGGGGGAAAGGATGTCGGCGGGCCTTGCCTCGCGCTGCATAGCATCGATGATTGTGCAGGCCTTCACGTCGCCGCCACCCGGACAACTCGCGATCAGTTCGTCGAGCGCATCGCGCATGCGCGAAAGCTGTTCGAGCTTGGCCTGCACCTCGGTTCGTTTCTCGATCGCGCCGCCGCGCACGTCGGCGCAGTCGGCGTCGGGGTCGGCGCGCAGCGACAGAAGCTCGACAATCTCGCGCAGCGAAAATCCGATCTCCTGCGCCTGTCGGACGAAACGGATGCGGGCAACCGTGTCGTCGTCGTATTCACGCAGGCCACCGCCCACAGGCTTGGGAGGCTGGGCGATTAGCCCCTTTCGCTCGTAGAACCGAATGGTCTCGACATTGACGCCCGCCGCTTTCGCGGCACGACTGATAGTGAACTGCTTCATCACATTGACTCCGAGGATATCTTAAGGTCCGTACTATAGTACGGAGTCAAGTGTCGCGATTTGACCGCGGCTGCTAACCGATGCGGCCGAGGGCTGGAAAAGCATCGAGTAGCCAATAGGACAGCGCCGAAAGCTGCCCTGTCATCATGGCGATCCCCATCGCGACCATGACCAGTCCCGCCACTTGATGCAGCCGCCGGCCGATCTGTCCAATGGTGCGTAGCCGTCGTGTCAGATGATCTGTAAAGGCGGCGGCAAGGAGGAACGGGATACCCAACCCGGCAGAATAGACGGCAAGCAGGGCGACCCCTTCCGGGACGGTGGCGGATGCGGCGCTGGCCGTCAGGATGGCACCGAGGATGGGCCCGATGCAGGGTGTCCAGCCAAAGCCGAAGGCGAGGCCGAGGACATAGGCTGAAAGCGGCCGTCCAGCCGGGACGGACATGTGGAACCGGAACTCTCGTTGCATCATTGTGATCTTTGCCATGCCGATCATGAACAGACCGAACAGGATCACGATTGCACCGCCAACGAAGTTGAGCTCATACCGGTAGCTCAACAGCATCTGGCCGAGGGCGGTCGCGCTTGCGCCCAGAGCCATGAATATTGTGGAGAACCCGACGACGAAGTAGAGGCCCATGCTAATTGCTTGTCGTCGACGATCCGACGGCTCGATATCCATCGTACCCGCCGTATGCCCGGCGACATAGGAGACATAGCCGGGCACCAACGGCAGCACACAGGGCGAGACAAAGGACACGGCGCCGGCGAGAAACGCGGCGATCAGGCCGATCCCGGATAGCTCAAGCATCGACGGTCCCCCGCCTTCGACGGGTGGTCGGGAGCGCCCGTGCAAGACTGAAACCGGCGAGCGGGACAATGATCCATTGCAGGACCGGGCTGAGGCCGGAGTCGAGAACCGGGATCACGGGCATCAGGTCGCGATAGACCCAGGCTTCCCGTATTTCGATGTTCAGCCACTCGCTGAAAACCGTATAGGTGGGCCCGAAGGCTACCGCACCCGCAACGACAGGAACCCTGCGTTTCGCGGGCCATGCTCCGTTACCGAAAAGGAACAGGGACAGCATGACGACGCTGAGCGCGATAAGGATATCGCCGCCGGTGCAATGAACGGCGGCGAAGATGATTTCCCCCGCAGAGCCCGTTTCCCACAGCGTATAGAGCGGCATGTGCGCGAACTCCCAGACGAGGTTGGCGGCGGCGACAAAAACGATGTATCTACGCAGCGCCGAGAGCCATTCGACGGAACTTGCGGCGCGAACAGGCTCTTCGCTTGAATATGCCGCCGTCATTGGAACAGTCCCTTGACGCTGTCCCACCAGCCTGTCTCTGCCGGCCTCGACGGGCGAGAGGGGGCGTTGGTGAGTCCATTGATTTAAAGCACCAGATTCAAGGGCGCGAAGCGCAGGCCGTGGAACTTAGCGGCGAACCGCCCGCCGCGATCGATCACATGCGTGACGACGCCATGTATCTGCTGGCCGTCATCAAGCGGCTCGAACTTGACGCTATAGGTCTCCGAGAGCCTTCGCGTCGCGTCCTTGGCACCGCCGGGGCGTCGGGTGAGAAACATCCAATTGTGCGAGTCGATGCCATGCACCTCGCCATAGCTCCTCATGACATCGGGCGTGTCGACCTCGGGATCAGTCGTCACCGTGATGAACTGGACCATGTCCTTCATCGGCGTGACGTTGATCTTCGACTGAACGCCAGCAATGAGGGCGGAGTGCAGCGGACAGACATCGGTGCAGCCGGCGAAGATGAAATTGCGCACGACGATCCTGTCGGCGAAGTCCGACAGGCGAACCACATTCCCATCAGCATACGCCAACTCGAACGGCGGCGCCGGGCTGTCGATGGCCTGAAAGAACCGTTCCTTGCTGCCCATGACCTTGTCGAGGTCGGCGCCCGGATGATGCGCCGCAGCCGGCATGGCGTAGGCAAGCGTGGCGATCAGCAATGTGGTAAGTCGTGCGAAATGCATGTCGTCTCCCTGGAGTATCCGCCAGTTCAGCGCTGGCTGTCAGCGCGGTCATTCCTGTCGGCTATGTGACAGGGGCTCGACGCCCGCCTTGCCGTGGGTTGAGCATGACTTTGTCCCACCGCCGCGCATGCAGAGGCCGAGCGCGCACATGGCGGCGCAGGGGGCGAGGCTGAGCAGGATCGGCGCGACGCCCGCGGCCGTCAGCCAGCCCCAGTTGAGGGCGAGCCCGGCGCCCAGGGTGGCGGCGCCCGCAAGCAAGACGATCCGCCGATTCGTCATCCAGGGCGGCCTTGCCGATGACGGGATCGGACGGGACACTTCCGCGGCGTTCTGTTCACCAATCATTGTCTTGGTTCCTTTGCTGTGTGTCCGGCGATGACGCCCTCGAAGAAGGCGACCATCTCCGGTGTGTCCCATTCGGCCGGTCCGATCAGCCGGCCGAGTTCCCGCCCGTCCGGTCCGATGAGCAATGTCCCCGGGAGGCCGAATATTTTGAGGTCGCGCGGTGCCTTCATCGTCTCGTCGATGAAGATGCCCAGATGCCGGATGCCAATTTCATCGAAGAACCGGCGGACGACACCGCCGCCGGCACGGTCTATCGACAGGGCCACGACCTCGAAGCGTTCGCTGCCGAGCGTTGCCTGAAGCCGGTCCAGTGTCGGCATTTCATGGCGACATGGGGCGCACCATGTGGCCCAGACGTTGAGAAGGACGAGCTTGCCGCGCCAGCGGTCGAGCGTGAGGGGGTTGCCGTGTTCGTCTGCAAACGAGATCGCGGGGAGCGGCAGCGGCGTGTCGTGCTGCGGGATGGCATTCGGCCCTTCCGCCATCGCGGCGGTCGAGAACACCAGCCCCAGCACGAACCCGAGCGCGGGCAAGGAATTCATCGGCTTGCCTCCTTTTCGCGGCGGCTCATCGTGGCCTGGTACTGCCGCTCCCGCTCGGGCCAGGTACTCTTGATGAACTCCAGGGCGGCGCGGATGTCGTCGTCGGACAGCACATCGGCGAAACCGGGCATGTCGCTCTGGTAGCCGCCGCCAACGACTGCGGCAGGTCCTTCCTTGGTGATGCGGAACAGTACGTCATCGGGGTGATGCCAGGTGTGCCCGGAGGCGTCATGGGGCGGCGCGGGCAAGCGCCCGGATGGCAGGCGGCGCTTCCAGTCCGGCTGACCTTCGAGCTCCGCGCCATGGCAGGACGCGCAGTTGGCGGCGTAGATCTCCGCTCCGCGTTCGAGCCGTTCGGAAGTCCGCACGACCGAGCCGCTCTGGCCAAGTCCGACCCAGAGCAGCCCGGCTACGACGCTTCCGCCGAGCAGTATCGCGGCGCCGAGACCGGCGTGCTTCATCGGCGGCTACCTCCGAAAAGGTATTTCACCAGCGCCGCGATTCCGAGGATGAGCAGGACGATGACGAGCAGCCAGAGTAGGCCCATGCCCCACATCATCATGCCGCCCATGCCGTCCATCATGCCCATACCCATGCCGGTCGGTGCATTGTTCATAGGAAACTCTCCTTATTCGATCGCGTAGACGGAGGGCTTGTCTTCGCCCACGGTGTAGATCGTGAGGGCTTCGGTCTTGGTGCCGCTCATGCCGGGCGAGCCCATCGGCATGCCGGGCAAGGTCAAGCCCTTGATGTCGGGCCGCTCGTTCAGCAGCCGGTTGACCGTTGTGGCGGGCACATGGCCGCTCACCACATAGCCGTCTATCAAGGCGAGGTGGCAGCCCTGGAAGTCGTCCGGGATGCCGGCCTCGCGGCTCATGGCGACGAGATCGTGGGTCGGTGTCACGGTCACGGTGAATCCGTTGTCGCGCAGATAGTCGGCATAGGCTTCGCAGCAGCCGCATTGCGGGTTCTTGTATAGGGTCACTTCCTCGGCGACCGCGAGAGATGCGTTCGTGAAATAGACGCCTGCACCGAGAATTACGGCGGCGAGGGCAGCGACGATGATCTTGTGCATGGTGGTTCTCCTTGAATCTCCGGATCAGACAACGCGGATGACGCCCATCATCCCGCCAGCCTGGTGTTCGAGGATGTGGCAGTGGAACATCCAGTCGCCGGGATTGTCGGCGACGAAGGCAATCTCGACCTTCTCCCGAGGCGCCATCAGTACCGTGTCCTGCCATTCGCGGTGCGGCGTCGGCGCGCCGTTGCACGAAATCACACGAAACGAGTGGCCGTGCAGATGGATCGGGTGGTGCCACGCTGTTGCATTGGTCATGGCGATCACATGCGAACCATCGCGTTCGAGCGTCAGCATCGGGTCTAGCACATGGCCTTCGGCGGCCTTGCCGTTGACGAACCAGATGCCCTGACCGTGCATCATGCCCATCATGCCGCGCATCATCCCGCCGCCCATTCCCCTTGATGTTCCTTCGCCCATGCTGCCGCCCATCTCGGCCATCACCATTCCGCCCATCATGCCGCCATTGAAGATCACCTCGTGGCGGAGCGCCGCAGCGACATTTGGTTCGCGCAAGGGATTGGCGGGCAGGACGATGGGCCAGTCAGGCATGGTGTCCCTAAACGGCGTCCCGCCGTAGACGAGGTCGATCAGCCGGTATTCGAGGTCCCGATAGAAGCGGTCGATGACCGAGATCCGACTGCCGGGCTCGCCCGTCATGTCGAGAATGATGTCGGCCCGCATCGCCGGTCCCAATACGACGAGGCCGCCCATTGGCGCGTGCGGCGTTACCGGCTGGCCGTCGAGCGCGATGACCTTCGGTGTATGGCCTTGGAAGTCGAGGCCGAAGATGCGCGCGTTCGCGGCATTGATGAGCCGCAGCCGGATACGCTCGCCGCTGCGCACCGGACGCGCGTCCGGCACGCGACCGTTGATGGTGACGGTGTTGCCGATCCGGCCATTGTGGCTCATGTCATGGCCGTTGCCGAAATCGTTGGAGATCTCGGCAGACTTCGTGAGCCGCCAGTCGTCGAGCACCCAGACGAGTTCCCGATCGACTCTTGGCGGATCGGGCTCTTCGACGATCAGCGGCCCGTACAGGCCGCGGCCGACCTGCTCGAAGCTGCGCTGATGCGGGTGATACCAGAAGGTACCCGCATCAACCGCGTCGAACTCGTAGACGAAGGTCCCGCCCGGCGCGATCGGCGGCTGGTTGAGATGCGGCACGCCATCCATGGCGTTGGGGACCCGGAGCCCGTGCCAGTGGACTGTGGTTTCTTCGGCAAGCCCGTTCTCGACGGTAATCCGGAGACGCTCGCCCTGACGAACGCGGATTTCAGGTCCGGGGACGGTCTCGTTGTAGCACCAGGCGGGCGTCTCACCGTGTGGCTCCGGCAAAAGCCGCGCCCGTCCCGGTGCGGCCCGCAAGGAGAACTCCCGGACGCCGGCCGCACGTGCGGGCAACGTGAGGCTGGGCATGCCCAGGCTTGCAGCGCCGGCGGCGCACGCCTTCAGTAAAGTTCGGCGCGATAGCGCCAAGGTGATCGGTGACATGGTTCGCTCTCATCAGATTTCCGCTGTGCGTCAGATGCGCAGACACTGTCTGCACACGCATTGAGCAGCGACTGCCCGCGCGATTGCCCGGGACGCGCAGCAGGGCGCAGCGGTCGGAGCGCACCCCGACCGGCGTCCGATCAGATGAGCGTTCGGGGAGGGTAGGGTTCGGGCGGACTTCTCCGTCCGACAAGGTTGTAAAAGGCTCGGACCGACGGAGTTAAACCTGTCACCGCCGGGACACCGCCCTCCGGACTAAGATTGGCCAGAACCGGAGCGACGCAAACCATGTCACAGTCGAGCCCGCCTTTGTCGCCGTCACTGTCGGAGCCGCAGCCCCGACAGTCGGCCATATCCATAGCGCCGCCATCGGCGAGCGCCATCTTGATCGACATGGTGGTTGTGCTCGCCGCGTGCGCGACCGAGCCCGCCGCGAATGCGGTGAGCAAGGCGAACACGAGTATCCGTACGAGCTTGACCATCATGTATTCATAGACCGCCGCAGAATTCTTGTCGAGTTCCAAGGTGTCACGCCTTCTTGAGGACCTTACCCGGCGCAGCAGGAGAGCTTGGCCACGTCCTTGTCGAAGGTCTGGGCGGCGAGCACGCCCGCGCCTGATCCCGCATGACGCTGTAATCGGCGAGCATCTCGGCAATGGCCGACCCCTCCGGAAGCATCCTGAGTTCCTCGGCCGCGCGCGTTTGGAGCTCGCGGCTATACTCGACCACGGGCGGGCAGACCGTGACGGCTCTCGGCTCAGAAATGCCCGTTGCGCAACCGGTCAGCAAGCTCGTCGCGATCGCGAGGGCGGCGAGCCGCCGCATCGAGCATCTGGCGTTGCGCGTCATTGACCTTCTCTGTGGTTTGGAGGCGTTCGGCAAGACGACCGGCACTCTCGCCGGAGCGCCGGAGTGCAAGCAGGAACAGGAGGACGGCGACCGCAATGGCGCCGTAGCGCAGGGCCGCCCGCACCCCTGGGCCGGCCGCAAGTCCGGTGAGGAGAGGGGAGATCATCGCCGCCCTCGTTTCCAGTCATCAAGGCGGGCATAGATCGTGATGGCGATGCCCGCGAGCGCGACGGCGATGAACACCCAGCGCAGCGTGTCGAGATAGGGCACGAGCGGTAGGATCGCCGACTGCGTCTCGGCAAGGACGTTCCGCGCCACCTCGACGCCTGCAGCGCCCATCCCATCGTTGCCACGCCTGCGGCGCCACCACCTTTCATCGTGCGGCTCTCGGCCAGCACCTCGCGCGCGGGTAGGGTTTCCTCGGCGAACGCAGTCGCACGAACCGGGAAGCGCTCGCCCCACATCCGCGCGGGACCATGATCGATGTGTATGAAGTCGGAGCGCGGGTAAGGTCCGAACCCGCGGAAGCCGATCGCCCGGGCAGCAGCTTCGAACGCGACCGGGTCGTGGTTGGCCATGGCGATATCGAAGGCTATGCCATCGAGATGCTTTGAGCGCGGCGCGGCGCTGACAGCGCAGTGGTGCGCCGGACTGCGGTATGCCGAACGGATGATGGGCGGCCTGCCCACCCGGTCGCGAAGGGACCGCAGCTTGCCGGGCGCCTCCACGTTAATCCGCAAGGAGCCGCTGCCCCGGCAGGCAATCTCCGCAGGAGGGAAAGACCCACATATCCAACGTTCTCTGACACATCCGCCCTGCAATGGCGAGAATTGCTGGGCTTCTACACCACAAACACCGGAGCGAACCCGCCCCCTGGCGTCCTGAAATTTGTGGTCTGGCCTTGGTAGAGGCGCGCAGCCACCAGAAGCACCTGCCCGTCGTAGGTATACAGCCGAACATCCATCTTGCGCGCCTGCGGCGTCTCGTCGATCCTGATCATGCGCTCGCTCGGCCGGACCAGAGTCTGGGCAACGTAGCCGCCCCGCTCTATTTCTGACCAGACGCCTTTCGTCACCTTGTCGCCGCGGTACACTGCCTTTCCGCCATGTCCGCTCGTCGGCTTGAAGAACAGGTCCTTTCGCGACCTCCACAGTTCGGCGGCGTTCTCTTGGGTGACAAGGACAGTGCGTGGGACGGCTTTGAGCTGAGCCAGAAGTGTTGGGTCCACGCCCCAGGTATCGAGGATCGCCGGATCGGAGATGAGTGAAAGGTTGCGCTTGTCGGCGAGAAGGGCGTGGTTGTGCGGATTTGGCGTCACGACCACCGCACTATCCCGATAGGCATCACGTAACGCCTTGTGCTCAGGTTGCTCAAACGCGAAGTCGGTGACCCGGTTGTACACGAGGTCGATTGGCTTCCCCTCGATACTAAGCCGGCCCGCCTCATAACGAAGTTGGCTGGCGTCCGCAATAACCGCGTCCACATTGCGCGCGGCCAGCATTTGCCGCACGAGCACGAACTCAGGGTAGAGATACTGTTCCTCCGGACTGTCGTCGACGATTGCTATCCGACGTGCGGCGCCGGTTCCCCGCTGGCGCATCCATTCTTCCTGGAACATCTGAACCGCCACGTCCTCGAAAGTGTGCGGCTTCTGCGGCATGTCCATTTCGGCACAGCACTTGCGCTGAGCCCTTGCAAGAAGGGCATTGAGGAATGCCCCACCGGCGTTTGTATTGATCTCGATTAGCCGGGGACCGTCTTCGCCAAGATGGAAGTCGTAGCCCATCATCGCACCAACCGGGCCGTGGTCCTGCTGCGAGATTTCAGGTGCCCAGGAGAGAACCGCAACTTTGTAAGCAGGCAGCCGGGCTGTCGTTTCGACAGCGGCCACCACCTTCCGCATCCCGGTCACCTCTGTGGCTGAGAGAAACACGGGCACGTTCGAGAACAAGTGGGCCTTCGGGCGGATGAAAGTCTCGCAGAACGCTGGATCGCCAGCCTCGTGCTCCAGAGCCTCGTAGAGTGACCCTCGGTCGAGCGTGACGCAAAAGCAGTTCTGGTTGAGGCGCTCCGAAAGGGTCTGAACTGGACCAGAGAAAGTGGGATCCGGATCGCTCATTGAGCGCAAAGCCATGGCTGCGACCAGGTCGGACACGCTTCAATCCCGAGGTGGGCGTCGACCATTCTTGCGATCATCGTTGTTCCAGTGATT
>JBFWWW010000150.1:0-9899 GCA_050245975.1 Hyphomicrobiaceae bacterium
GGCGAAATCTGCCCGCCGCCGTCCTACAGCGAACCGCTCCCTGTGACGACCCGAAAAGTGGTCTGGGGAGCCCCGCGCGTTCGTCACGGCTCATCAATAAGCCGCGTCAACTCGCGGGCGACCGAGTCGGCCTCCTCGAACCGCTGCGTGTCGCAGTGGTCCTCCATCAGCGACAGCAGGGCCTCGATGCGGTCGAGCTGTGCTTCGCTCAGATTGCGGCCTTCCGCCCGCTCGGCGAGGGTCAAGGCCTCCTTGAGGCAGGTATCGGCCCTCGCAAACGCATCCTGGGCAGGTGCGGTCCCGGCGGCTGCGGCGGCAACAAGTCCGCCGGCAAAGAACAGCGTGGCGTGACGATGCATCTCGCCTCCGGCGGCGACTGGCCCTGGTGATGGTCCCGAGGTGCTATCGGCGCTGAATATGGCGGATGCGCGACGCGGCGTGGCTATGCCCTGAGCACTCCGGCGAGCGCCTGCGGGAACTCGCCGTAACCCTCGATGACGGCGTCGGGAGCGAACGTCGCAACCGGTTCCGGCGTGTAGCCGAACGTGACGCCGATCACAGGCAGGCTGGCGGCGCGGGCGGTGGCGACATCGATCTCGCTGTCGCCGACCATGACGGCGCGCGCGCTGCTGCCGCCCGCCAGGTCGATGGCCCCGAGCAGATGGCGTGCGTCTGGCTTGTGATGGGGAAACGTATCGCGACCCGCAGTGCCGTCGAACAGCGGGGACATGTCGAGCAGGTCGAGCAGGCGCAGTGTCAGCGCGGCGGGTTTGTTGGTGCAGACGGCGAGGCGCGCGCCTGCGGATCGCAGCGCGACCAGCAGCTCGCGGACGTGCGGAAACGGGCGGCTCAGGTCCGCAATGGTCTCAGCATAATGAACGAGAAAGGCAGCATGCAGTACATCGATGTCGCTCGACGCAAGATGCCGGCCGCGATGTGCGAGCCCGGTCTCGATCATCGCCCGCGATCCGTAGCTGATGATCGGGTGCAGGATGGCATCCGGCACGGCCTCGACCCCCGCAGACACGAGGATGTGATTGGCGGTCCGGATCAGGTCGGGGGCTGTGTCGACCAGCGTTCCGTCGAGATCGAAAACGATGGTGGCGCCGCGGACATCGGGAAGTTGAAGTGTCACGGGCCGAACCTAGTCGGCTTCGCGCGCGCTGTCATCTTGCCTGTCGCCGGAATGCGGCCTAGACAGGATGACGAGCCATATCCGAGCCCGCCGACGGGCGCGAAGGAGGCAAATCCCATGGATAAGCAAACGATCAGCCTGCTGCGTACGCAGTGTTATGTCGACGGCCAATGGGTCGGCGAGCCGAGCCTTGCCGTGACCGATCCGGCGACCGGCAGCACCGTCGCCAAGGTTCCCATGCTGGACGGGAAGGCGACCCGCCTCGCCATCGCAGCCGCCGAGCGCGCCCTGCCGGCGTGGTCGAAGATGCTGGCCAAGGATCGCGCGCGAATCCTGCGGCGCTGGTACGACCTCATGGTCGAGCACGCCGACGAGCTGGCGCTGCTGATGACGCGCGAACAGGGCAAGCCGCTGGCCGAGGCCAAGGGCGAGGTGCTCTACGCCGCATCGTTCATCGAATTCTTTTCCGAAGAGGCCAAGCGCATCTACGGCGAGACGATTCCGACGCCGAAGGCCGATGCCCGCATCGTCTGCATCAAGCAGCCGGTCGGCGTCGTGGCGGCGATCACGCCGTGGAATTTCCCCGCTGCCATGATCACGCGCAAGGCAGGCCCCGCTCTCGCCGTCGGCTGCACGATCATCGTCAAGCCCGCATCCGAGACGCCGCTGACGGCGCTGGCACTGGCCGAGCTCGGAGAGCGCGCCGGTATTCCGAAGGGCGTGCTCAATGTCATCACGGGGCGCGCCAGCGTCATCGGCGCGGAGCTGACCGCGAGCGATGCGGTGCGCATGCTGACCTTTACCGGGTCGACCGAGATCGGGCGGGTTCTGATGTCGGAATGCGCGCCCACCATCAAGAAGCTCGGGCTCGAGCTCGGCGGCAATGCGCCGTTCATTGTTTTTGACGATGCCGACCTGCCGAAGGCCGTGCAGGGCGCGATGGCCTCCAAGTATCGCAATGCCGGGCAGACCTGCGTGTGCGCCAACCGCATCTACGTGCAGGACGGCGTCTACGACAAATTTGCCGAGCTGCTCGCTGCCGAGGTGAAGAAGCTCAAGGTCGGGCCGGGCACGGAATCGGGCGTCTCGACGGGGCCGCTCATCAACATGGCGGCCGTCGAGAAGGTCGAGGAGCATATCGCGGACGCGACCGGGAAGGGTGCCAAGGTCGTCATCGGCGGCAAGCGCCACAAACTCGGCGGCAACTTCTTCGAGCCCACCGTGCTGACCGGGGTCACGACCGAGATGAAGGTGGCGCGCGAGGAAACCTTCGGGCCCGTGGCGCCGCTGTTCCGCTTCAAGACCGAGGAAGAGGCGATCAAGCTCGCCAACGACACGGAGTTCGGCCTCGCCGCCTATTTCTATTCGCGCGACATCGGGCGCTGCTGGCGCGTGGGAGAGGGCCTCGAGTACGGCATCATCGGCATCAACGAGGGGATCATCTCCAACGAGGTGGCTCCCTTCGGCGGCGTGAAGCAGAGCGGTCTTGGCCGCGAAGGGTCGCACCACGGCGTCGAGGAATACCTCGAGATCAAGTACATGCTCATGGGCGGCGTCTAGCCGTCCGAGAGAACCCGGTCGCGCCGGGGCGGACAAGGCCGGCCGGCAAGCCGTGGACGCGAGGCCAAAAAGCGTCCACGGCTTCATTTTGCCAACGGGACGTGCAAGACGAGGCGCATCGGCAGCAGGGGACGGGCAGGGACGATGAGTGCAGACGAGTGGAAGAGACAGGCGGCGGAGCGTGCTCTCGCGCTGATCGAGACAGGCATGAAGGTGGGTCTCGGCACGGGGTCGACGGCGGCACGTTTCGTCGATCTGCTCGGCGCCAAGGTGCAGGCCGGATTGCGCGTCACCTGTGTTCCGACATCGGAAGAGACGGCCACGCGGGCGCGCAAGCTGGGAATTGCTCTGGCCACGCTCGAGGAGCTGCCGCAACTCGACCTGACGGTGGACGGCGCCGACGAGGTCGATGACCGCCTGCGCCTGATCAAGGGCGGCGGCGGGGCGCTGCTGCGCGAAAAGATCGTGGCCGCGGCCTCGTCCCGGATGGTCGTGATCGCGGACGCGTCAAAGCATGTGGCGGCGCTGGGCGCGTTCGGCATCCCGGTCGAGGTGGTCCGCTTCGGCCTTGCCGCCACGCGCCGGCTGATGGAGCAGAGGGCGGCCGAGGCCGGGTGCCGGGGCGAGATGCGCCTGCGCGCGGCCAAGGACGGGACGCCGTTCGTAACCGATAACGGCAATTACATCCTGGATTGCGCCTTCGGCGTGCTGAAATCGCCGGAGGCCCTGGACGATGGGCTGCGGAGCGTTCCCGGCGTGGTCGAGACCGGTCTGTTCCTGGGGCTGGCGACGGCGGCCATCATAGCAGGGCCCAGCGGGATCACGACGATCACGCCGGCAACGGACTAGAGCGGAGTGCGGCGAATGCGGATGCAATTCGATGCGGGAAGCCGGCGCAACGGCCGGCGTGCGGCTGCCGGTGGCATGCTGATGCTGCTCGCCGCGGTCGTGGGCCTGCCGGCGCCGCTTCAGGCGCAGGGCGGCCAGGCTGCTCAAGGCAGCGAACAGACACCGGAGCCCGGACGGCTGGCTGCGGCGAAGGACCTGATGCAGGCCATCGGCCTCGACAAACAGTTCGAGCAGGCGCTGCCGCTGCTGGCCGGACAGATGCGCCAGAGCTTCATCAGTGTCGTTCCCGACAAGGCCAAGGAGATCGAGGCCGTCTTCGAATTTCTGCTGCCGCGGCTGACCAGCCGCCGTGCCCAGCTTCTCGACAAGATCGCCGAACTCTATGCGCGCAAGCTGAGCGAGGACGACCTGCGCACCGCGGCGTCCTTCTATCGTTCGCCGGCGGGCGCACGGTTCATCGCCATGCAGCCCGAGCTGATGCGCGAGGGCATGGTGCTCGGCCAGCGCTGGGGGGAGGCCATCGGCCGCGAGCTGGAAGAGGAGGTGAAGATCGAGCTGAAAAAGCGCGGCGTCGATCTTTAGGAAGGGGGTGGCCGGATGGCATCTGACAGCGAGTTCGATCTCTTCGTCATTGGTGGCGGGTCGGGTGGCGTGCGCGCGGCACGCATCGCGGCGGGACACGGCGCGCGGGTCGCCATCGCCGAGGAATACCGGTACGGCGGCACGTGTGTGATCCGCGGCTGCGTGCCGAAGAAGCTGCTCGTTTATGCGTCCCGCTTCAGAGACGAGTTCGAGGATGCCGCCGGGTTCGGCTGGACCGTGCCGCCGACACGGTTCGACTGGCCCACGCTCATCGCCAACAAGGACAAGGAAATCACGCGGCTTGAAGGCGCCTACCGGCAGACGCTCGCCCGGGCAGGTGTCACCATGTTCGACGGGCGGGCCGTGCTGGTGGACCGCAATACCGTCGCAGTCGGCGACAAGAAGGTCCGGGCAAAGACGATTTTGATCGCGACCGGCGGCTATCCCTTCAAGCCGGACATCCCCGGCGCCGAGCACGCGATCACGTCAAACGAAGCATTCCACCTCCGGAAATTTCCCGATCGGATCGCCATCGTCGGCGGCGGCTATATCGCCGTGGAGTTCGCGTGCATTTTCGCGGGCCTCGGCGCGGCCGTGACGCTCGTCTACCGGGGCGAGCAGATTTTGCGCGGATTCGACAGCGATCTGCGCGATGGTGTTGCGGAGGACATGCGCGCGCGCGGCATCGATATCAGGCTCGGCTCGGATATCGCGGCCATTGACGCCGACGGCGCCGGCTATCGCATCAGGTTGCGCGACGATACGCGGCTCGAGGTCAGCCAGGTCATGTACGCCACCGGGCGCAAGCCGACCACGTCCGGATTGGGCCTCGACACCGTCGGCGTTCGCGTCGGCAGCAAGGGCGAGATCGTGGTCGACGAGGACTCGCGCTCGTCCGTCCCCAGCATCTATGCCGTTGGCGACGTGACGGACCGGGTGAACCTCACCCCCGTCGCGATCCGGGAAGGGCACGCTTTTGCCGACAGCGTCTTTGGCGGCCGGCGCTGGACGGTGAACCACAAGATCATTCCCACCGGCGTCTTCACGACGCCCGAGATCGGTACGGTCGGCTTGTCCGAGGATGCGGCGCGCGCTGCCGGCCGCAGGATCGACATCTACAAGTCGCGCTTCCGGCCGCTCAAGGCGACGTTGTCCGGCCGGCAGGAGCGCATGCTGCTGAAGCTCGTAGTCGATGCCGAAACCGATGCTGTTCTCGGCTGCCACGTGCTGGGTGCGGATGCGGCCGAGATCGTGCAGATGGCGGCCATCGCGCTCGGCATGGGGGCAACCAAGGCGCAGTTCGATGCGACCATGGCGCTGCATCCCAGCGCGGCGGAGGAGATCGTGACGATGCGCGAGAAGTGGCAGCCGCCCCAGGACGGACCGCCGGCGCGCCCCGTGCCGTCCCGCGCGTGAGCGTCGCGGCTTGAAGGGACGGGCACTTGGTCCTATAGGTCGCCGCTGACCGGATGCACAAGGAACACGCGGACATGGGGCGTCTCGATGGGCGGATCGCGCTCGTCACCGGGGCCGGCAACGGGCTCGGCAATGCCGTGGCTCGCCGCCTGGCGGCCGAGGGTGCGGCGGTCTACGTGACCGATGCGGATGCCGCGGCCGCCGAGCGTGCGGCGGGTGAGATCTGCTCTGCCGGGGGGATGGCGTCCGGGGCCGCGATGGACGTCTCGCGCGGACAGGATGTGGCGGCGGTGTTCCGGCGCGTGTCCTCGGAGCGGGGCAAGCTCGACATCATCGTCAACAATGCCGGCATCAACGTGCGCGGGGACTTCCGGCACATGAGCGATGCCGACTGGGTGCGTATCCGCGACGTCAACCTGGACGGCGTGGTGCGGGTGGCGCGCGAGGGGTTCGAGCTGCTGCGGCTGTCGGGGCGCGGCTCGCTCGTCAACATCGCCTCGATCATGGCGCACCGCGCCTTGCGCCAGCTCACCGCCTATTCGGCGACCAAGGGCGCGGTTGCGGCTTTGACGCGCGGTCTGGCGGTCGAATACGCGCCCTTCAACATCCGGGTGAACACGGTTTCTCCGGGGTTCGTCGAAACGGCGTTGACCGAGCGCGCACTGCGGAACCCAGGCATCAAGAAGGCGTTGCTCGACAGCACGCCGCTGCGCCGGTTCGGCCTGGCGGAGGAGATCGCGGCAGCGGCCGTGTTCCTGGCGAGCGACGAGGCGAGCTATATCACGGGCGCCGAGCTTGCCGTGGACGGCGGCATGTCGGCGGGTCTGTGACTGAACAAGCAAGGGTATCCTGAGCATGGACCGGATCGGTTCGATCGGATCACGGGTGCGGACAGGCGCGATCGCGCTGGCGCTCGGCGCATTTGCAATGGCGACGCCGGCAGCTGCCGAGACCTATGTCTTCGACAAGGAGCTGACGTCCGTCCTCTTCAGCTGGAACCACATGGGTCTGTCGCGGCAGACGGCCCGCTTTTTGGACTGCGAGGGGACGCTCGAGTTCGATCCCGCACAGCCCGAGCGCGGCGCCGTTGCCGTCGTCATCAAGACGGCGAGCCTGTCCACCGGCAATCCGCAGTTCGACAAGAACCTGCGCAGCGCCGACTTCTTCAATGCAGGCGTCAATCCCGACATCACGTTCCGCAGCACCGGCGTTCGCGTGACCGGCCGTCAGACGGGCGAGGTGACGGGCGACCTGACCATCAGCGGCATCACCAAGCCGGTGCTGCTTTATGTGACCTGGAATTACACGGGCGAGCACCCGATGGCGAAGCTCAACCCCGCCTATCTCAACAAGGTGGTGTCCGGCTTTTCCGCTGTCGCGAAGCTCAACCGCAGCGAGTGGGGGCTCGACAGGGTGATCCCGTTCGTGTCGGACGAGATCCAGATTTCGATCGAGGCCGAGCTGACGCGCAAGGAGCCGTAAGCGACGGCTAGAGCCCCGTGACGTCCCGCGTCTCGGCGATCAGGTGATCGACGACGCTCATCAGCGCCTGTTCCGGCGGCTCTCCATCCGCGAGCGCCTGCTTGAAGCGTGCAAGCTGGCGGTCGGCGCTGGTCCCTTCGGCAGCGATGCGCCGCACGTGGGCGATCTCGGCAGTGCAGCCCAGCGCGGCCGCATCCTCGGCAACCATCGCCAGAAGCTCCTCGACGAGATCGCGAAACGGAACCAGCTCGCCCTTGCCGAAATCGAACAGCGTGCCGCGGACGCCGTACCGCATGGCGCGCCAGCGGTTCTCCGCGAGGAGGAACACGGGGTAGCCGCGCCAGCTCTGATTGGACCGGCGCAGGCGGTAGAGCAGGCGCAGGATGCAGACGTAGAGCGCGGCGACGCCCGCCGCATCCTGGATCCGCGTGCAGACGTCGGTGATGCGCATCTCGAGCGTCGGGAAGCGCGGCGAGGGGCGCAGGTCCCACCAGATCTTGCTGGCATCCTCGATGACGCCGGCGCGAACGAGGACATCCACGGTACGGCGGTATTCGTCCCAGCCCGAGAAGCGGCCGGGGAGGCCGGTGCGCGGCAACTCCTGGTAGGCGGCGAGCCGGTAGCACTTGAGCCCCGTATCCTCGCCTTCCGAGAAGGGAGACGAGGTCGACAGCGTCAGCAGATGCGGAAGGAAGTAGCGCGCCTGGTTCATCAGGTCGATGCGCAACTCGTCGTCCTCGATGCCGATATGGATGTGCATGCCGCAGATGACGAGCCGGCGCCCGACGCCGGCGAGATCGGCGGCGATGGCGCGATAGCGCTCGCGGTCGGTCGGCTGCTGCCGGCTCCAGCGCGCAAAGGGATGCGTCGATGCAGCGATGGGGGCGAGGCCGAACCGGTCCGCGGTCGCAGCCAAGGTCGTGCGCAGGTCGGCAAGCTCGCCTGCGGCCTCCGCGACGGTGCGGCAGATGCCGGTGCCGACCTCGATCTGGGAGCGCAGGAATTCCGGCGATACCCGGCCGCTCAGGGCGGCTTCGCAGGCGTCGGAGAACTCCCTGGGCTGGTCCGCGACGAGGTCGCGGGTGGTCCGGTCAACGAGGAGATACTCCTCCTCGATGCCGAGCGTAAAGGCGGGCTCGCTGTACAGCATGGTGCCGATTTTGGCACAAACACCGGCCCTTTGGGCAGACCCGCTTGCCCGATGGCGCGGCATACTCCCCAGCCGAAACAAGCAAAAGCGGGGCTCCCGCTGCCCCTCTCCGGCACCTTTTGCGCAACCCAACGGGGTGGCCTATAAGGCAAGCGCGCAAGGCCGGGCGTTGGAGACCTCCGGATTGCGCAAACACTGGACAGGTGCTGCTGCACCACAAGGAGTTTGTCATGCCAGCCGCGTGGACACCCGAAAGCTGGAGATCGAAACCGATCGTTCAGGCCCCCGACTATCCCGATCAGGCGAAGCTCGCCGATGTCGAGGCCAAGCTTGCGACGTTTCCGCCCCTGGTTTTTGCAGGCGAGGCGCGCCAGCTGAAGAAAAGCCTCGCTGATGTGGCCGCTGGCAACGGGTTCCTGCTGCAGGGTGGCGACTGTGCCGAAAGCTTCCTGGAGCACCGCGCGGACAACATCCGCGACTTCTTCCGTGTCTTCCTGCAGATGGCGGTCGTGCTGACCTATGCCGGCGGCTCGCCGGTCGTGAAGGTCGGGCGCATCGCCGGGCAGTTCGCCAAGCCACGCTCCTCGCCGGTCGAGCGACAGGGCAGCACGGAGCTGCCGAGCTACCGCGGCGACATCATCAACGGGCCGGAGTTCTCCGCCGAGGCGCGGGTGCCCGATCCCGAGCGGCAGTTGCAGGCCTACAGACAGGCCGCCGCGACGCTGAACCTGCTGCGTGCGTTCGCCAGCGGCGGTTACGCCGACCTCGAACGCGTGCACCAGTGGATGCTGGGCTTCGTCGGCGACAGCCGGCAGGGCCACCGCTACCAGGAACTGGCGGACCGCATCACGGAGACGCTGGCGTTCATGCGCGCCTGCGGCATCACGTCGGAGAATACGCCGCAGCTCAGGGGCACGACCCTCTACACGAGCCACGAGGGGCTGCTGCTCGGCTACGAGCAGGCGCTGACGCGTCTCGATTCGACGAGCGGGGAGTGGTACGCGACATCGGGGCACATGATCTGGGTCGGCGATCGCACGCGCCAGGCCGACCATGCGCACATCGAGTTCTGCCGCGGGATCCGCAACCCGCTCGGATTGAAGTGTGGGCCGTCGCTGGAACCCGACGGCCTCCTGCGGCTGATGGATGTCCTCAATCCCGGCAACGAGGCCGGCCGTCTGACCCTCATCTGCCGCTTCGGCTCGGACAAGATCGAGAAGCAGCTTCCGAGGCTGATCCGGGCGGTCAAAAAGGAGGGGCGGAACGTGGTGTGGTCGTGCGATCCCATGCACGGCAACACCATCACGGCCGCCAACGGCTACAAGACGCGGCCGTTCGACCGCGTGCTGTCGGAGGTCGATACGTTTTTCGCCGTGCATCGCGGCGAGGGGACGCATGCCGGCGGCGTGCACATCGAGATGACGGGACAGAACGTCACCGAGTGCACGGGCGGTGCGATGGCGATCACCGAGACGGACCTGTCGAACCGGTATCACACCCACTGCGACCCGCGGCTCAATGCGGACCAATCCCTCGATCTGGCGTTCCTGATGGCCGAGCGGCTGAAGCAGGAACGGGCGGCGCAGGGAGCCGTGGTGCTGCCGACGGCGGCCGCCGAATAGACACCACAGACGTGTCGGGGCCGTCCCCCGGACGGTCCCGACAGTCTTAGCCCCCGTGAATTTCGACATGGCGGCCACGCGCGGCGGGGATGGCGGCCGCTTC
>JBFWWW010000151.1:0-9865 GCA_050245975.1 Hyphomicrobiaceae bacterium
CACGACCGCGACGAGGCGACGGCCGCCGGCGCGCCGGAGTCCCAGGATGGCTGATCTGGTGCTCGCCTCCGCGAGCCGGTCGCGGCGCGACATGCTGGATGCCGCGGGCGTGGCGTTCGAGGTGGTTCCAGCAGATGTCGACGAGCCGGCGCTGCGCGGGCAGCGTTTAAAGACCGATCCGGCCGCCGGCCCCGGCGACATCGCGCGGATGCTGGCGGAGGCCAAGGCGGCAGCCGTCAGCGCGCGCCGGCCGGAGGCGCTCGTGATCGGGGCCGACCAGGTACTGGCGCTCGACGGAGATTTATTCTCCAAGCCGGGCAGCGCGGCGGCGGCGCGCCGGGACCTGCTCCGCCTCAGAGGACGGAGCCACGGGCTCCATTCGGCGGTGGCGCTGGCGCAGGGAGGGAAAACAGACTGGACGCATGGGGCAGCGGCGACCCTGACGATGCGCGCCTTCAGCGACGGCTACCTGGACGGCTACCTGCGTCGCTGCGGGCCGGACGTGCTGGCGAGCGTCGGCGCCTATCAGATCGAAGGTCCGGGCATCGGCCTTTTCGAACGCGTCGAGGGAGATTATTTCACGATCCTCGGCCTGCCGCTGTTGCCGCTGCTGGCCGAGCTGCGACGGAGGGGAGTGCTGCAGACATGAAACGCGCCTGCGTCATCGGATGGCCGGTGAAGCACTCCCGCTCGCCGCTGATCCACGGGTACTGGCTGCAGCTCTACGGAATCGACGGCAGCTATGGCGTGCAGCCGGTCGAGCCGTCGGGGGCGGAAGCCTTCGTGCGCGGGCTGCCCGCCTCGGGTCTTGCCGGGTGCAACGTCACGCTGCCGCACAAGCAGGTGGCGTATGCCGTCGCGGAGATTAAAGACAGGTCGGCTGTCGCCGTCGGCGCGGCCAATACGCTGTGGCTTGAAGGAGGAAAAATAGCTGCGGCCAACACGGATACCGCGGGGTTCATGCGGCATCTCGAGACCGCGCATCCGCAGTGGCGGCGACGCGACGGCCCGGTTGCCGTGCTCGGCGCCGGGGGCGCTGCGCGCGCCATCGTCTTCGGCCTGCTGGAGGCCGGGGTCGGTCAAATCCGCGTCTTCAACCGGACGACGGATCGCGCCGAGGATCTGGCACGGCACTTCGGCCCCCGTGTCAGGGTATGCGACTGGTCGGATCGCGCCGCCGGCAGCACGGACTGCGCGCTGGTCGTCAACACGACGTCGCTCGGGATGCAGAACGCCGGTCCGCTGGACATCGATCTCTCCCGACACAATCGGGAATGCGTCGTGGCAGATATCGTCTACGTGCCCCTCGAGACGCCGCTTCTGAGACAGGCGCGGATGCTGGGGATGCCGACGCTCGACGGGCTCGGCATGCTGTTGCATCAGGCCGTCCCGGGCTTCGAGAAGTGGTTCGGCGTCCGGCCGGAGGTCACCCCGGAGCTCAGGGCCGCGCTGGTTGCGGATATCGAGGGAGAAAAATGCTGATCGTCGGTCTCACGGGCTCCATCGGCATGGGCAAGTCGACGGTGGCGGCGCAGTTCCGCGCGCATGGGATCGCCGTCTTCGATGCCGACGCCGCCGTGCACGAGCTGTACGACAACGAGGCCGTGCCGTTGATCGAGGCGGCTTTTCCCGGCTCCACGGACGGCCGCAAGGTGGACCGTCACAAGCTGACGCTGGCGTTGGCGGGCGATGCGGCGCGCTTTGCGGCGCTGGAAGCCATCGTCCATCCCCTCGTCCTGTCCGCCGAGAAGAATTTCCTCCTCGAGGAGAAAAATAAAGGCGCCTGGCTTGCCGTGCTGGAGGTGCCGCTGCTGCTCGAGACCGGCGGCGACGAGCGGGTCGACGCGATAGTCGTCGTGCGGGCGGCCCCGCATCAGCAGCGGCAGCGCGTTCTGGCCAGGCCGGGCATGACGGAGAAAAAATTCGACCACATCCGGTCGCGGCAGCTTGACGACGACATCAAGGCCTCCCGCGCCGAATTCGTTGTGGACACCGGCGGGACCATTGCGGAAAGCCACGCCCAGGTCGATCGAATCATGGCTGAGCTGAAGGGTCGCCCCGCCCGCGCCTATGCGGCGTACTGGGCCTGAGGCGGCGGATCGGCGGGGGCTGACGTGCGCGAGATCGTTCTTGATACCGAAACCACGGGCCTCGATGCACGGCGCGGCGACCGGCTGGTGGAGATCGGCTGCATCGAGATCGTGAACCGGATCGCTACCGGCCGCGAATTTCACAGCTTTCTCAACCCCGAGCGGGACGTGCATCCCGAAGCGATGGCGGTGCACGGGCTGACGAACGAGTTCCTGGCCGACAAGCCGAAGTTCGCAGATGTGGCCGATCAGTTCCTGGCCTTCATCGGCGAGGATCCGCTGGTCATCCACAACGCCGCATTCGACATCACGTTCATAAACACCGAGCTCGAGCGCCTGCCGAGGAAGCCCCTTGGGCAGGAGCGGCTGGTAGATACGCTGGTGCTGGCGCGGCGCAAGCATCCGATGGGGCCCAATACCCTGGATGCCCTCTGCAAGCGCTACGGCATCGACAACTCCAAGCGCATCAAGCACGGCGCGCTGATGGATTCGCTGCTGCTCGCCGAGGTTTACATCGAGCTTCTGGGCGAGCGGCAGACGGTGCTCGGACTGACGGTCGCCGACATCCCGGCGTCACGGGCCGACGGCGGCATGGTCGCGATCAGGAGGCGGCCCGAGCCGTTACCCTCGCGGCTCTCGGCGCAGGACGAGGATCGGCACCGGGCCTTCGTTGCAACGCTCGGCGAGGACCCGCTCTGGCGGCGCTACCTGGAGCAGGCGGACGACCCGGCCGTCGCGGTCAAGCCGTAATCGGCTTCTGCGCCTGGGCTTGCTGCTGCCGGTGCAGGTACAGCGCGCCGAAATCGATCGGGTCGAGCAGCAGCGGCGGAAAGCCGCCTTCGCGCGTCAGGTCGGCGATGAGGCGGCGCGCAAACGGGAAGATCAGCGTCGGGCAATTGATGAGCAGGAATTGCTCCAGCGCTTCCTCGGGCATGTTCTCGATCTCGAACATGCCGGCGTAGACGAGCTCCAGCACATAGAGCACGCCGGATGAAACCGAAGCCTCGGCCCTGAACTGCAGCGCCGACTCGTAGATGCGCTCGCCGGTCTTGCCGCCGTTGACGTTCACTTCGATGCGCAGGTTGGGCTTGTCCGCAGCATCGGCCGGTTTGCCGACGCCGGGATTCTCGAACGACAGGTCCTTGATGTACTGGCCGACGACCCGGACCTGAACCTGCCGGCTCGCCGGCGGCGTGGTCTGGCTGGTTCCGTTGCCGCTGGCTTTGGTGTCGGTCACGAGAACATCCTTCCGCGTTCTTGATCCGCGCTGTCCGAGGCTCGCTAACACGGCCCCGCGCGGCCCGCAACGGCGCTGGCGGTCACCGTTGTCGCGGCGGCACGCGCGGCGGCGGGTCGTCGATGCGCTCGAATTCGCCCTCGATGATCGGCCCGTTGTCATTGAACGGCTCGCGCGGCCCCGGCCGGGAGCGCGTCGTGCGACGGTCGACCTGAACCTCGACCGTGCCGGCTTTCGCGAGACGGGTGACGGCGAAGCGTGCGACGAGCCGGCGCAGCGGGGGGATGAGAAGCAGCAGGCCCAGCATGTCGCATGCCGGGCCGGGTGCCACGAGCAGGCTGCCGGCAAACAACAGAAGCGCGCCCTCCACCACCGAGATGAGCGGCGCCTCGCCCGCCTGGATTTCCTCGGCCATGCGACGCATCACGGCGAAACCCTGCCGATAGGCCACGACGGCGCCCAGCACCGCCGTGCCGAAGATGAGCGCGAACAGGCGCCAAAAACCCACGCTCTGGCCAAGCTTGACCAGCAACGTGATGTCGAGGGCTCCGAAGGCAAGCAGGGCCAGGGGAATGAGAAACCGCATGACGCGCCATCATAGGCCGGACCATGCCAGTTGGCTTGTGCATTGCGATGCCGTAATCTTCTGTATGATCTGAGGAAATACTGTTGCGCCCGGACCTCGGCAGGTTCCTTCGGGTTGCGGGCTGGTTCTGCGGCCGTCGCGAACCTACATGACAGCCACACGCGACCGGCGGCGCGAAAGCAGGGTATGATGGACGGCAGGATCGACCTTACAACGCTACTGTTTCTGGTTCTTGCGATCGGCATTTTCCTGAAGCTGCGCAGCGTTCTTGGGCGCCGGACCGGCGATGAACGGACGCGCTACGAACGGCTCAAGGCCCAGCAGCAGGAACGCCGTCAGGCGAGCTCGCCCGTGCCTGTAACGCAGGACAAGGTCGTCACGCTTCCCAAGCGCGAGACCGAGGAAACGCCGGCCCGCGCCGCGGAGGCGGAAGCCCAGGCAGGCTCCGAAGAGAAGATGCGGGAGTTCGCGGCCGGCAATGCAGCCGTCGCAAAGGGGCTGATCGACATCCTGCGGGCCGACATGAGCTTCGATCCCGATGCATTCCTGAAGGGCGCGCGGGCGGCCTACGAGATCATCGTCACCGCGTTTGCCGAAGGCAACCGCAAGGCGCTGAAGGACCTGCTCAGCCGGGATGTGTTCGAAGGGTTCGCAAATGCGATCGGTGACCGGGAAAGCCGGGGCGAGCAGGTGGATCAGAGTTTTGTCGGGATCAAGTCGGCGGACCTCGTCGAGGCCGAACTGCGCGGCACGCGGGCGCACCTGACCGTGAAGTTCGTCAGCGAACTCATATCGGCGCGCCGCGATCGCAACGGCACGGTCGTCGACGGCGACCCGCGCCGCATCCGCGAGGTCACGGACGTGTGGACCTTTGCGCGCGACGTCAACGCACGCACGCCGAACTGGGAGCTCGTTGCCACGCAGGCGGCCGGCTGAGAACCGCGGCGCGCCCCGAGCATGCGAGATAGGTCAGGCGGGATCAGACATGGCGGACGCGGTGTCCAGATCCCGGTGGATGGCCGCAGCGCCCGGAGCATCCTGTGTGCCGCAGCCATGCTGCTCGCGGGCTCCCTCATCCAGGCGGGTGTCGCCGATGCGCAAGGGCCCAAGGCATCCCGGCCAAGGGTGCCGGCGAAGATGACGACGGAAGCGATCACCTATGAAGCGGTCCCGTTTGCCAGCCTGCCCGGCTGGACGAAGGACGATCAGTCGGCGGCATTGAAGGCGTTCGTCGTCTCCTGCGACCTGGCGCCTCCGCCCGGCCGCGAAATGGCGGGACGCTCGGTTGTCCAGCTCGCGGCGACGTTTGCCGCCGCCTGCAGCGAGGCCCGCAAGCTCGGAACCCTGTCGCCAAAGGCAGCGCGGGCGTTTTTCGAGCGCTGGTTCCAACCCTATGCGATGCAGCACAAGGGTTCGCAGGGGCTCCTGACGGGCTACTACGAACCGCTCCTGCATGGGTCGCGCGTGGCGACGGCAAAGTTCAATGTGCCGATCTACCGGCGGCCGTCCGACCTCGTGAACCTCGTCGACGAAAGCCAGCGCGGCGCCAAGGGGGCCTCGCTGACCCACGGCCGCAAGACGGCGACGGGGATCGTGACGTATCCGACGCGCGAGCAGATCGACCGTGGCGCGCTCAAGGGAAAGGGTCTCGAGCTTCTTTATCTCGCCGATCCCGTCGATCTCTTCTTCATGCAGATCCAGGGCTCGGGCCGCGTACAGCTGACCGATGGAACGTCGGTGCGCATCTCCTATGACGGCAAGAACGGTCACCCCTACACGTCCATCGGCCGCTACCTGATCGATGCCGGTGTCATGGGCGCCGAGGCGATGTCGCTGGAGAAGCTGTCGAGCTGGCTCAAGGCCGATCTCGCCCGCGCCTGGCCGGTGATGTGGAAGAATGCCTCTTACGTCTTCTTCCGCGAGCTGAGCGGCGCGCAAGCCGCGGGTCCGCTCGGGGTGCACCACATTCCGCTCACCGAGGGACGCAGCCTTGCCGTCGATGCCGGCTATCACACCATCGGCTTCCCGGTCTATGTGAGCGCGCCGACGCTGACGCATGCGGTTCCCGCCGGCGGCTTCGAGCGGCTGATGATCGCTCAGGATGTGGGTTCGGCGATCCGCGGCCCCGAGCGCGGCGATATCTTTTTCGGCTCGGGTGACGACGCCGGCCGCCGGGCCGGCATCACGAAGCATGCCGGGCGCTTCTACGTGCTGCTGCCGCGCGATGCGCCCGCTGATCCGTCCGTTGCCGCGCCCGCCGCTCAACCGACACGGACATCGCGGCCGTGAGCCGTGGCGGGCGCAAGCGCGGCGGCCATCTGTCCGACGACGACGTGGCCGTTTGGGCAAGCGTCTCGCAAGGTGTCGAGCCGTTGAAAGCCAAGTCGCGGGTGGCGGCCCGCCAGGGTGACGATCATCCTCGGCCGGCGCGATCTCAGCAGGAGGCGGATCGTCCGGCAGCCCCCCCAAGGCGCGCGCGAGCGATCGATACGACGGTCCGCCCCGTTGCCGCGCCCCCGCCTGTGACCATCGAGCGACGCAAGGCGCGCCGTATCGCCTCCGGGCGTATCGAAATCGATGCGCGGATCGATCTGCATGGGCAAAGACAGCTTGAAGCACACCGGAGACTGGTCGCCTTTCTCCTGCGCGCGCAATCGGAAGGGTTCAAAACGGTTCTTGTCATCACCGGCAAGGGACGCACGCGCGAGGAAGACGACCTGGGTCCGAGAGAGACCGGTGTGCTGCGCCAGAACGTGCCGCGCTGGCTCGACGAGCCGGAGCTTCGGCCGCTGGTCGTCGGCTACAGCACCGCGCATGCCCGCCACGGCGGCGAAGGCGCGCTTTACGTCGAAATCCGCCGCCGGCGCGGCTAAGTGCGGCCGCGACGTTGGATCGGCGGACCGTGGCGATGCGGCGCGATAGCGGTGTCCGGTCCGCCCTCGTGCAGCGGCCGCGGCGGGAACCTGCCAAGCGACCGGATGCGGTCGTACATGACGATGGCGCCCGCCATCGCGACGTTGACGCAGAACAGCGTCGGTATCTTCACGACATAATCGCAGCGCGCCACGAGATCGTCGGACAGCGAACCGCGCTCGGGTCCCAGCACATAGGCGGCTTGCCGGGGATGGCGGAAGCTCGGCAGGTCGATGGCCGTATCGGTCAGCTCCACGCCGACGAGCCGGCAGCCGCGGGGAAGCGTCATGTCGTCGAGCCCGCGCCAGTTGTAGTGCGGCAGGTGGTCGGCCGCATGCGACGTGTCGGCCAGGGCCTCGAGCTTCTGATAATCGGCGCCGATGGTAAACGTGAAGCTGGCGCCGAAAGCATGCGCCGACCGCATCATGTTCCCGAGGTTTAGACTTTTGGATATGCGCTGCGCGCCGACGCCGAAATAACCGCGCGTATTGGCGCAATCAGGCCCGACGCTCATCCGTTTCTCCCTTCAGCCCACGCGATACCGCGGCCGGAATGTTTGACGAGGCACCGCCCCGGATGTTTTAAGGGCAGGAATCGCAGGCGCAATAAGGCCCTGCGGCCGTAAAGGGGAGAGAAACAGCGGATGAAAGCGAAATCCATTCTGGTGCTGGCTCTGGGCGTCACGGTTGCTGCCGGCGTCGCACTTGCTCAGCAGGCCAAGCAATTATCGATTGCGACCGGTGGCACCGGCGGCATCTATTATCCGCTGGCGGGCGGCTTTGGAACCATCCTCGGAAAAACAATTCCGGGCATGACAGCCACGGCCGAGGTGACGGGCGGTTCCGTCGATAACCTCAAGCTGATCGCGGCGGGTTCGGCCGACGTTGCCTTTACCCAGGTCGATACCGCGGTCGATGCCATCAACGGCACGGCCAAGTTTCCGTCCAAGCTGCCGATCCGTGCGCTGACCGTGATGTACTCCAACATCCTCCAGATCATCACGCTCGAGGGTAACGGCATCGAGAAGTTCGCCGATCTCAAGGGCAAGCGCGTGTCGACCGGCTCGCCGGGAAGCGGCACCGAGATCTTCGCGTTCCGCCTGATCGAGGCCGCCGGTCTCGACAAGGACAAGGACATGAAGCGCGAGCGCCTCGGCGCCGCGGAATCGGCCAACGCCCTGAAGGACGGCAAGGTCGACGCCTTCTTCTTCGTTGCCGGCGTGCCGACCTCGGCCATCACCGATGTCGCCGCGACGCCGAACATGAAGATGAAGATCATCGACTGCGACTTCCTCGTGAACAAGGTGAGGGAGAAGTACGGTCCGGTCTACGACACCATCGTCATCAAGGCCGGCTCCTACCCGAACCAGACCACAGATGCCAAGTCGGCGGCGGTCTGGAACATCATGGCCGTCACGGACAAGACGCCGGATGAACTCGCCTACACGCTGACGAAGACGATGCTGGAAAAGGTCGACGACCTGTCAAAGGTCCACAAGGAAGCCTTGAACATCAAGATCGAGAACCAGAAATCCGCGAAGGCGGGCATTCCCTGGCATCCGGGCGCGCTCAAGTACTTCAAGGAAAAGGGCATCAAGGTCGATTGACGCCGCACACCAAGCAACTGCCGGGCCAAGCAAACGCCCGGCAGTTTTTTGCTGCAGCACCCAACGTGCGCGGCGATCCGGGGAGGATATGAATGGCGAGCGCAGACAAGGATGCCGTCGCGGTGGGATCGGCCGCGGACCTGGCGGCAATCGACATGGACGAGGCTGCCCGCCAGCGGGTCGAGGAGCTGATCGAGGAAGAAGAAGGCGCAACCAATCGCATCGGCGGCACGCTCGGCCAGGCGATCATGGCGGCGGCCGCCGCCGTTTCGGTCTTCCACCTCTATGCCGCCGTGGCCGGCTCGTGGCCGTTCCAGTGGGCACCCATCATTCCGACCTACCTGATGCGGCCCATTCACGTCGGGCTCGTGCTGGCGCTCATCTTTCTGCTTTTCCCGATGCTCAGGCGGTTCCGGCATCGCATCACACCGCTCGACTGGCTTTGCGCGGCGCTGAGCCTCGTCGTTATCGCCTACGTCGCCTACCAGGGTGAAGACTTCGGCGACCGCGCGATCGCGCCGGACACGCTCGATTACGTCATCGGCCTCATCCTCATCGTGCTGCTCCTGGAAGGGACGCGCCGATCCACCGGTTGGATCATGCCGGTCGTGTCGCTGGTTTTCGTCGCGTATGCCCTGTTCGGCAACCATCTGCCGGCGCCGTGGACCCACCGGGGCTATACGCCGGAGCGGCTTGTCGGCCACCTCTACATGACGCTCGAGGGCATCTTCGGCACGACGGTCGAAGTCTCCTCCAGCCTGATCATTCTCTTCACGATCTTCGGCGCGGTGCTGCAGCACTCGGGAGCGGGCAAGTTCTTCATCGACTTCTCGTTCGCGGCCATGGGCGGCAAGCGCAACGCGGCCGGCCGCGCCGTGGTGCTGTCCTCGTTCCTCCTTGGAGGTCCGTCGGGATCCGGCGTGGCGACCACGGTCACGATCGGCACCGTCGCCTATCCGATGCTGGAAAAGGCGGGCTACGAGAAGAATGCGGCCGGCGGACTGCTTGCGGCCGGCGGCCTCGGCGCGATCATCTCGCCGCCGGTGCTGGGCGCGGCGGCCTTCCTCATCGCCGAATTCCTGAAGCTGTCCTATCTCGACGTCATCGCCATGGCGGTGCTGCCGACGCTGCTCTACTACTTCGCCATTCTCGTGATGGTCGAGCTGGACGCGGCCAAGTACGGCGGCGGTGGCGAGCTTCTGATCGAGAAGGGCACGCTGTGGCGGGTCACGCGGCAGTACTGGTACCACTTCGGGTCCCTCATCTCGATCATCGCCTTCATGCTGTACGGGTTCTCGCCCGTCGTGTCGGTGTTCTGGGCCACCATGCTCGCCATCGCCGTCAGCTATCTGCGGCGTGACACCACGCTCGTCCCGCGCAAGCTGTTCCGGGCGATGGCGGAGGGCACCACCGGGGTGCTCAACGTGGCGGCC
>JBFWWW010000152.1:0-9733 GCA_050245975.1 Hyphomicrobiaceae bacterium
CGGGAATTTGGTGCCGCCGACGTAATCATCGGGCGGGCCTTCCCGGGAGCATTGTTACCGCATCTGCCGGCACCGAATAACCCTGATTGGCGTTGGACGCGGGCTGGTGCGCGCGCACCCGGCGAAAGTGCGCACCCCCAGGTGCGCACCCCGGTTTCGGCTCTGGCGGTAGCGTTCGGCCGCGCCTTCGCCGCCCGCATGCGCGAATCGCCCGGAAGAACCTAAGGGCCGCGCCCCGTCGGCCGCGGTTTTACTCCGCTTCCTCGGCGGCGCCGGCCAGAGCGCGCATGGCGCGGATCAGCGCCGCGACCTCGCTGCGGCGTGCGAGCGCTTCGGCGGTGTAGCGGCCGTGCTTGAGCGCGTTCCTGTTACCCTTCGGCGCGCCCGGCGACAGCCCGCCGTGCAGCCGGCAGCGGCCGTTCGGCATCGCCGGCGACCGGCACCGGTTCCCGGCCCTCGTCCGGGCGCCGCATCGCGGGCTGCGGTGCATGGGCAATCTGCTTTGCATGGGGTTGATCCTCCGATTTCGCGCGATCCCCACCCCCCGCCGGCTCCACCACGCCCACCAACGCCTGCCCACCGGAATGGACGTGGACGTGCTCCACCGTCACCTTCTGCTGGCCCTTGCCGCGGTGGCGGTTGAGGGCTTCGAGCAGCGTGGCGAAGCTGCGGGAAAGCTTGTTCGCCTGGGCGAGGTTCTCGCGCCGGCCCTCGAAGGTCTGCTCGCCGATCATGGCGCGGCGGTAGCATTCCATTGCGGCGTTGTGGGCGGCGATCAGTTGCGCCGCCATCATGCCCTCCAGCTCGTCCTTGGGCGCGATACCGATCAGCGCGGCGACCGTGGCGCTCAACTGCTTGTCGCGCTCCTCCGCGCTTGAGTTCTTCAACCAAAGCGCCTGCACGGCCTGATTGGCGAGAATGTTGTTCCAGTGATCCGATTGCGAGCCGCCGATGTTTTTGAGGCGGCCCTTCAGATCGTCGGGATCGTTGGCGACCACCGTCGCCGGCTTAGCTTCCTTGGCAGTTTTCTTTCCGGTCATCGGTTCGTCCTCGGTTGCGAGATTCCCATCGTCGCCAGTGCGGCAATTGCCTCGGCCTTGCGTGCCGCATGCCATGCCGGCCAACAGCGCGAATGCAGCCAGGCATGTCCCGACGGTTCGGTGCCGAACGGCAGCAGCTTGTCGTGAGCGTGTTCGCTTTCCCCGCAGCCGAGGCACCGGCCGGACGGCGAGCGCGCCGGATTGCGGTTCAGCCATTCGACGACGCAGCACTCGAAGGCACGCGCCACGGCTTCTCGTCGCAGCAAGCCGCCGTCGAACTCGGCAATGCCAGCCCGTTCGTCGAAGAAGGCAAGCCAATCTTCGCCCAACCAGCCGCCATTCGCCGGGCGCAGCAACGCCACGATGCCGGCCTTATGCCGGGCCAACAGGTCGAGCACCGTTGGCGGCGGCGCCGTCACGGCTTCGAGCGTGAGGGCGTCGCCGTCGATCCCGAGCCTTACGCCCGCGGCCCGCGCGGCCTTGAGGGCTTCCGCTGCGCTCATAGCCTCGCCCTCCAGCCCGGTGTGCCCGTTTTTTCCGGCTCGGAATGCGGCGGGCAATTTGCGTCCGCACCGTCCGCGCCGGTCTCGCCGTCGGATTTCAACGGGTTGCGGCGGACGATTGAGCCGTTGCCAAACCTCGAACCGTCCGCATCTCCGCCGACCGTCCGCGAGCCTTGGGACGCGAACCCGTTGGCCGGAATAGGCTTCGAATGATCAGCGGACGGTGCGGACGATGCGGACGGTCGCGCCCCTCCGGTTTCTGGCGAGGAGGATGGCCCGGTGGTGATGCGGATGATCCGCGTGCGCGTCCTGCCTTCGCGCTCGAAGCCGATCTCGATGCCGACCTTGCGCAGGAAGGTCGCGGCCCGGCGCAAGCGGCCCGCGAGCGCCCGCGGGCTGTCCGGCCAGGTCTTAGACTTGGCGATCCGTTCGCCCGCCATTTCGACAAGGGCGCCCAGAAGCTCCGAGGCGGTGCCAGTCCACTCCGTCCGCGCTGCCATCAGCGCCCGCACGGCGGCGGCGATCGGATCGGCGTCGATCACACCTTCCACCGCTTCATCACGATTGCCGCAATAGGCCGACCAGAAGGTGCCGGCGGGCCACAGCGCCGTTTCGCAGGCTGTGGCCCACAACGCGAAATCCGCCATGCGCGGCAGCTTGTCGAGCCGGGTTTGCGGCAGCATGGCGAGGCCCTTCGCCACCGCATCGAGCAGCGCGCCGAGGATGCGCGGGCGCTCGGTATCGAAGGCCGCCCACAATTCCTGCTCGGGCCGGCGGCGTTGCTCCGGGATCGGTTCGAGCGTGAGGAATACGGCGCGATCGGCGAGGTCGGGCCGGGTCACAATGTCCTCGATGCCGTTGAGGATCACTGGCCGGGCGGCATCGAACAGCACTTCGTCTTGGTCGGAATAGAGCTGCCGCACCGCAAAGCCGCCGCCGGTGGCAAGCCGGCAGAGTGTGTCAGAAATCCAGGCGGGCAGGCCCGACACATTGTCGAAGGCGAGCACATGGCCGTTGCTGGCGGCGATGAACAGGTCGCGATCCTCACGCGGCAAGGCCCGAAGCGGCGCGGTGTTCGGATCGAGCAGCGCCCGCAGGATCGCCGAAAAGGTGGACTTCGCCGAGCCCTGTTCGCCCGACAACACGATCACAGGATAGGGACCGCGATTGCGCAGGCAGGCCAGTGTCCAGGCGACCACCAGCACGAAATCGGCGTCGGATCGGACATTGAGAAACGATCGCAGCACCTCGACCGAACCGCCAGCAATCGGCGCCGGCAATGCCTGCATCCCGGCGGCGCGGCGGAAGCGCACCGGCGGATGATCGATCACCCGCCATCCGGCGGCATCGATCTCCACCGCCCGCCATGTGTCGTCGCCGAGGTCGAGATAGAGGCGACCATCGAGCCCGCCGATGCGAACATGAACCGTTCGCTCCGGCGCATCGAAATGCGCCTTGGCCTCGATCACGTTCAGCGCCGATTGCAGCGCCTCGGAACTCGGCGCGCCACCCGTCGCCTCGAAGAAGCGCCGCGCGAGCCAGCGGCGAAAGCCTTTCGCGCGGATCGGCCAGGTTTCACGGTGGCCGGTGATGTCGAGGTCGGCGAAGCCGGTGCCGTCCGGCGTGTGGAACAACTCGGCGGATTGCGCAAGATCGATCAGGATGTCTGCCTGCGTCGGGCCGCGCCCGCTCGCTTCGCCGCTCTCCTCGGCGATAGCATCGTCGAGAGCCGTCACCCGGCATCCGGCCTTTTTCAATTGCGCCCGCAGCGCCTCGAAGGCGGCGCGATCCTCGCGCTTGAGCGCCGCGAGCCGTTCCAGCATGTCCGGCGCGAAGGCGGCGCCGGGATTGCTGCCCGTCCGTTCGACGAGGCCCTCCAGCGGGTCGCGCAATTCTTCGGCGGCATCGATGGCGGCGCAGATCGGATCGTCATTGCCGGTGTCTAGGGTGTTCATCGCACGGCCTCCTCGATGCGAGGCGCGCGGCGCAGCAGCAGATCGTTGAAGTCCATGCCTTGCGGCGGACGGGCAATGCGCACGCGCCGGCTCTCTCGCTTCCAGCGCCAGGCGCAATCCTGCGCCGCCGCATCGCCGGGATCATCGCCATCGGCCAGCACGATCACCTCTTGAACCTCGCGCGGCAGGTCGAGGGCGCGAAGCCCCGATGTGGAAAGCGCTGCCCAGGCCGGACGGCCGCTCGCCTGCATGGCGGCGAGGCAGGTCTCGATGCCTTCGCCGACCATCAGCGCATCGCCGGCAGGTCCGAGCCGCACCGCGCCGCCGCGGCATGGGCCGAGCATCATCTTCGCCGGCTCGACCGGTGCCTTGCCGTCGCCATGGTAAGCGAGAAACGTGCGGTGAATGCCGATCGGCCTGCCGTCAGCGCCATGCGTCACCAGCGCCACCATTGCGGGCCAGACGACACCGGAAGGATGCTTCAGCCCGGCATGGAAGCGGATCGACGGCGGGATCGGAATGGTGAGGCCGCGCGATCGGAGATAGGTCTCGACCTGGGTTCCTGCGGCCGATTGCGCGCCGCGCCAGATGGCGAGCGCCGCTTCCGTTCGCTTGATGGCACCGCCATCGGGTTTGGCCGGCAGCGGTCGATCGGGCCTGCGGGCAATGGGGATCGGTCGTCGCTCGTCCGCGTCCCAGACGCCGCGCGCCCAAAGCGCGGCGATCACGTCGCGCTGATCGCATCCGGCGTGGCAGCGCACGAGCACCTTGCCGTCGCGGGCGTCGGCGATCGAGAGGCTCGGCGCACGGTCGTCATGCGCCGGACAGCGCGCCATCCAGGCGGCACCGGCCTTGCGCCCGCCGAGGGCCTTGGCGATGGCTTCAGCGGTCATGGCGCACCTCGAAGTCGTGCGGCTCGGAGGGCGCCTTATTGTCGTTGGCCGCGCACCTTTCGGCGTGTGACCAATCTGAAAGAACGGCAAAGAAGCCGGTCACGTTCTCGGCGAGTTGCCGGGCGTCCTCGTCGGTGAGGTCGCGCCCGATGCGCGATTGCCAGATTTGCCGGGTGCGGGCGATTCGCTTTCCCGGATCATTGTCGTTTGCAGCGTCGAGACGTTTCATCCGAAGACCTCACGGCCGGCTGCTCGCCGCTCCGTGCTCCCGGCCGCCGGTCTCGGATTCCCACCGATAACGCTGGACCTAAAGTGATCTGCATCCTGGGCGTCCCCGTCACAGGGATCGCCAGCCTGACCTCAGTGCGGCACTTCGTCTGCGGGGATGGTGAACTTGTGGCTCTTGCCGGCGCGGATCACGAGATGACGCTTGCCGCCGTTGCCGACCTCACAGGCGATCGAATAATCGAAGAAGCCGTGCTTCAGGCCATCGACAACAAGCCCTTCCAGACGGTCGAGCGCCTCGCGGACCTGCCCGCGGGCAATGCGCTGCGACGAAAATGCTATCGGTGCCTCAACCATTGTGCAGCAGCCCTTTCATATCCTTGATGGTGGCGGCGAATGCCTGCGGGCGGACGGTGGCGGCGTCGCCGTAGAAGGCCATCACGTCGTCGCGCCGGGTTGGCCGGTCCTGAAACACGAAGACCTTGCGCCGGCCCTCGGAACGAAGATCGAGCAGCTCGTATCCCGCGCAGCGCAGGAAACAGGCGAGATAGAAGTCGCGGGTCTCGAACGCGGTTCGCCGCGCCTCGTCCGGCCGGATCGCTTGTTCAGTTGACACTTGACGGACTCCGCAAAAAAGGGTCACAGCACACCCTTCAATGATTGTTGCTTTGGCTCGGCTCGCAGCAGCAGCCCGAGCTTTTCAAGCCGGATACGCATGGCTGCGCGCGACACGCCGAAGCGGCGCGTTATCGGTTCCGCTACGCTCTCAAAGAGCGCGTCGTCCACCGCCTCGACCTCGCCTCGGCCCTGTTCGTGAATCATCGTCCCGGCGCGCGACATGACTTTTTCGTTTGGGCGCAGGTCCGACAACAGAAGCGGTTTGGTCCGGCCGAGGCGCTCCTGCCATTCGGCATGCACGAGCCGGCGCGGCATCAGCAAGCACGACGCGTAGAAATCCGCCTGCCATTCCACCCGCTCCTTGGCCTGACTGGAGCGGCAGACCACGGTCGGCTTGGGAACGTCGGCAAATAGTGCTTCCTGATCGCGGTCGGACCGGACGAGACCGCGATGCAGCCGCCAATGACCGCCGCCTTCATGCGCAAGGGTGAAACGGTAGCGCCCTTCCATCGCGGGGCGCTCATCGGGATCGAGGCTTTCGTCGATGACGATTCGGCCGGTGTCGAGCCATATCGCCCCGAAGATGTCGGGATCGAGCCCAAGTCCGCTGCGCGGAACGTCAAGCAGCCGATGCAGATCGTCGAACTCGACGCGAAGCTTCAGATGCTTCTCGACGATGTCCTCAATCGCGATCGGCGCCTTTATCTCAACGCCCCTCGCATGGGCGTACTGCGCGAGCAGGGCCTCGGCATCGCGTTCGATGGCGTCGTCGGGCATGTAGGGAACTCGAAGGGTCATCTGCGTTTCATCCACATCTGCATCGTCGAGCTTGGGCTTCAGCCTCGCCTATTTTTCCTTCGCCTTCTGGGCCTGTCGCGCCAGTCGGGCCATATCCTCGGCCGTCAGTCCCTTGGCCGCCCGCAGAAAATCGGCCATTTCCCGCGGGCGCTCGCGGATAATGTCGGTCAGGTCGGATGCCACACGGCCCGCCAGCGCCAGCAGCTCGTCCGCATCCAGCCCGAGGACGCTGGCGATCTTCCTCACCTTGTCCTCCGCAGGCGACGGAAATTCGTCGCGCTCGACCTTCGACAGATAAGTCGGGCTTACGCCGATCTTCTTGGCCATCTCCCGCAGCCCGATCTCCTTTGCCTCCCGTTCCCGGCGAATGAACGCGCCGAACTTCTCCCTCCCGGCCTTCATGGCTTCACGCTCCGTCGTCTGTTTAGGTGTCAATTTACACTCGATTCGATTGCCGCTGTCAACCAACAGCTAAACAGCGGTGCACGATATTCACGCCGCGAGCCGAGCGTCCCTTATTTCTTCGAGAACCCGCCGGAAATCCGGTTCCGGGGCGAGGCACATGGTTCTATAAGCGTTCAGAAACGGCAGCCATTTTTTCACGCAAGAACCTGAAGTTGCCTAGCGTGTCCGGGTGCCTATCGTGGCGTTGCCCCGGCCGGGTGGGTCCCGGCTCTGCGCGGCAGCATTGCATGCTGCAGCGCGTCCGGGACACGAGGCCGGCAACCGCTTCACACCTCAAGAACGCTTACGTTATTGGACGTGCTATGCTGCCGGGACTAGCTTCGGCCCTCGGTTCGGCGCGCCGGCTGTCGCGGCTTCGCCAGGGCTGAAGCAGGCCGCGCGGCGCAACCGGCGCGGCATCGGGCAAACCCGGAGGAGATGGAGAGACCCTCATGAACCTCCCCTTCTACAATCGTCGTACCTTCCTCGTGGCGGCCGGTTCGGCCGGCGCGGCTCTGGCTTCGGGCCCGCTGATGGGGCTTGCGCCGGCGCTGGCGCAGGGGCTTGAGCCGACCAAGACCATGAGCGGCGGCAGCAACAACTACCGGCCCAATGCGCCGGTGGTGGAGCGCCTCGGCGCGGGCGGCTTCCTGGTCTCGGGGCGCGTGCTGAAGGCGAGCGACGGCACGCCGCTCAAGGACGTCCGCATCCAGATCTGGGCGGCGACCACCGTCGGCGGCGAGCCCGATCCGCGCAACCATGGCAGCGTGATCACCGCCGCCGACGGCACCTACAGGCTCGATATGCCGCAGATCGTGCCCTATTTCGGCCAGCCCCACGCGCATCTCGCCTATGACGACAAGGCCTATCAGACGGTGTTCCTGCGGCCGCTGCTGTCGAAGGCGTCGGACACCTCGCTGAAGGTCGACTTCGTGCTGGCCTCGGCCTGAACGCTTGACCGGGTTGGGCCGATCTCCGCTGCGCAGGCGCGGATCGGCACTTCTCGTCTGGGCGGCCTTGCTGGTTGCCATGCTGTCGCCGGTCCTGATCGCCGCGACGAGCCCGCTTCTGGCCTATCGCGAGGCCGTCCATATCGTCGCCGGCTTCGCCGGCATCGTCTGCCTCGCGCTGTTGCTGATCCAGCCGCTCCTCGCAGCGCGCTATCTGCCGGGCCTCGACCCGATGGAGCAACGGACATGGCATCGCCGGGTCGGCGCCGGCATCATCCTCTGCGTCGCGCTGCATGTCGGCGGCCTGTTCGCGGCAAGCCCGGCGGACGCGCTGGACGCGCTTCTGCTCGTCTCCCCGACGCCCTTCTCGGTCTATGGCGTGATGGCGATGTGGGGCGTCGTGCTGACCGCGGTCCTGGTCGCCCTCCGCGGCCGCCTCGGCATCCGGTACTCAGTCTGGCGCCTGATCCACAACGGACTGGCGCTGGTCGTGGTGGTCGCCACCGTCGTGCACGCCGTGCAGATCGAGGGCGCGATGGAGGCGATCTCGAAATGGCTCCTCTGCATCGCCGCCTTGCTGGCGACAGTCCTCACCCTCCTGCATTTGCGGGTGATCAGGCCGCTTACGCAACGCCGGCGTTAGCGCAGGATTCACGCGATTCGAATGGATAGCCCCATTCCAACCGACCGTCGCTCCGGCCGGAACGACGGGTCATCCAAGGCCTGCGGGATAGAGTCCCGCATGGCAGCGTGACGCAGCATCTTTGCGTTCCACCGGCATTTGGCGTGTTGTAAATTGCCGCTGTGTCGGGGCTCGGCCAGTCGGAGAGATCGGAATGTCGAAGCGGAAGATGCATCTCGTCGGGTATCTGAAGACCGGACCGACGGCGCTGCGTTCGGCCGGATGGCGTCACCCCGAGACGCCCTTGGATTTCTTCGAGCCGTCTTGGTACGAGCACGCCGCCCAGATGATGGAGGCGGCCAAGCTCGACGCCGTCATGCTGGCCGACTTCTTCGGCATCCCCGACACTTACAACAACAGTTTCGAGACCTTCGTGAAGGTCGGCGGGCAGGTCAGCTACCTCGATCCGACGATGGTCCTGCCGATCATGGCACGGGTGACGAGCCGCATCGGCCTCGCCACGACGGTGTCGACCAGCTTCTACAACGCCTTCCATCTCGCCCGCGTGCTGCAGTCGATCGACGTCCTCAGCAAGGGCCGCGTCGCCTGGAACGTCATCACCTCCAGCAGCAACACCGAGGCGCGGAACGCCGGCTTCGACGAGATGCCGCCGCATGACGAGCGCTACGACCGGGCCGAGGAGGTGGTCGAGGCCTGCATGGCCCTCTGGAACACCTGGGACGAGGGCGCCTTCGTCCTCGACAAGAAGGCGGGGCTGTTTGCAGATCCCTCCAAGGTCCACTACGCCAACTATGCCGGCAAGTGGACCAAGACCCGCGGACCGCTGCCGACGCCGCGCAGCGCGCAGGGCCATCCGGTGATCATGCAGGCCGGCAGCTCCGACCGCGGCCGCGACTTCGCCGCCCGCTGGGCGGAGATCATCTTTATCGGCGGCCAGGAGAAGCATGTCACCCAGGAGGTCTATGCCGACCTCAAGAAGCGGATCGCCGCCCAGGGCCGCGATCCCGACCGGGTGCCGATCATCGCCAGCGTCACCCCCACCGTCGGCGAAACCGAATCGATCGCACGGGAGCGCGCTGCCTATTTCGAGAGCCTGGAGAACCCGGAATACCGTCTCGCCCTGGGCTCGGTCGCGGCCGGCGCCGACCTGAAGAAGCACAAGACGGTCGAGGAGGTCGCCAAGGTCCGCGGCACCCAGGGAAGCCACGGCATCCACAACCGCGACGCCAAGACGGTGGACGAGATGACGAGGCGGGTGCGGCCCGACTTCGTGGGCACGCCCGAGACCGTCGCCGACAAGCTGCAGGACTATTTCGAGTCGCGCGCCTGCGACGGCTTCGTCATCCTGCCGGTGAGCATGATGCTGTCGCTGGAGCAGTTCTGCCGGGCGGTCGTGCCCGAGCTGCAGCGGCGCGGCCTGTTCCGCACGGAATACGCGGCGGCGACCCTGCGGGGGAATTTGACGGCTTGAGCAGACGGGTGAACGGCGGGGCAACGACCCAAGCTTAGACCTCGCCTCCCTCCCGACCTCATCCTGAGGTGCCCGGCGAAGCCGGGCCTCGAAGGATGGCCGCATAGCCCCGATGCTGCCGCGCCGGGGCCTCAATCCTCGTCCTTCGAGTGCGGCTTCGCCGCAGCCTCAGGATGAGGATTGAGGGATCGGG
>JBFWWW010000153.1:0-9724 GCA_050245975.1 Hyphomicrobiaceae bacterium
TTCCGTATAGGCCGCACCGGGCAGCACGACATCGGCGCGGTGCGCGCCGGCATCGCCATGGCTGCCCTGGTAGATGACGAACGCCTTGCCGAGCCGGGTCATGTCGATCTCGTCGGCGCCCAGCAGCCACAGCACGTCGAGATCGCCGCGCCCGGCAGCCGCGATCATGCCGGCGGCGTCGAGGCCGCCCTCGCGCGGCACGAAGCCGATGTCGAGGCCGGCCACGCGCGCGGCGGCCGTGTGCAGCACGTTGAAGGCGTTCCAGCCCGTCTCCTTGCCGCTCATCGCGTCGTTGGCGATGCGGGCCGTTAGCGCCAGCACGGCATCGCCGTCGCCCCGCGCCAGCGCGCCGACGCCGACGATCACCACGGGCCGCTTGGCCTCGCGCAGCACCTTGGCGAAGGTGTGCCGCCCGTCGGCGACCTCGGACAGCGTCTGCGGGCCGGCCCCCAGGTATTCGGTCGTATAGGTCAGGTCGACGCGCTCGCCGATGACGCCGATCGGGATACCGGCCGCGCGCCAGCGCTTGCGGATGCGCGCGTTGAGCACCGGCGCCTCGAGCCGCGGGTTGGTGCCGACCAGCAGGATCGCGTCGGCCTCGTCGAGACCGGCAATGGACGTGTTGAACAGGTAGCTGGCGCGGCCGGCCTTCGGGTCGAGCCTGGCGCCGTCCTGGCGGCAGTCGAGGTTCGGGCTGCCCAGGCGCGTCATCAGGTCGGCGAGCGCGAACATCTCCTCCGCCCCCGCCAGGTCGCCGGCGATGGCGCCGATGCGCTGACCGGATGTCTTGAGACGCGCGGCAACGAGCGCCAGCGCCTCGTCCCAGCTCGCCGGCTGCAGACGCCCGTCGCGGCGCACGTAGGGCCGGTCGAGCCGCTGGGCACGTAGGCCGTCGGCCACATGGCGCGCCTTGTCGGATATCCATTCCTCGTTCACGGCATCGTTGTTGCGCGGCAGGATGCGAACGACCTCGCGCCCGCGCGTATCGACGCGGATCGCGGAGCCGACCGCGTCCATGACGTCGATCGATTCCGTCTTGCGCATTTCCCACGGCCGCGCCTGGAAGGCGGTCGGCCGGTGCGTCAGCGCGCCGACCGGGCACAGGTCGACCACGTTGGCGGACATCTCCGACATCATGCCGCGCTCGAGATAGGTGGTGATCTCCATGTCCTCGCCGCGGCCGATGGCGCCCAGCTCCTCGACGCCCGCCACCTCGGTCATGAAGCGGACGCAGCGCGTGCACTGGATGCAGCGCGTCATCATCGTCTTGATGAGAGGGCCGAGGTACTTCTCGTCGACGGCGCGCTTGTTCTCGCTGTAGCGCGACCCGCCGCTGCCGAAGGCCATCGCCTGGTCCTGCAGGTCGCACTCGCCGCCCTGGTCGCAGATGGGGCAGTCGAGCGGATGATTGATGAGCAGGAACTCCATCACGCCTTCGCGCGCCTTCTTCACCATCGGCGAGCGCGTCAGAATGACCTTGGGACTGCCGTCCTTGTTCGGCGGCAGGTCGTTCACGCCCATGGCGCAGGAGGCGACGGGCTTGGGCATGCCCGCGACCTCGATCAGGCACATGCGGCAGTTGCCGGCGATCGACAGCCGCTCGTGGTAGCAGAAGCGCGGGATCTCGACGCCCGCCCGCTCGCAGGCCTGGATCAGCGTGATCCCGTCCTCGACCTCGATGGGTTTGCCGTCGATGATGAGTTGCTTGGGCATTTCCGCTAGGCCCTCACCGCGTTGTTGCGCCTGCGCGTCATCGGCCTGCCTCCGGGCCGCGCGTGAAGAGCTTGGCGATGAGGCCGACCGCGAGCACCGCCACGCCGAGCCAGAACACGGCCGGCTGGTACACGGTGCGGCCGGCGATGCGCGCCGCCCCGGCGATCAGGTCGCAGTTGCCCGCGCTCGAATAGAGGCAGCTCGTCACGTCCGACAGGCCGGCATCGATGAGCTTGCCGCCCGGCACGTTCTTCACGTCGCGCAACAGCGACGAATAGAACCACGCCCACCACGCGATGGCGCCCACCAGGATGATCACGCCGTCGATGAAGATGAAATTGGCGATGCTCTTGCGGTTCATGGGTTTACTCCGCCGCTTGCTTGGGGGCCGCGTGATAGCGGTCGATGCGCGCCTCGATGACATCGCGGAAATTGCGCAGCAGGCCCTGCACGGGCCACGCCGCCGCATCGCCCAGCGCGCAGATGGTGTGGCCTTCGACCTGCTTGGTGACGTCGAACAGCAGGTCGATCTCGCGCTTCTCCGCGTGTCCCTTCTCCATGCGCTCGAGCACGCGCCACATCCAGCCCGTGCCTTCGCGGCAGGGGGTGCACTGGCCGCAGCTCTCGTGCTTGTAGAAATAGGCGATGCGCCGGATGGCGGCGATCACGTCGGTGGACTTGTCCATGACGATGACGGCCGCCGTCCCCATGCCGCTCTTGAGCTTCGACAGCGTGTCGAAGTCGAGCGTGAGGTCCTGGCACTGCGCCGCCGTCAGCATCGGCATCGACGAGCCGCCCGGGATGACGGCGAGCAGATTGTCCCATCCCCCGCGCACGCCGCCCGCGTGCCGCTCCAGCAGCTCCCGCAGCGGGATGCCCATCTCCTCCTCCACGACGCACGGCTGCTCGACGTGGCCGGAGATCTGGAACAGCTTGGTGCCGGTGTTGTTGGGCTTGCCGAGCGCGGAGAACCAGGCCGCGCCGCGGCGCAGGATGTCGCCGGTGACGGCGATGCTCTCGACGTTGTTGACGGTGGTCGGCGCGCCGTAGAGACCGACGTTGGCCGGGAACGGCGGCTTGAGGCGCGGCTGGCCCTTCTTGCCTTCCAGGCTCTCCAGCAGCGCGGTCTCCTCGCCGCAGATGTAGGCGCCGGCGCCGTGATGGACGTAGCAGTCGAAGTCCCAGCCGTTGAGGTTGTTCTTGCCGATCAGCTTGGCCGCGTAGGCCTCGTCGATGGCCGCCTGCAGACGCTCGCGCTCGCGGATGAACTCGCCGCGCACGTAGATGTAGCAGGTGTGCGCGCGCATCGCGAAGGAGGCGAGCAGCGCGCCCTCCACCAGCAGGTGCGGATCGTGCCGCATGATCTCGCGGTCCTTGCAGGACCCGGGCTCGGATTCGTCGGCGTTGATGACGAGGTAGGACGGCCGCGTGTCGGCCTTGGGCATGAACGACCACTTGAGACCGGTCGGGAAGCCGGCGCCGCCGCGGCCGCGCAGGCCAGAGGCCTTCACCTCGTTGATGATCCAGTCATGGCCCTTGTCGATGAGCGCCTTGGTGTTGTCCCACGCGCCGCGCTTGCGCGCAGCCTCCAGGCCCGCGTCCTGGAAGCCGTAGAGATTCTTGAAGATGCGGTCCTTGTCCTGGAGCATCGTCGCCTTCGCGTCCTATTTGCCGGCCCTGCCCGCGCCCTTCGGCACCATGTCCTTCAGCGTCGTCGGCCCGCCTGCGGGGCACGAGGCCTGCCGGCCCGTCTGCGATCCGGGCTTGGGCGGCCGCCCGCTCGCGAAACCGTCGAGCACCGCCTCGAACAGCTCCGGCGTCAGGTCCTCGTAGGTATCCTTCCAGATCTGCACCATCGGCGCGTTGGCGCACGAGCCGAGGCACTCGACCTCCTCCCAGGAGAAATCGCCGTCGGCCGAGAGATGCTGCGGATCGGGGTGGATGCGCCGCTTGCACACCTCGATGAGCCCCTGCGAGCCGCGCAGCATGCACGGCGTCGTCCCGCAGACCTGCACGTGCGCCTTGCGCCCCACCGGCGCGAGCTGGAACATCGTGTAGAATGTGGCGATCTCGTACACCCTGATGTAGGCCATGCCGAGCATATCTGCCACCACGCGCAGGGCGGGCTCTGTCACCCAGCCGCCGTTCTGCTCCTGCGCCCGCCACAGCAGCGGGATGACGGCGGAGGCCTGCTTGCCGGGCGGATATTTCGCGATCGTCGCCTCGGCCCAGGCGCGGTTCTCCGGCGTGAAGGCGAAGCTCGCGGGTTGATCGGGATAAAGTCGGCGAACGGACATGGATGCGGCTTGGCCTCCTGGACGACCAGGGCGGATGCGCCCGCCTTCTCCTCGCGAGAAGCGGCAACGCGGCCTTGGTAGCAGATTTCGCCCGCCGATCCAGACCTAAGATGCTGCGTTATGCTCCGGCGCGGCACTTTTTCCCAAGGGGTGCGCGCGCTACGCCATCCAGCGAATCATCAGCGCCGCCGCCGTCAGCGGCGCCAGGATGAGCGCAACCTGCGCACCCACGCGCAGGAATCCCGTCCACAGGATGCCGAACGCGATACCGAGCACCGGCACCGCCCATCCCCAGGCCGACATGCCCCCATATCCGCGCGCTGCCGCGAACAGGCTTGCCAGCACCATGCACACGAGCCCGATGGCGATCGGCAGGTTCGGATGGTCGCGGTGCCAGGCGCCCATCGGCCAGTCGTAGCGCATGGCGAACATGCGGTAGGTGGCAAGGCTCAGGCCCCAGGCGAATGCACCCACCGCCAGATAGAACAGGACGTCGATCGTCATGGCGGGCTCCCGGACCATTGCGGGGCGGCCCCGCGTTGCAGCGCCATTGTGCACCGGATCGCGTGCCGCGTCAGCGGTTCATTGCGTCCGCCGAGTCCGCGCGGCGGGCCGCGACCGACAGACGCAGCGCCAGCACGGCGCAGACGATGCCCGATGCGACGTGAAACGCCACCGCCGGCCAGCGCCCGCGCGACAGCCCCGCGATCAGCGCATCGCCGAGGCAGACCGCGGCGCCGAACGCGAACCACAGCGCCAGCGCGCGCCACTGCCGCGCCCACGCCAGCGCCACCGCCAGCAGTCCGAGCCACAGGTCGCGCACACCCACCGCGTGATGCAGCTCGAACCCCTCCGGCCGGCCCGCAAGCCCGAACGTGCGCGCAGCCGCCTCGGGCGAGATCAGGAACCGTGCGCCGATCACCGCCAGCAGCGCGCCCGCGAACACCGCCATCCCCAGCATGATCCGCTCGCCGCGCATTGCCCCATCCCCCGTGTTCCGGTCACGCTATCACACTCTCCGGCAGTCCCGGGTGTGCATGGCGTGCACCTGGATGCGCATTATGCGCGCCTTTGGCGGCGGCCGGCGCCTGTCCCCGCCGCCACCCCCTCTTTCTGTCATCCCGGAATTTCGCGAAGCGAAATATCCGGGACCCAGCACACGAGCGAGCACTTGCCTTTCGTCCCTGGGTCCCGGCTCTCGCTGCGCTCGGCCGGGATGACAGGTATGGGGATTGAGGGGGCGCTCCGACGGGTGGCGGCACATCCAGCACCTTTATCCCCGCGGGCCAATTCCGCCCCGGAGGTTTGCGAGAAATAGGGAGCAGGGCGGCCATCGGCCGTGTCTGCCGGCGCGAGCATGATCCGGAAAAGTGGATACCGGTTTTCCGATAAGATCATGCTCAAAAAGAAGAACAGGATGCGGCCTTAACCGCCCTGCCGCCGCCAAGGACTGTTCCGGTCCCGCAACGGTCATCCCGACCCGCACGGTTTGCGTCGGCACCCGCGAGTGGTGCTTCCGCGACCGGTCCTGGTCCAGCTGATGGGTGCCAGAGCGCCGGTTGGCGGCCCCGCTTCGCCCAAATCGCCCAGCTCGCGACTGAGCCCCATGAGATGCGGGTCGGCGTCGAGCTTACGCGCGCAAGGAGATGCGGGGATATCCGCGCCCCCAATCCCCGCGCCATGGTGAACGCGGTGCGTGCCTTTCCGGAAGACACGGAGTTTCTCAGATCAGGTCGCATCGCAACCTGCACCGGCAACCCCGCTAGCGGTCGATCTCGCCGAACACGATGTCGAGCGAGCCCAGGATGGCCGACACGTCCGCCAGCATGTGGCCGCGGTTCATGAAGTCCATGGCCTGCAGGTGCGGGAAGCCCGGCGCGCGGATCTTGCAGCGGTACGGCCTGTTGGAGCCGTCGGCGACGAGATAGACGCCGAACTCGCCCTTCGGCGCCTCGACGGCGGCGTAGACGTCGCCCGCCGGAACGTGAAACCCTTCCGTGTAGAGCTTGAAGTGGTTGATGAGCGCCTCCATCGAGCGCTTCATCTCGCCGCGCTTGGGCGGCACCACCTTGTTGTTCTGCGCCACGTGCGGTCCGCGGCCCTCCGGCGTCAGCAGGCGCTGGCACGCCTTCTTCATGATCTTCACCGACTGGCGCATCTCCTCCATGCGGATGCAGTACCGGTCGTAGCAGTCGCCGTTCTTGCCGATGGGGATGTCGAAGTCGAACTCGCTGTAGCACTCGTAGGGCTGCGCCTTGCGCAGGTCCCAGGCCGCGCCCGAGCCGCGCACCATCACGCCCGAGAAGCCCCACCGGAAGCAGTCCTCGAGGCTGACGACGCCGATATCGACGTTGCGCTGCTTGAAAATGCGGTTGTCGGTCAGCAGGCCCTCGATGTCGTCGCACACCTTGAGGAAGGGATCGCACCAGGCGGCGATGTCCTCCACCAGCCGGTCGGGCAGGTCCTGGTGCACGCCGCCGATGCGGAAATACTTGGCGTGCATGCGGCTGCCGGAGGCGCGCTCGTAGAACACCATCAGCTTCTCGCGCTCCTCGAAGCCCCACAGCGGCGGGGTGAGCGCGCCGACGTCCATCGCCTGCGTCGTGACGTTGAGCAGGTGCGACAGGATGCGGCCGATCTCGGAATAGAGCACGCGGATGAGCTGCGCGCGGCGCGGCACCTCGATATCGAGCAGCTTCTCCGCGGCGAGGCAGAAGGCATGCTCCTGGTTCATCGGCGCGACGTAGTCGAGCCGGTCGAAATAGCCGATCGCCTGCAGGTAGGTCTTGTGCTCGATCAGCTTCTCGGTGCCGCGGTGCAGGAGCCCGATGTGCGGATCGACGCGGGTCACCACCTCGCCGTCGAGCTCCAGCACGAGGCGCAGCACGCCGTGGGCGGCCGGATGCTGCGGGCCGAAGTTGATATTGAAGTTCCTGATGTCGGTCTCGGGCATCGCCAGCCTGGTCTTTCGTCCGCCTTACGCCTTGCCCGCCGGGGGCGTTCCGTTGGGGGCTCCGGTCGCCTTCTCGTCGCCGGGCAGCACGGGCGAGCCCATGCCTTCCCACGGGCTCTCGAAGTCGAAGGCGCGGAACTCCTGCGTCAGCTTGACGGGCTCGTAGACGACGCGCTTGGCGTCGTCGTCGTAGCGCACCTCGACGTAGCCGGTGAGCGGAAAATCCTTGCGCAGCGGGTGGCCCTGGAAGCCGTAGTCCGTCAGCAGCCGCCGCAGGTCCGGATGGCCCGAGAACAGGATGCCGTACATGTCGTAGGCCTCGCGCTCGTACCAGTTGGCGCCCGGGAACACGCTGATCACGCTCGGCACCGGCGTCGCCTCGTCGGTCTCGACCTTGACGCGCAGGCGCAGGTTCTTGCGCGGCGACAGCAGGTGATAGACGACATCGAAGCGCCGCTCGCGCTCGGGATAGTCGACGCCGCAGATGTCGATCGGCACCTCGAACAGGCAGGCCGGGTCGTCGCGCAGCGTCTCCAGAACGCGGATGATCTCGCCCGCCTCCACCGTCAGCGTCAGCTCGCCGAAGGCGACATGCGAGGACAGCAGCGTCGCGCCGAGCTTGCCGGCGAGGTGCGTGGCAAGGTCGGCGAGCGCGGCATTGGGGTCGGCGTCGGCCATTGTCTCTCCTCGACCGCGGTCGGGCCTAGCGCTCGATGGTGCCGGTGCGGCGGATTTTCTTCTGCAGCAGCAGGATGCCGTAGACCAGCGCCTCCGCCGTCGGCGGGCAGCCCGGCACATAGATGTCGACCGGCACGATGCGGTCGCAGCCGCGCACCACGGCATAGGAATAGTGGTAGTAGCCGCCGCCGTTGGCGCAGCTTCCCATCGAGATGACGTAGCGCGGCTCCGGCATCTGGTCGTAGACCTTGCGCAGGGCGGGCGCCATCTTGTTGGTGAGCGTGCCGGCGACGATCATCACGTCGGACTGGCGCGGCGACGCACGCGGGGCGAAGCCGAAGCGCTCTACGTCGTAGCGCGGCATCGACGCCTGCATCATCTCCACCGCGCAGCAGGCGAGCCCGAACGTCATCCACATCAGCGAGCCGGTGCGCGCCCAGTTGATAAGGTCGTCGGTGGTGGTGACGAGGAAGCCCTTGTCGGCCAGCTCGTTGTTGATGGCGGTGAAGCCGGCGTTGTCCGGGCGGATGATGCCGGCGCCTTCGCGCGGCTGCTCCAGGAGCGGCTCGGGCGTGCGGATCAATCCCATTCCAGAGCTCCCTTGCGCCACTCGTAGAGGAAGCCGACCGTCAGCACGCCCAGGAACACGATCATCGACCAGAAGCCGAACAGGCCCGCGTCCTTGAACGCCACCGCCCAGGGGAACAGGAACGCCACCTCGAGGTCGAAGATGATGAACAGGATCGACACCAGGTAGAAGCGCACGTCGAATTTCATGCGCGCGTCGTCGAAGGCGTTGAAGCCGCACTCGTAGGCCGAGACCTTCTCGGGGTCGGGGTTGCGCACCGCCACCAGGAACGGCGCGATCATGAGCGCGAGCCCGATCAGCAGCGCGACGCCGAAGAACACGGCAATGGCGAGGTAGTCGGTCAGGATGTGCGGCATGATGCGGTCACGATGCAGGGTATGGCTATGCACGTCTGGATGCAGTCTGCACTCTCGCGTGGAACCGTCGGCGGGCGAGCACGACGGGGCACGCAACTCATCCGTGTCGTCGGGGCTGGTGTTAACGCAGCCGCCGCACGGGCGCAACCCCGCGCGCTGCCGCACGGGCGGCGACGCAACACAGGAGCGTGCAAAACGGGAAGCGGCGGACTGGCGCGAGCGACGGGACTTGAACCCGCGGCCTCCGGCGTGACAGGCCGGCGCTCTAACCAACTGAGCTACGCCCGCAAATCCAGCGAAAAACGCGCTCGATCCCGTGCGGACCGGCGCGCTGTCACAGCGGGATCGTTTACGTGACGCTTGCGCACCCGTCAAGCGCGCGCCGCGCACGCCGGTTCAGGTCCCGCTTCGGGTCCCGCCGGCGGCCTGGCGGAAATGCCAGCACACGCCGGCCGGGTCGATGACGTGCACTTCCCGCCCCCAGGCGAAGTCCGTCGGCGCCCGCAGCCGCACGCCAGCGTAGCGGTCGGCCAGCCCGAGCGCGGAAATCTCCGCCCAGTAGCGATCGAGGTCGTCCACCTCGACCGTCAGCATCTGGTTCGACTGCCACTCGGGGACTGAGATGTCCTGCAGCATGAAGTACGCGCCGCCGAATCGCAGGCCCGCCAGCCCGTCGGCCTTCCAGGCGGTCGCAAATCCGATCTCGGCGAAAAAGGCGAGCGCGCGCTCGAAGTCGGCTCCGGACGGCACGAAGGGATAAAGCGCCCTGCCCTGCGTCTTCACGCCATCGCTCCCGACGAGGGCACCGGACCGGCGCCGGATGGTGGGCGGTGAGAGGGTCGAACTCCCGACATCTTCGGTGTAAACGAAGCGCTCTACCACTGAGCTAACCGCCCGAGCCTTTTCTATACCCGCTTCTATACCCGTTCTGGCCCCCGCAGGGCCAGCAGATGCGCGCAGCGCGGCTGCGATCCGGCCCGTGAGCAAGACGTCAACTGCTACCCAACCGGAGAGTGTTTGGCGGCCGGCAGGCCCAGCGCCCGACCGGGCGCCGGCGCGAGCGCCGCCCCCGCGGAGGGCCAGCAGACGCGCGCAGCGCGGCTGCGATCCGGCCCGTGAGCAAGACGTCAACTGCTAC
>JBFWWW010000154.1:0-9693 GCA_050245975.1 Hyphomicrobiaceae bacterium
CATGCTGCCTTCCTCCGTTGATGTTGTCGTTGTGGGCGCCGGGAACGCGGCGTTCTGCGCCGCGCTGTCGGCCGCCGAACGCGGCGTGTCCGTCCTGGTGCTGGAGCGAGCGCCGGAGGAGGAGGCGGGCGGCAACAGCCGGTTCACGGCGGGCGCCTTCCGTTGCGTCTACGACGGCGTTGCGGACCTGCGCGCCCTGATGCCGGACCTGACCGACGAGGAGGTGGCGAAGTCGGATTTCGGCACCTACACGGAGGAGAAGTTCTTCGACGACATGGGCCGCGTGACGGAATACCGCACCGACCCAGACCTGTGCGAGCTGCTCGTCACGCGCAGCAGGGCGACGATGCGCTGGATGCGCGACAAGGGCGTGCGCTTCGTGCCCATCTGGGGCCGGCAGGCCTACAAGATCGACGGCCGGTTCAAGTTCTGGGGCGGGCTGACGGTGGAATCCTGGGGCGGCGGGCCGGGCCTCGTCGAGGCGCTGACGGCGATCGCGCGCAAGGCCGGCATCACCATCGCCTACGGCGCGCGCGCCACCGCGCTGATCGCCGACGACGCGGGCGTCAAGGGCGTGCGCGTCAAGCAGGGCGGCAGGACGGTCGAGGTCGGGGCGCGCAGCGTCGTGCTGGCGGCCGGCGGCTTCCAGTCCAACGCCGAGATGCGCACGCGCTATCTCGGGCCCAACTGGGAGCTCGCCAAGATCCGCGGCACGCGCTTCAACACCGGCGACGGCATCCGCATGGCGCTCGACATCGGCGCCATGCCGACCGGCAACTGGTCGGGCGGGCACGCGGTGGGCTGGGACCGCAACGCGCCGGAGTTCGGCGACCTCGCCGTCGGCGACAACTTCCAGAAGCACTCTTATCCGTGGGGCATCATGCTCAACGCGCGCGGCGAGCGCTTCGTCGACGAGGGCGCCGACTTCCGCAACTACACCTATGCCAAGTACGGGCGCGTGATCCTGAACCAGCCGGGCCAGTTCGCCTGGCAGGTGTTCGACGCCAAGATCATCCCCATGCTGCGCGACGAGTACCGCATCAAGCGCGTGACCAAGGTGCGCGCGGACACGCTGGAAGAGCTGGTTTCTAAGCTCGACGACGTCGACGCGGAGGCCGCGCTCGCGACCATCAGGGCCTACAACAAAGCGGTGATGACGGAGGTGCCGTTCGACCCCAACGTCAAGGACGGGCGGGGCACGCGCGGGCTCGCCGTGCCGAAGTCGAACTGGGCCAACACCATCGACGAGCCGCCGTTCGAGGCCTACGCCGTCACCTGCGGGCTCACCTTCACGTTCGGCGGGCTCAAGATCGACACCGACGCCAACGTCATCGACACCGACGGGCTGCCCATTCCCGGCCTCTATGCGGCGGGCGAGCTGGTGGGCGGCATCTTCTACTTCAACTATCCGGGCGGCACCGGCCTGATGAACGGCGCCGTGTTCGGCCGCATCGCCGGCGCCTCGGCCGGCGACCGCGCCGCGTCGCTGAAAGCGTGAGCGTGCAGGTCTCTAGTTGACCTTGCTCTTCCTCTTCGCGGCCGGCGGCGGATCGTCGCCGCCGAAGCTGAAGCCTGAGAACAGCGATGACAACGGCGCCGAGGTGTTGACGCCGCCGGAGTAGCTCGACACGACGCGCACGGTCGTGCCGATGTGGGCGAGCGTCGCCAGATGCGTGACGTGCTCGTTCATCATGCGGAAGCAACCCGACGACGACGCGCGGCCGATCGAGCGCGGATTGTTGGTGCCGTGGATGCGGTAGACCGTATTGCCCAGGTAGAGCGCCTTGGCGCCGAGCGGATTGATCAGCCCGCCCGAGACCGTGACCGGCAGGCCGGGCTGGCGCTGGCGCATTTCCGGCGGCGGCGTCCAGGACGGCCAGGCGGCGATGCGGCTGATGCGCTCGGTGCCCGTCCAGGCAAAGCCTTCGCGGCCGACCGAGATCGGGTAGGCATAAGCCTTCTGATCGGGAAGGACGTAGTAGAGCTTGCGGCCGCCCGTATCGATGATGATGGTGCCCGGCTTCTCGTTCTTGTCGAGGTAGACGACCGGCGGCGCCTCGGGCGTGATCACGGGCTTGGCGCCGCCGTCCATGTATTTCGGGTACGGCGCATCGGCATACTTGCGCTGCTCGGCGCGCCGGGCCTCGAGTTCGCGCGCGGCTTTCTCGACGTCGCTCTGGTAGACCGGCGCGCCCCCCGACCAGCCTTGCGCGTCCGCAGGGCGCGCCGGCGCGACCAGGGTCAAGGCTGCGAGGAGGCCGCCCAGAGCGGCAGAGCGAGCAATCATCGTTGTTCCCCCGAATCCCACGGACAGGTGCATGCCGAGTCCCGACCATTGTCCCGACCATAAGCAGATGCGCCCCTTCAGGACAAGACTCCGAGCCGTGGGCTCCCCGAGAACTGCGGAAAACCGTTGAAACTGGATTTGTGAAGTCCGCGAGGAACTTGCGGTTCCAGGTTCGGACGCGGTCGGTCCGGAGCAGGGCGCCGCGCGGGCCGGACGGTGCAGGATCGACACGCAGAGTGGCGGAGAGTGAGAACGAAAGTTCGAACCTGGAGCCACGCGCGCGGGGTTGGTGGGGCGGCCGCGCGCAAATTAAATGGCGGAGGGGGTGGGATTCGAACCCACGAGAGGCGTGAACCTCTGCCGGTTTTCAAGACCGGTGCCTTAAACCACTCGGCCACCCCTCCGGGCAATGAACTCGGGCGATTAGCACGCCTTGAGCCCGCCGGTCATCGAAAATTGGCACCCGTGAGGTCCTGTCGGGCGCCATCGCGCTGTGGCGATGACGCCCGGAGGGCTACTGCCGGCAGGGTCTGGCTCCCGGGTAGCCGATGTCGAGGCACGGGCCATCGAGGTCCGCCGGCGCCGTCACGCCCATGATGTTCGCCAGCGTCGGCGCGATGGAGGTCGTGTCCGCGGGCAGCGGTCTGACCTGAGGCTTAACCCCCTTCCACCAGAAGATGATCGGCACGGCGGTATCGTGACGGTAGGGGCCGGCATGTCCCATGATGAAGCGCGTCGGTCTGACAGGCGAGACCGAAATGCCGGACTTGTAGGCGAGAATGATGTCGCCCGACCGGCCGCGCATCACGCTCTGAGAGAAGCGGTCTTCGAGCGAGTAGTCGGATGCGGCGCTTTCGGTGACCTTGTGGTTCAACAGGTCCGTCAGGCCGTATGCCTGCTCGATCTCGGGACGCTGGCGGAAGGCCGCGAGCGCGGCCTCGACAACCTTCGTCCGCTCTGACTCGTCCAAGGCCTTGCCATCCTTTCCGACCGCGTAGACCTGCACGGAGTCCGGCGACACGAGAGTGTCGTAGTCAAGAGACAGCGCCTGCTTCAGGCCGGCGTTGATGTCTGCCAGCAGCGCCTTGGGGCTGATACGCCGGGCGCTTTCAAAGCCTTGCCGGGCCAGCCGTTCGGCGAAATCCGAGCCGCCGTGGTCGCCGGTGACGACGAGCAGAATATTCAGGCCCAGGCCGTCCAGGTAGGTCAGGAAATCGCCGACGCCCGCGTCGAGACGGCGAATATGGTCGCACATCTCCGGTCCCTGCGTTCCGTACCCATGGCCGATGAAGTCGGTTGCCGACAGGCTGACCGCCAGCAGGTCCGTCACGCCCCTGCGGCCAAGCTGGTAGTAGTCGGAAAGCTCGCGCGCCGCATCTACGGTGAGCGGGTCCATGATGTGCAGGGGGCGAACCTTTCCCGGCGCCTTGCCGTCCTCGGAGGGCATCTCTGGCGGCAGCTTGGAGTGCCAGACGACTTTCCCGAGCTGGTAGCTGTCCTCCAGTGCGCGACAGGTTTCTTCCGTGTAGGTCCATGGGGGGATGGCGGCGGCCATCGCGTGCGCCTTGGCATTGACCTTGGCGACCGGCGCGAGTTTTGCCTGCGCGTCCTCGCCGTGTGCAATCAACGTTGTGAACCCCGCCGCATCGGCATACCAGAAGACCGCGTCGGCGTGATGCCCGGCCATGGTGAGCGACGCGCGGTCCTTGCCGGAGACGACGACCACGCGGCTCGCCGGCTGTTGCGCCTTGATCCAGTCGCCGAGGGTCGTCGCGACCAGCAATTTCGGCCCGACCTTGCGCGCCTTTGCATCATGCGCCTGCGTGAAGCCGTCATCGGCCACGCAATAGACCTGCTTGCCGGCGGCCGCGTCGTACCACTCGTTGGCGACGATGCCCGTATGTCCGGGATGCTTGCCGGTCAGCAGCGTGGAATGCCCGGCGCAGGTCTCCGTGATGCCATGCGACTGGTAGGCATTGTCGTAGATGATGCCTTCGTCGGCGAGGCGCTTCAGACCGCTCTTGTAGGCCCCGCGCCATTTGTCGAACAGCAGCTGCCCGAACTGGTCGATGGCAAGAGTCACCACCAGGTCCGGCTTGCCGGGCACGGCCTGTGCCGTTGCTTGTGTGCTTGCTGCGAACGGCGCAGCGGCGGCCAGAGCGGCCGCCAGCAGTGCATGTCTCATGCCTGTCCTCCCGAACATTTCTCTTGTCGGCCGAGGGCAGGACGGTGCGCGGCTGCCGCCGGTCGCAGGGCGGCGTTTTTTTTGTGTTGCCGCAGGATGCAGGCTAGCCGACGGGTTTGGGGGCCTCAAGAAAGATGGAACGGATGTGCGCTTGGCGAACAGCCATCGCCGGCAGGCCCGTCAGGCAAGCGGGCCTGGGGCGGCAGGCGGTGCGCCGAGCCAGGGGCGGTGGTTGACGGCGCCGATCCGCCAGTGGCCGTTGACCAGATCGAGGCGCGTCAGCGAACAGTTCTCGATGGCGAAGGCGAGGCTCGCCTCGGGCGTGATGTGGAGCGCCAGCGCCAGTGCGGCACGAATGGTGCCGCCGTGCGTCACGGCAACGATGTCGCGGCCCGCATGCTGCGCCGACAGGCGCTCGATGGCTCCGTGCGCCCGGCCGACAAGGTCCATGTAGCTTTCGCCGTTGGGTGCGCGCTCGTACGCGGGAGCGAACCAGACGCGGCCGCTGCCGATGCGGCGCTCGGCATAGAACGTCTTGCGATCGAGGCCCTGCCAGTCGCCGAGATGCTGTTCGGCAAGCTCCGGTACGGCGATGGGGTCGGCGACGTCGTGGCGCCCTTCGGCGGCGGCGCGGATGGCGGCGGCCGTCTGATGTGTGCGCTTGAGGTTGCTCGTCACCCAGACGGCGCCGACCGGCAATTCCTGCGCCAGCGCACGAAAGGTGACGGCGTTGCCGCAGTCGCAGTCGAGGTCGCTTTGTCCGTAGATGCGGCCGCCGTCCGGGACGGGCGCATGCCGCACCCACCACCATCGCGTCGAACCGCGTGCCTGTCCGTCAGCCATGTGAACTCTCTGTTTCCGCATCCTGCGGGCGAGCGGCGAAGAGCGTCCTGAGCTCGCCCTTCATGATCTTGCCGTTGGCATTGCGCGGCAGCATGCCGGTCTGGAACCGCACGGCGACGGGGATTTTGAACGCCGCGAGGCGCGAGGCAAGGAACGTCTTGATCTGTGCTTCATCCGTGCTTGCACCCGGCTTGAGCGAGACGACGGCGGCCGGCTCCTCCCCCAGCGTCGGATGCGGGAGGCCGATGAGGGCCGCGTCCATCACGGCCGGATGCTCGTAAAGCGCGCTTTCCACCTCGATGCAATAGATGTTCTCGCCGCCGCGGATCAGCATGTCCTTCTTGCGATCGACGATGAACAGGAAACCTTCATCGTCGATCCAGGCGATGTCTCCTGTCTTGAGCCAGCCGTCGACGACCGTCTCCGCCGTCGCCTCCGGCTTGTTCCAGTAGCCGCGCACGACGTTGGGGCCTTTGACCAACAGCTCGCCGCGTTCGCCGGCCGGCAAGGTGCGCCCGCTCTCGTCAACGATGCGCATGTCGCAGACGGGAAGGGCGGGGCCGCTGCTCTCGGGCCGGGCGAGATAGTCCTCGGCGCTGTGGGTGGTGAACGTCGCCGACGTCTCGGTCATGCCCCAGCCGAGGCCGGGCGCGGCGGCGGCGAACGTACGCTTGATGCTGCGCACCAGTTCGGCCGATCCGGGTGCGCCGCCGTAGGACACCGTCTCGAGCGAGGAGAGGTCGTAGTTTGCGCGCCTGGGGTGCTCGATGATCTGCCAGGCGACCGTGGGCACGCCGCCGCAATTCGTGCAGCGCTCGCGCTCTATGAGCTGCATCGCGCGCTCTGCATCCCAGCGCCGCATGAGGACGATCTTGCTGCCGTTCCAGAGGCTCGGGCACAGGATCGCCTGCAGGCCGGTGGCGTGGAAGAACGGCACCGCCAGCAGATTGGCACGCTGGACGCCCGGGTCGGGGGCGGCGATGGGTTCGCCGCGCCGCAGGCAATTGCGGGCCGCCGAGAAGAGGGCGGCTGGAAGGGCCGTGATGGTGTTGCGATGCGTGCCGAGCGCGCCCTTCGGTTTGCCGGTGGTGCCCGATGTGTAGAGGATCGTGACGTCATCGTCGGGGCCGAGCGGGACATCGGGCAGCGGGCGATGCGGCAGGTCGGCCCAGGCCGACACCGGCCCCAGAAGATCGGCCAGCCGCCGCACCTTGCCGCCTGCGCCGTCGCCGCGAGAGACGAAAATGAGGTCCAGCGCCGGGCATTCGCCAAGATGCGGCCCGATCCGGGCCAGCCGGTCCTGGTCGACGATGGCGATGCGAGCGCCGGAATCCGCCAGGCCGTAGGCGAGCTCGGGGCCGGTCCACCAGGAGTTGAGCGGCGTGGCGATCGCGCCGGCGAGCACCGCGCCGAAGAAGGCCACGGGCCATTCCGGAAGGTTGCGCATGGCGATGGCGACACGGTCGCCCTTGCGGATGCCGGCGGCGACCAGCGCTTCGGCAACGACGGCCGAGGCGCGCGCGAAAGCATCGAACGTGACGCGCTCGTCCTCGTAGACGACAAAATCGCGCTCAGCGAACTTGCCGGCGGCTTGAAAGACGTCGCGCAGGGTCGCCGGCGTGTGCTTCCAGACGCGCAGGTCCACGCCGTGAACGGTGCGATCTTCCATCTCGAAGGGCGAGCCGGGCCGTGTCAGCAGGGCATGAGCCTCGCCGAGCGACAGCGCGGGCCACGGGCGTGTTGCGGGTGGTGTCTCGGTCACGTGTCAGCTCCCGCGCCGGCTCGCCGCCGTTTCAGTCCATCGTCACGACGATCTTGCCCACGGCCTGTCGCGCGCCGAGCTTTTCAATCGCCTCGCCGGCACGCGCCAGCGGGTAGCGCTCGGAGACGAGCGGTTTGATGGCGCCCTTGGCATAGAGCTGCATGAGCTCGGCAATATTCGCAGCGTTGCCCTTCGGATCGCGGCGCGTAAAGCCGCCCCAGAACACCCCCACCACCTGGCAGGACTTGAGCAGCGTGAGATTGAGCGGCAGCCGGGGAATGCCGGCCGGAAAACCCACCACCAGGAAGCGGCCTTCCCAGGCGATGGCGCGCAGGGCCGCCTCGCTGTAGTCGCCGCCGACCGGATCGTAGATGACGTCGGCGCCGGCCTCGCCGCATGCGGACTTGAAGAGATCGGCCAGCGCCTTGCTGCCCGCCTTGTCGAAGGGGCCGCGGGGGTAGACGACGCCGCTGTCCGCGCCGTGCTCGCGCGCCACGGCGAGCTTGTCCTCGGATGACACCGCGGCGACGACGCGCGCGCCATAGGCCTTTCCCAGCTCGACGGCGGAAAGGCCGACGCCGCCGGCAGCACCCAGCACGAGCAGCGTCTCGCCGGCCTTGAGCTTTGCCCGATCCTTCAGGGCGTGGATCGACGTGCCGTAGGTCAGGACGAGGGCGGCGGCAACGTCAAGCGGCATGGCGTCGGGGATGGGGATGCAGCGGTCGGCCTCGATGGCGAGCTTCTCCGCCATGCCGCCCCAGCCGCAGGAGCCGATGACGCGGTCGCCGACCTTGATCGATGATACGCCCGGGCCGACGGCCTCCACGATGCCCGACACCTCGCCGCCGGGTGAAAACGGCCGCTCCGGCTTGAACTGGTACAGGTCCTTGATGATGAGCAGGTCGGGGAAGTTGACGCCGCAGGCCTTGATCGCGATCACCACCTGGCCGGGGCCCGGCTTCGGATCGGGACGGTCCTCGAGAACCAGTGTTTCAGGACCGCCGGGAGCCTTGCTCAGAAGTGCTTTCATGCGCGCGTATTGCCTTGGTTCATATGGTGACGCCGCCATCCACGACGAAGCTCTGTCCCGTCATGAACGATCCGGCCGAGGAGGCGAGAAAAACCGCGGCGCCGGCGATCTCGTCGGGCGAGCCGATGCGGCGCAGCGGCGTCGTCGCCGTATAGCGTTTAAGCGTCTCGGGGTTTTCCCACAGCGCGCGTGCGAAGTCCGTCTTGATGAGACCGGGCGCAATGCAGTTGACGCGGATATTGTGGGGTCCAAGCTCGACGGCCAGATTGCGGGCGAGCTGGAAGTCGGCGGCCTTGGAGATGTTATAGGCACCGATCACCGGCGATCCGCGCAGGCCGCCGATGGACGAGACGATGATCACGGCGCCGTCCTTGCGCGCGATCATCTGCGGCGCGGCGAGCTGGATGAGCCAGTTGTTGGCGATGATGTTGTTTTCGAGGATCTTGCGGAATTGGTCGTCCTCGATACCCGACATCGGGCCGTAGTAGGGATTGGACGCCGCGTTGCAGACGACGATGTCGATGCGGCCGTAGGCGGTCATCGTCTCGTCGACCAGGCGCTTGAGGTCGTCCTTTGACGAAATGTTGGCTGGAACGGCGATGGCCCGCTTGTCTCCGCGCGCGGCGACAATGGCGTTGGCGACCTCGGTGCAGGGGCCGGGCTTGCGCGACGAGATGACGACGCTGGCGCCGTGCTCGGCCAGGCGCTCGGCGATGGCGCGGCCGATGCCGCGCGAGGACCCGGTGACGACGGCCACCTTGCCCGCGAGATCGAACAGCGACGGCATGGTGGTGCCCTCCCGGCATGGCGCTTTCGTCTTTGCCGCAAACCTTATCCCGCGCCCGCGCGAAAGCAAGACGGTCTTTCCAATTGCATGAGGACTGGCGGAAGGACGTGCTTTCCCATAAGTCCTTGGATCACTGCTGGTGGCATACCGTATTTTTTAGGATGGGGTGGCATGGCGATCGATTTCAAGGGACGGGTGGCAATCGTCACCGGTGCGGGCAACGGGCTCGGGCGGCAGCACGCGCTGGCGCTGGCGGCACGCGGCGCGAAAGTGGTGGTCAACGACTTCGGCGGCGCGCGCGACGGCAGCGGCGGCTCGCTGTCAGCGGCCGAGCAGGTGGTGGCCGAGATCAAGGCCGCCGGCGGGGAGGCCATGGCCGATGGCTGCTCGGTGACCGATTTCGCCGGCGTCACGGCGATGGTTGCCAATGCGCTCAAGGCCTGGGGCCGCGTCGACATCCTGGTGAACAACGCCGGCATCCTGCGCGACAAGAGTTTCGCCAAGATGGAGCTCGATGACTTCCGCCGCGTGATCGACGTGCACCTCATGGGCGCCGTACATTGCACGAAGGCGGTCTGGGACACGATGCGTGCCCAGAACTACGGCCGCATCGTCATGACGACATCGTCATCCGGTCTCTACGGCAACTTCGGCCAGTCGAACTACGGCGCGGCGAAGATGGCGGTCGTCGGCCTCATGCAGGTCCTGTCGCTCGAAGGTGCGAAGAACAACATCCACGTCAACTGCCTGGCGCCGACGGCCGCGACGCGCATGACCGAGGATATTCTCTCGCAGGACG
>JBFWWW010000155.1:0-9519 GCA_050245975.1 Hyphomicrobiaceae bacterium
GGCTCGCGGAGGCGAGAACCAGATCAGCCATCCTGGGACTCCGGCGCGCCGGCGGCCGTCGCCTCGTCGCGGTCGTGCAGCAACTTGACGATCGTGGCCGCGGTCTCCTCCACCGAGCGTCGCGTCACATCGATGATCGGCCAGCCGTGACGCGCGCACAGCCGCCGCGAATAGGCGATCTCGGCGGCGATCTGCGTGCGGTCGACGTAATCGTCGAGGTTGCGGTCCGACAGCGTGTGCACGCGGTTGCGCCGGATTTCGGCGACGCGGTCCGGGCTCGCGACCAGGCCGACGACGAACGCCTTGTGCGGTCCGGCAAGCGACGCCGGCACGTCGATGCCCGGCACGAGCGGCAGGTTGGCCGTGCGATAGCCGCGCTGCGCCAGGTAGATGCTGGTCGGCGTCTTCGATGTGCGCGAGATGCCGAGGATGATGATATCGGCGGAGTTGAGGTCGTCGGGCAGCTTGCCGTCGTCGTGCGCCATCGTGAAGTTCAGCGCGTCGATGCGCTGGAAATACTGCGAATCGACCACGTGCTGCCCGGCCACGATGGGGGTCTGCGCCGTCCCGAGATAGGACTCGAACACCTTCATGATCGGCTGCAGGATATGCAGGCACGGGACCTTGAGCGCGCGGCACTTCTGCTCCAGCTCCTCGGTGAGCTGCGCGTTGATGATGGTGTAGAGCACGATGCCCGGCGCCTGCTCGATCTCCTTCAGCACGCGCTCGAGATGACGCTTGCTGCGCACCAGCGGATGCACGTGCTCGATGGGCCGCACCTGCGCGTACTGCACCGACGCCGCCTTGGCGATGGTAGTCAATGTCTCGCCGGTTGCATCGGAAATCAGATGCAGATGGAAGTAGCTCGGCAGGACGTGGGTCATCTGTTGATAAAGTCCCGAGTTGTCCAAGGGCTGGAGCCGTCGGGCGGCCGGCGCCCACTCAGCCCGCAACATCCTGGCACGACTTCCCACAGCTTGGCCGCGCGCGCGACGCCGGCGCCGGAATTTTCTGTCACCGTGGAAAAGCTCGTTCCCGGAGCCATACAAGGCCGTTATCGACAGACTATCACACTGGAGCGGGGCACGGCGCGACAGCGAAGCGCTTGCAAACCTTGAGACTTGAGGCGTCTTGTGGCTTGAACGGGTCCAGGACCACAATGTCTGTGACGTGGGGCCGATCGTCCGGCCGGCCTGTGGGCAGCCTGTGGAAATTTTGTGAATCCCCGCAATCCACGCCTTAAGAGTCATAACAGTAACAGTTTGAAATATGGATCTTCTTAAAGACCCTCGGAGCGATCGCGTGGACAAACGGCTGGCCGGGAGCCCCCTGCTGCGCTGCTTCGCCGGAGAGGCCGTCTCGCCTCCGCCCGTCTGGCTCATGCGTCAGGCCGGCCGCTATCTGCCGGAGTATCGCAAGCTCCGTGCGCAGGCCGGCAGCTTCCTCGATCTGTGCTACGCGCCGGCACTGGCGGCCGAGGTGACGCTGCAGCCCATCCGCCGCTTCGGGTTCGACGCCGCGATCCTGTTCGCCGACATCCTGATCGTCCCGCACGCTCTGGGGCAGGCGGTCACGTTCGCCGAAGGAGAAGGGCCGAGGCTCGATCCGATCGGATCGGCTGGCGATCTGGCGCGCCTGTCGCTGTCGGCGACGGCTGATAAATTTGCGCGCATCTGCGAGACCGTGGATCGCGTGCGCCGCGAGCTTCCCCCCGCGACGGCGTTGATCGGGTTCTGCGGCGCGCCCTGGACGGTGGCGACCTACATGGTGGCGGGACGCGGCTCGCCGGACCAGGCCGCCGCGCGCCTGTGGGCCTACCGCGATCCGGAAGGCTTTGGCCGGCTGATCGACATCCTCGTCGAGGCCTCGGTCACATACCTGTCGGGCCAGATCGATGCCGGAGCGGACCTGGTGCAGGTCTTCGACACCTGGGCCGGCAGTCTTCCCGACCCGGAATTCCAGCGCTGGGTGATCGCGCCGACTCGTGCTCTTGTCGCGCGGCTGAAGGCGAGGCACCCGACGGTCCCGGTCATCGGCTTTCCGCGCGGCGCCGGCACGCGGGCTGCGGCCTACGTCGCGGAGACGGGCGTCGACGGGCTCGGCTGCGATACCGCTCAGTCGCTGGGCGAGGTCCGTAACGCGGTTCCGGAGACCATCGTGCTCCAGGGCAACATCGATCCGCTTCTGCTCCTGGCGGGCGGCAGCGCGCTGGAGACGCGGGTCCTCGAGCTCAAGGCGGCGATGGCGAGCCGGCCCTACATCGTCAACCTCGGCCACGGCATCGTGCCGGAGACGCCGCCGGAGCACGTTGCGCTGCTGGTGGATGCCGTGCGGCGCGCGGAGGGAGGGGGAGCGGGCCGATGATCCTCTGGCTCAAGGCGCTGCACATCATCGCCGTCATCTCATGGATGGCGGGTTTGTTGTATCTGCCGCGGTTGTTCGTCTATCACGCCGCGGTGCCGGTCGGCTCGGAGCAGTCCGAGACCTTCAAGGTGATGGAACGGCGGCTGGTTCGGCTGATCATGAACCCCGCCATGATCGTCGTGTGGCTGAGCGGTCCGGTTCTCGCCTGGCAGCAGGGCATGCTGATGGACCACTGGCTCTGGGCCAAGTTCGCCGTCGTGTGCCTGCTCACGGGCTATCATCATGCGGCGGCGCGCTGGATGAAGGACTTCGCGGCCGACCGCAACACGCGCCCGCAGAAATATTATCGGGTCGCCAACGAGCTGCCCGCCCTGATGATGGCGGCCATCGTCATCCTGGTGGTGGTCAAGCCGTTTTGATCGCCTTCCGGCAGCCCTAGCGCGATCCCACTTCCGCAAACGCCGCCGATCTGCTATAGATCGAGTCGAATGGTGCTGAACAAGCCTTGTTGAACAAGGCATTGGCGCCACCCATCTCCCGCGCACAGGCATCGTAGGGACCGTTCCGGCTCCCCACTGCCGCGCAATCCCTTCGACTGACCTCCGGCTCGGCGCCCCCTTTCCCGTTATGGCCGAGCGCCAGCCCTTCCCGGATAGTTTCCCATGCAAGATATGATCAAGGACATGAAGCTCCAGGACTTGAAAACGAAGAGCCCGACAGAGCTCTTGAGCTTTGCCGAGGAACTCGGCGTCGAGAGCGCCAGCGCCATGCGCAAGCAGGAGCTGATGTTCGCCATCCTGAAGCAGCTCGCCGCCAAGGACATCGAGATCACCGGCACAGGCGTCGTCGAGGTGCTGCAGGACGGCTTCGGCTTCCTGCGCTCGCCGGACGCGAATTATCTTCCCGGCCCGGACGACATCTACGTCTCGCCCTCCCAGATCCGCCGCTTCTCGCTGCGCACCGGCGACACCGTCGAAGGCGAGATCCGCAGCCCGAAGGAGGGCGAGCGCTATTTCGCCCTGCTCAAGGTCAACCGCATCAATTTCGAGGACCCCGACAAGGCGCGCCACAAGGTCCACTTCGACAACCTGACGCCGCTCTATCCGACCAAGTGGCTGCGGATGGAAATCGAGGACCCGACCATCAAGGACCTCTCGGCGCGCGTCATCGACATCGTTGCGCCCATGGGCAAGGGCCAGCGCGCCCTCATCGTCGCGCAGCCGCGCACCGGCAAGACGGTGCTGCTGCAGAACATCGCCCACGCCATCACCGCCAATCACCCCGAGTGCTACCTCATCGTGCTGCTCATCGACGAGCGGCCGGAAGAGGTGACGGACATGCAGCGCTCCGTGAAGGGCGAGGTCATCTCCTCGACCTTCGACGAGCCGCCGACGCGGCACGTGCAGGTGTCCGAGATGGTCATCGAGAAGGCCAAGCGTCTCGTCGAGCACAAGCGCGACGTGGTGATCCTGCTCGATTCGATTACGCGTCTCGGCCGCGCCTACAACACCGTCGTGCCGTCCTCCGGCAAGGTGCTGACGGGCGGCGTCGACTCCAATGCGCTGCAGCGTCCCAAGCGCTTCTTCGGCGCCGCGCGCAACATCGAGGAAGGCGGATCGCTGACCATCATCGCCACCGCGCTGATCGACACCGGCTCGCGCATGGACGAGGTGATCTTCGAGGAGTTCAAGGGCACCGGTAACTCCGAAGTCGTCCTCGACCGCAAGGTGTCGGACAAGCGCGTCTTCCCGGCCATCGACATCGCCCGGTCCGGCACGCGCAAGGAAGAGCTGCTGGTGCCGAACGACCAGCTCAAGAAGATGTATGTCCTGCGCCGCATCCTCAATCCGATGGGCACCATGGACGCCATCGAGTTCCTGGTCGACAAGCTCAGGTCCACGAAGACCAACGGCGAGTTCTTCAACTCGATGAGCACCGGAAAGAACTGATCTGCCGCGTCAGAAGGCTTGCGTCGCCATGGCCGACAATCCCCGTAGGAATGCGCTGGGCCAGCCGGTTGGCCCTGATCTGCCGGGGTGGACGGCGCGCCCCCGTCCGCCGCGCACGCCGCTGGAGGGTCGTTTCTGCCGGATCGAGGCGCTCGACCCCGAGCGTCACACGGCCGATCTGGCGGATGCCTTCCTGCGCGACAAGGCGGGCGCCAATTGGACCTACCTGTCGGCCGGTCCCTACAGCACGGCGGACGAGATCGCGGCCTACCTGAAGACCATCGCGCCGAGCCAGGATCCCGTCTTTCACACCATCATCGATCTGCCGAGCGGCAAGGCGGTGGGCATTGCCGGCCTGATGCGCATCGATCCCGCGAATGGCGTCATCGAGGTCGGGCACATCCACTACTCGCCGCTGCTGCAGCGCCATCCCGCCGCCACCGAGGCCATGTTCCTGCTCATGCGGCGCGTGTTCGACGAGCTCGGCTACCGCCGCTACGAATGGAAATGCGACAGCCTCAACGCGCCCTCGCGCGCCGCCGCCCTGCGCCTCGGCTTCCTCTACGAGGGGCTGTTCCGCCAGGCCGTCGTCTACAAGGGGCGCAGCCGCGACACGACCTGGTTCTCCATCACCGACAGCGAGTGGCCGGCCCTGAAGCGCGCCTATGAGGCGTGGCTTGCGCCTGCGAACTTCGATGCCGCCGGCAAGCAGAAAATGCGGCTGCAGGACGCGATCGCCGCCGAGCGCGCATCAGGCTGACGGCGCCGCGCGCTGCGCGCGCAGCGTTTGCGCCAGCAGCAATGCGTCGGTGATCGGCGCCGAGCATTGCGGTCCCACACAGACATAGGCCGTTGCGAGGCCCGCCTGCGCGGTCTTGCCGGCGAGCGCCGGGGTGGCCGGCATCGTCGCCCCCGCATCGATCACCTGCTGCAGCGCGCCCGGCAGCGATACCGTGCGCATCACCTGCGCGAGCGCGTCGGTGCCCTGCGCCGCGCCGACGACCACCACCTGCTGCGGCGAGATCACGTCCATCGCGTTGGCGAGCAGGCCGGAATGCCCCGGCGCGCTGCGCGCGATGTCGCCGGCGAAGGCCTGCGGGATGGCGGCCGCGCGATCGGCATACCGGCTGTCGCCGGTCAGCAGCGCGAGCTGCACCAGGTTCGTGATCATGATGGCGTTGGCGTTGGGTGTCGCATCGTCGTGCGCGGCGCGCAGGCGCACGATCACGTCCGGCGTATCGTCCGCGGTCATGTTGTATCCGCCGGCGGCGTCGTCCCAGTAACGGGCATCGAGCGTGGCGGTCCAGCGTCTCGCCTGCTCGAGGTAGTCTGCCGCGCCCGTCGCCTGGTGCAGGCGCAGCGCGCCCCAGATCATGTTGGCGTAGTCGCTGGCGGTGGCCGGCGCCTTGGCGCGGCCGTCGCGGAAGGCGTGCAGCAGCTTGTCGCCCGGGATACCGAGGTTCCCGACCACGAAGGCGAACGCCGCTGCGGCGGCCTCGATCCAGTCGGGGCGCGCAAACACCTCGCCGGCGCGCGCCAGCGCCGCGATCATCAGGCCGTTCCAGTCCGCCAGCACCTTGTCGTCCCATCCGGGTGGAATGCGCTTGGCGCGCGCCGCGAGCAGCTTCGCGCGCATGGGCGCCAGAACATTTTCATCCGCGAGCGCGGATTGCGCCGGGACGTGCAGGCGGTTGAGGATCGCATGTCCCTCGAAATTTCCCTCCGCGGTCACGTCGTAGGCGGCCGAGAAAATCCTGGCGTCGTCGGCGCCCAACACCTCTGCGATCTGTGCCGGCGTCCAGACATAGAATTTTCCCTCCTCGCCCTCGGAGTCCGCATCGAACGAGGCCGCGAACCCGCCGCCGGGCACGCGCATGTCGCGCAGCACCCACTCTGCGGTCTCGCGCACGCGCTGCGCCAGCAGCGGCGCCGCCGTCTCGCGCCAGACCTCCGTCATCAGGTCGATGAGCAGCGCGTTGTCGTAGAGCATCTTCTCGAAGTGCGGGACGAGCCAGCGCTCGTCGACGGAGTAGCGCGCGAAGCCGCCGCCCAGGTGATCGTAGATGCCGCCCTGGCACAGGCCGTCGAGCGTGACCTCGACCGCCCGCCGCGCCGGCGCGTGGCCATAGCGGATGGCGCCCCGCCACAGCAGCCAGAAGATGTTCCACTGCGGAAATTTGGGCGCGCCCCGCAGGCCGCCGAGCGCCGGGTCGACGGCGCCGACGAGCCGCTGCGTCAGGTCGCGCAGCACGGCATCGTCCACCGACACGCCGCCGGCCGGCGCCTGTGTCGCCAGCGCGGCCGTGATGGCATCGGCGTTGTGGCGCACCTTCGCGGGCTCTTCGCGAAAGATGCGCGCCACCTCCGTCAGCACCTGCCGGAAGCCGGGGCGTCCCCAGCGCGGCTCGGGAGGAAAATAGGTGCCGCCCCAGAACGGTTTTGCCTCCGTGTCGAGGAACATGGTCAGCGGCCAGCCGCCCTGCTCGTCGAGCTTGTGCAATGCCGCCATGTAGATGGCATCGATGTCGGGGCGCTCCTCGCGGTCGACCTTGATGTTGACGAACAGGTCGTTCATCACCGCCGCCGTCGCCGGGTCCTCGAAGCTCTCGTGCGCCATCACGTGGCACCAGTGGCAGGCGGCATAGCCGACCGACAGCAGGATCGGCTTTCCCGTCGCGCGCGCCTCCGCCAGCGCCTCCGGCCCCCACGCCCACCAGTGGACCGGGTTGTCCTTGTGCTGCAGGAGATAGGGACTTGTCTCGCGTGCGAGACGGTTCTCGCTCATGGCCTGCTCCGGGCGTATGACATGCTCGCTGGTGTCTCCAGCATAGACGACGGCGCGGCCGCCCGCCTGCCACATTGAAACCAGAACGCCTGAAGCACGGGAAATGTCCCCAGCAGCCACGATCTTTGCCTTGTCGAGCGGGCGCGGCCGTGCCGGCGTCGCCGTCCTGCGCATCTCCGGTCCGGGCGCCGGCGCCGTGTTCGCGCGCATGGCGCCGCCGCTGCCGAAGCCGCGCTTCGGCGCCTTTCGCCGCATCCGGCATCCCGCCTCCGGCGAGGTCCTCGACGAGGCCCTGGCGCTCTGGCTGCCGGGACCCAAAAGCGAAACCGGCGAGGACATGGCGGAACTGCACATCCACGGCGGCGGTGCGGTCGTCCGCGCGGTGCTGGCCGCGCTGGCGACGCTCGACGGTTTCCGGATGGCCGAGCCCGGCGAGTTCGCGCGCCGCGCATTCGAGAACGGCAAGATCGATCTTACCGGTGCCGAAGGCCTCGCCGACCTCGTCGATGCCGAGACCGAGGCGCAGCGCCGGCAGGCGTTGCGGCAGGCCGGCGGCGCGCTCGCCGCGCTCTATGACGGCTGGCGCGAACGTCTGCTGCATGCGCTGGCGCTGATGGAATCGGTGCTCGATTTTGCCGACGAGCCGGAGGTGGGCGAGCGGCCGCTGCGGGAAGCCCGTGCGCTGGTTGCCGCGCTCGCGCCGGAACTCAGCGCCCATCTGGCGGACGGCCGGCGCGGCGAGATCGTGCGCGACGGCTTTCAGGTCGTCATCGCCGGACCGCCCAACGCCGGCAAGTCGAGCCTGCTCAACGCGCTTCTGAAGCGGCAGGCGGCGATCGTCTCCGAGGAGGCCGGCACCACGCGCGACGTGATCGAGGCGACGCTGGAACTCGGCGGTCTGCCGGTGGTGCTGTCGGACACGGCGGGCATCCGCGACGCCGCGAGCACCGTCGAGCAGGAGGGCGTGCGGCGCGCCATGGACCGTGCGCGCCATGCCGATCTCGTGTTGTGGGTCACCGATGCCGCCGACCCCGCATCGGCGGGCCGGCATCCGGAGGTGCCCGGACGGGACTGCCTGCGCGTCCTCAACAAGGCAGACCTTTTTTCCTCCGCGCCTCCGGCAGGCGGCGACGCTGTCGTCGTTTCGGCCAGGACCGGGCAGGGTCTTCCCGGCCTGCTCGCCGGGATCGAGGCCCGCGCGCTGGCGCGCATCGGAGAGACGGAGACGCCGGCCATCACCCAGGCGCGGCATCGCGAGCAGATCGCGGCCTGCTCCGCGGCGCTCGAGGCGTACCTGGCCGGCAATCCCGGCGATGTCGAGCTGCGCGCGGAAGACCTGCGCCGGGCCGCCTCGGCCCTCGGCCGCCTGACGGGCCGCGTCGACGTGGAGGATATTCTCGACCGCATTTTCTCCCGCTTCTGCATCGGGAAATAAATCCGCGACCCGCCTTTTTAAGCTCCGGGTTTCACGTGAAACGGAGGTTAATGGCGGGCTTTGACGTTCAGCAACCGGTTACGATATGGTCCGCCCGCTTCAGGATGGCCCTCTGCAATGTCGAAGACCTTTGATGTGATCGTGGTCGGTGGCGGCCATGCCGGCTGCGAGGCAGCGGCCGCCTCCGCGCGCCTCGGCGCCCGCACGGCGCTGCTCACCCACCGTTTCGACCGCATCGGCGAGATGTCCTGCAATCCCGCCATCGGCGGCCTCGGCAAGGGTCATCTGGTGCGCGAGATCGATGCGCTGGACGGCCTCATGGGGCGCGTCGCCGACGCGGCCGGCATCCAGTTTCGTCTTCTCAACCGCTCCAAGGGTCCGGCCGTGCAGGGCCCCAGGGCCCAGGCCGACCGCGCGCTCTACCGCCGGGCCATGCAGGCCGCCATCTCGCAACAGCCCGGCCTCGAGGTGATCGAGGGCGCCGTCGAGGACCTTGTTTTCGATCCCTCGGGGGCGCTTGCCGGGGTCACCCTCGCCTCCGGCGCGGAGATCGCCGCCGCCGCGGTCGTGATCGCCACCGGCACGTTCCTCAACGGCCTGATCCATGTCGGGGAGGAAAAAACCGCCGCCGGTCGCATCGGCGATGCGCCGTCGATCGGGCTTGCCCGCCGCCTCTATGCGCTCGGCCTGCAGATGGGGCGGCTCAAGACCGGCACGCCGGCGCGTCTCGACGGCCGCAGCATCGACTGGGCGGCGCTGGAGATGCAGCAGGGGGATAAAAATCCCGTCCCATTTTCCTTCCTCACGGGCACGCTGCCGAACCGCCAGATCGCCTGCGGCATCACGCAGACGACGGCCGCCACGCACGCGCTGATCCGGGCCAACCTGCACCGCTCGCCGATGTACTCGGGGCAGATTTCCGGCGTCGGCCCGCGCTACTGCCCGTCCATCGAGGACAAGGTCGTCCGCTTTGCCGACCGCACCGG
>JBFWWW010000156.1:0-9502 GCA_050245975.1 Hyphomicrobiaceae bacterium
CCGCTCACCTTTGACGGGATCACGCTCGCCGTGAAGCGCAAGGCTCCGGGCGTGTTCGCCCTGGGTCACACCGGCCCCGACGGCAAGTTACATGTCAAGCATGTCGGACGCTCCGACACGGACGTGCAGGAAAAGCTGCGCGACTACATCGGATCGGCAAATCTTTTCAAGTTCGGCTATTTCGCCACGGCCAAGGCCGCGTTCGAGAAGGAATGCGAGCTGTTTCACGATTTCAGGCCGCCGGGCAACCGCGTGCATCCGGACAGGCCTGCGGGCACTACATGGGAGTGTCCACGCTGTCGGATTTTTCGTCACGGCCCATAAGCATCTCGATGATGTCGGCCAGCGCGGCCTGATAGCCGTGATGCCAGTACGCGCGCTCCGGCGTGTCGGCGTCCAGATGCTTCTGGTCGACTTCCGTAAACGGTGCCTCGTCGTCGAGCCAGTCGCGAAGACTGTCACGGCGTGCTTCAAGCAGGGCGATGTGGTTCGTGTCGGCCATGGGTCCCTTGTATTCGGACCCCGGTTGAAGGCGCTTTAAGCCAGCGCCGGTTCTTGTTTTGCGGTTAACGCCGCGATGCCCGGCCGCTCATACTGGCACAGTGTTGCCGCAGGACGACCCGGATCACCCGCGCTTCGTCCAATCGGTCGCACGGCTCATCCACCGCGACAGGCGGGACGTTTGCCGCTCCTTCATGGCCTTGTCGATGATGGTGTTGGCAACCGTCATGCGCTCCGTGGCGTCAGCCCTGTTCGAGGGGTCGACGCGGTCGGGATGGTTGGCGAGGGCAAACGCCCGGCGCAGGCGGCGCAGGTCGGAGACCGTCATCTGCGGGCTGATGCGGAGCTCATCAGCCACGGAGCGGAGCAGCTCGACAGGGGCCTGCTGCACGCCGGGTTGCAGATCATCCGCAACCTGCCACTCGGCCGGCGGTTCGTCGAAATAGATGCGCGCCAGGCGCTCGGCGGGATGCTCGACGTTTCCGGACGCGCGCTCATCGGGCGTCCCGACGGCGAGATCGGAAATGCGGGCGCTGCGGCGTGCCTCCGCATCCCGCTCGCGCAGCGCCGGATGCTCGAGGCTCGCCATGTCGAGAGCGTGCTCGAAATCGGACTGCGTTACTGGCCTGAAGCGGATCATGTCGGCACTCTTTGGGCGCCATGCGAAGCCTAGCCCGTGTCCGTTGACCAGACGTTAAGAGCGAGGAGGCCCGTCAGTCGTTCGTTAACGGAGCTCAAACGCGGACCGCAGCCGGAGGCATGCGGCGGCCATCGTTGTCGTCGGCGCGCAGACGCAGCGCTTCGTTGGCGCGCAACAGGGCCATGCGCCCGGTGTTGGCGACATCGCTGCTGAGGATGCGGGCCAGCAGCGCGCTGTCGACTGGGAGCGACGGCGCTGCGGCCGTCGTATCCAGGACCGTCGGCACTTGCGCTCCGGCCGGCGCGGTCGCCGCCGTGGGCGCAGGCGGACTGGTGCCAGCGGCTGCAGCAGCGGTGGCGCCCTGGACGATGGCCGATGCCGTGGCATCCGGCGTGACGCCGGACCCGATCCAGGCGGCTTCGGCCATGCGCCGCGCCACCAGCCCCGACAGCGTCTCGCCGCCAGCCTTCGTATACTGCTGGAAGAGCGTGCGCGCGGTATCGAGATCGCCCGCACGCACCGCCTCGCCAAGCCCGCTCTTGGTCCACGTCGTGCCGGCGTTGAACGTTAGCGACGTCAGCGCGGCCTTCGTGCCCTCGTCGGCATTCGGTGCGAAACGATCGACGACCTTGCGTGCGTCGGCGATCTCGGACTGGAAGCGCCTTTCCGCTTCGGCCTTGTCGATCACTTCGCCCGGATAAAGCGCGCGGGTGCCGTAGCCGTTGGTGTGCTGGGCATAATCCCACTGCGCGCGGTCGGTGAAGCCCTCGAAGCGTCGGATGGTATCGAGATAGACTGGGTTCATCGGCTGGATCCGTCAGACATAGACGCCCTGCCCGGCGGCAGGTGTCGTGGCCGGGGCGGCTCGACCGCCGTCCGGGAAGACAGCCTGGCCGCCTTGCTGGCTTGGGTTCTGGCGCGCACCGCCCCAGCGCCCGTCAGGCTGGCCGCCGCCGGTGTGTGACTGCGTCGAGGATTGCAGGAACGACTGCGCGTCAGGTGCGCCGGGGGGTTGGATCGCAGCCGCGGACCGATCGACCGGCGCGACCTGAACCGCGAGCGTGTCCAGACCGTAGCCGGCCGACTTCAGCACGTGAGCGAGGACATCGCGGTTCTTGTCCACGAGCATCGCCGTCTCGTGGTGCTGCGCCACGATCTCGATGCTGATGACATCGTTCTTGAGCGACATGCGCACCGTCACGGTGCCGAGCTCGACGGGCTGGAGCTGTATCTGGAGCACCTTGACCGGGGCCGAAGCGGTGGCCGGCTGCGCGGGCGTCGACGCGGCGGTCGGCTCGGCCTGGCCCGCGTCGGATGCTGCAAGCGCCGCAGCGACCTGGTCCGCAATCTGCTGTGCGGGCCAGGTTTGCGTGACGGGAGCCAGATGCGTCTCGGTGCGAAGCACTTGGATCTTCGGGATCACGATATCGGCCGGCTTGTCGGAAATCGGCTTGTCGGCCGGCCCCGCGTCGGCAGCCGATGCGGCAGGCTTCGCATCAGACCCAACCGCGGAAGGCACCGGCTTCGGCGCCGCCTCATTCGGCAACCGATTATCTGGAGCAGGCGCTCCGCGGGTGTCGGCGCTCGCAGCGACAGCGGTGCGCTCCGCCACCTTGCCGGGCATTGCGACGGCCGGCGCGGCAGGATCGCTTCCCTCGGATGGAATGCGCTCGTCGGCCGGGGCTGCAACAGGCGCCACAGCCGGAGCCGCTGCCGGTCCTTTTTCCGTCCGCGACGCAGGCGCTGCCGGAACGGATTGTGCCGCAACCGCCATCACAGCCACCACTGGCGGCACAGGCCCGGCGGACAGCGCAGCCTGCGGCGCGGGGACCGGCGCGGGCTGTTGCGGCTGAGCCGTCTGATCTTTCATGTCCGGCGCGCAAACCTCGGCCGATACTGTGACGGTAGCATCCAGCTCGACGGCCGCATCCTTGTCGCCAGACTTTCGTCGATCGGGCGAACGCTCCCCAGTCACCTGAGGAACATCCGCGCCGCGCGCATGCGCCGCGAGCGCATCGATCCGTTGCTGCCAGCGCTGCAGCGGATCGCCCTTGGCGATCGGCTCGACGGCCGGTTGCGCCTCGCTCGCCTGCGCGGCTTGCGCGGGCTGCGCGGGCTGCGCGGGCTCATCCTTGTTGACCAGGCGCCGAAGCAGATCCGGAAAACCGGCATCGCCGCCCGTTCCTTCGCTGCCGCCCGGACTCGAGGCTGCTGCGTCGCGCGCCTGGCGAGCCGCAGCGTCGGCGGCCAGAATGGTACGGTCGGGGAGTGGCATCATGCCTGTCATTGATCTGTCTCACCCAAAACATCATCGGCCGCCGCAATGGACTTGCGGGCCAGCGCCACAACATCGCGCGCGGGAGCCGCGCCGGCCTTTTCCGGGGGCGCAGGCGGCGCAGAGCCGGTAAAGGCGTCGGGCCAGCGGCGCACGCTTTTTGCCACCGACCGCGCCGCTTCGAGCAGGGCCGCATCGCCGGCCGAGAGACCGGCGCGCGTCACCGTCTCCATGTCGGCGATCGCCTTGTCGTACTCGTCCGTGACGACCAGGGCCGCGGCTTCATAGACCTTGGCACGCGCGCCTTCGCGACCAGTCTCGCCGGATAGCGAGGTGGCGTTGCGCGCGGCGAGACGCGCGAGCGGAATGCGCGCCTTGACGACAGCCTCCACGGCAATAGCAAGATAGAGATCGCGGCGCTGCACGGGAGGCAGATCGGCGAGCGCCTTTTCGAGTTGCGGCAGGCGATCCTTGGCAGCAGTGTAGCGGTCGCTCGCCAGCTCGGCGGCAAACTGGTCGCGGAAGGTGCCGGCGTAGACCGAGTGACTGAACCGTCGCAGGTAGTCGGCGGCAAGACGCTCGAAGCGTTCCAGATCGCCTGTTGCCGCGACGATGAAGACCTCGCGCCGCAACGCAGCCTCCTCGACCAGCGTGCCGGGAGACAACAATCGCGCCTCGTCGAAGCGCTCGATGGCCGCAGCCGGGTCGCGGGCCGCGACCAGATTGCCTTGAACCAGCGCGACATGTCCGCCGAGCGCCGGCTCGAGCTTGCGCGCATCGATACCCTTCAGCAGCTCCGCCGCCTCGGCATTGCGCCCTTCGCTGTACGCAAGCGCACCGTTGAGCAGCTTGTCGTCCACCCCGGGCAGGTTGCGGATGGCGAAGAGCGACTTGAGCACCCGCGGCTCGCCGCCGCTGAGCACGAAGATAACGGCCGCACGCACGTTCTTCGGGTCGGACCACACTTTCGGATCGGCATTCAGAAGCTGTGCCGAAATGCGCGCGATCAGCGCACGCTGCTCGGCATGCGCCGACGTGATGCCCGCCGCCGTCTGATCCTGGCGGATGCGCAGCTCGCGCACCAGCTCGTATGGCTGCGGATCGCGCCTGGCGGTTCCCTCCTCGGCGCGGACCGCGGCCGGTAGAGCGAGCAGCGCGAGGAGAACGGCGAGGCGCGCGATGGTGATCACGTTTTCGGCTTTCTGACCAGGATCTCGATGCGCCGGTTCTGCGCGGCTTCCGGATCGTTCGGCACGCGCAGGCTATGGTCGGCGTATCCCTCGACCCGATCGAAGCGGCCCTCCGGAATACCGCCACGCACGAGCATGTAGTAGGCCATGTGCGCGCGCGCCGTCGAAAGGCGCCAGTTGTCGTAGGTGGCCGAGCGGAAGGGCCGCCCGTCCGTGTGACCGCGGACGATGAGCTGGCCGGACATGCCCTGCAGCACCTTCGCCACTTTTTCCATGACGACCACGGTGGCGGGGCGGGGCTCGGCGGAAGCGACGGCAAACATGCCGAAGTTGTATTCGTCCGTGAGACTCAAAAGGATGCCCTCGTCCGTTACCGTCACGTCGATATGGGGCAGCAGCCCGGGCGTCATCTGCGACAGCGCCTGCTTGATCTGCTCGGCGAGCTTGCTCGCCTCGGCTGCCGCCTCCGCGCTTCCCTTGCCGGGGTTGGCGGCATCACGCGGCTTCCCTGCCTCATCCTTGGCGGCATCGGGCTTGACGGGCTGGGAGGCATCCGCAACAGACCGCGGCGCGGGCTCGGCAGCATCCGGCTGATCTTTCGGCAGTGGCTTGGCCATCGGCGGCGATGCTGGATCTTTCGCCGCAGCATCCTTGCCCGCGGCTTGATCGGCCTCGCGGCGCTCGACGGTCGTTTGCGGTTCCGACTTCGGGCCGCCGTCGGCTGCCCGCGATGGTGCGGCGGCCGCATGACTGTCGGGACGCGCCTCCGGAGGCAAAACGGGAGCCGGCTGCACCGCGGTCACTGTCGGAGTTTCGGGTCGAGTTTCCTTGACGACAGCGTCAGGCGATGGCGGGCGCGGCTGTCCCTGCCGGAACGATGGATCGAAAGGATCGCGGAATGCCTCGCCGGCAACGTTCAGCCCCTCGGAATTGCGCGGTGCGCCGGCATTGGGCGCCTGCTGCTCGGACGGAACACCGGAGCGCGCCTGGGCCGCGAGCCGCGCCAGCACATCGTAGGGATTGCGGAACAGCGCCTCCTCGGTGACCGAGTCCTTGGAGGCATCGCTCTTGACCGTGCTTTTGGTCTTGGCATCCTTCTCCTTGGCATTGCCGCTGGCCGGGCTTTTCCCGGGGCCGGCGCCGCCGGTATCGGCGTCCTGCAATCCCTTGTTGGTCACCACCTTGTCGGTCAGGCGCAGTGGATTGAAGTAGTTGGCGACCTGCGTGATGACCTTCTTGTCGGTGGCATTGATCAGCCACATGACGAGGAAGAAGGCCATCATCGCCGTCATGAAGTCGGCGTAGGCGATCTTCCAGACGCCGCCGTGATGGCCCTCGTCTTCGCCACCGTGGCGGCGGCGGATGATGACAAGTTCGTGGACGTTGGATTCGTCTTCCCCCGAAATCACGCCATCGCCTCCTCGAGCCGGACGCGCCAGGCCCCAAGCGTTGTCTCGAGCACAGTCTGCTCGATCTGCACCGTGAGATCGCAACCGGGCGCCGTGGTGGTGCGCAGCGTGGGACCGCCACTGCCGAGTTTTGCCTGCAGAGCGGCCAGGAGGTCGTCAGGGCCGGACACGTTCACCGCGACCGCTGCGTCGGGAGCATTGGCAACCACCGCACGGATGGCGGCGGCAAGCTCGGCAACCGTCTGGCGCCGCAAAGGTTCGGCAAGCAGCGGCAGGAGAATGCGTGCCGCGGCATCCGAGATCGCGGTCTCGATGTGCTCCAAGCCCAGGCGCATCTGCTCGGAAAGGCGTGATCCCTCGGCTTCGACCCAGGCGGCGCGGGCGGCCGCGAGCTGGGCTTCATGCTGGCGCGTCAGAGCTTCCATGCGTTGTGTCGCGTCCCGCTCTGCAGCCGCGCGCCCGTCCGCCTCGCCTTGAGCCCGCGCCTGAGCGCGGAGCGTGCCCTCGTCGTCCGCCGGCGGCCGGCCCCGAACGGGACGGGCCGGCGCGGCATCGCCGGCCGGATCGAAGTCGGTCAGGAAGCGCGCGATGGAGACGGCGGTCATGCCTGCTTCGCTCCGCCCATCCATTGCTTGAGGATGGCAGCGGCCTGCGCCTCATCGAAGTCGACCATCTGCTCCAGCCGCTTCTGCGGCGTGCGGCCCATCTTGCTCGTCAGGTCGCCGATCAGGTTTGGTGTCGGCTCGCGTCCGAAATCCGGACCGTCCGGCACATGCGATGCCCCAGCCTGCGCCGACCGCTCCATCGCGATGCGGTTGCTGTTGCCGCCTGCGGCGATCGCCGGCGTAGCCGTGCCGGATTCGAGGATCGCGCGCGTCGCGGGACGCAGGCCGAACCAGATGAGCAGCAGCGTCGCGGCGAGAATGGTGAAAGCCTTCACCAGGCTGCCGCTGCGCGCAATGATCTGCTCAAGAATTCCGGGGCCGGCCACAGGCTCCATCGCGCTGGTCTGGATGAAGTCGACGGCAGAGACGGTGACGCGATCGCCGCGCTTGGGCTCCATGCCGGCGGCCGATTGCACCAGCGCCTCGACATCCTTGAGCTGCTTGTCGATCGCCTCCGGTGACGGCTTGTCACCCAGCGTCGCCAGCAGGCGCTTGCGGTTGATGACGACGGCGACCGTCAATCCCTCGATCTTGTAGCCCTCGCTGACCGTCTGGATCGTCTTCGAGCTGAGCTCATAATTCCGCAGCTCCTCGCGCCGCTCGTTGGAGCGCTTGGACTGGTCGCCCGTCGCCGTCGTCGGCGGTTGCTCGGCCGGGATGTTCTGCTCGACGCCCACCGGCGGCTTGTTGGCCGAATTGGTGGATGAGCCGGTCTCCTTCACCACACGCAGCGAACGCTCGACGCGCGATTCGGGGTCGAACGCCGTTTCGTTGATCTGCCGCTTGTCCATATTGAGGCGCGCCGCAACGCTGACCTCGAAGTTTTCAAGACCAAGGTAGGGCGCGAGCGTCTTGCGGATGTTGTCCTGCAGCTCCTTGCTGATCGTCTTCTCGAGCTCGACCGCCTTGCCGGGGACGGCGGCAACGCCCTCGCCGCCGGCGGCGAGCACCGTGCCGTCCGTGCTCAGGACGCGGACCTGGTCCACGGTCAGACCGGGCACGGCAGCGGCGACGAGCTGACGAATGGCGGGCGCGGCCGTGAACTCGCCCGCCCATTCCGGGCGGATCACGACCGAAGCCGACGGCGGTTGCCGGTTGCGGCGGAAGGAGCCCGTGTCGGGCAGGACGATATGGACCCGGGCGGCCTTCACGCCCTTCATGGCCTGGATGGTGCGAGCGATCTCGCCTTCGAGGGCCCGCACGCGCGTGATCTCCTGCATGAAGGAGGTCAGGCCGATCGAACCCAGCTTGTCGAACAGCTCGTAGCCGGCGTTGGAGCTGCTGGGCAGCCCCTTCTCGGCCAGCAGCATGCGGGCCTGCGCGGTCTGCGCGGCCGAAACGAGCACTTTGGTGCCGTCGGAGCTGACGTCGAACCGGATGCCGGCTTCCTGCAGCGCGGCGCCGATGCGACTGACGTCCTGCGGATTGAGTCCGGTGTAGAGGGTCTCGAACTCGGGCCGGCTCAGATAATAGCTGCCCAGGCCCACTGCGCTGAAAACGGCGAGGCCGACGATGCCCAGCGCCGCCAGCTTCCTTCCCCCGAGACCAAGAAGACTGGTCCACAGCCGTTCCAGCTGCTCTCGCCCGATCATAACTCCCCCGCCCGCTGCGAAGCGCAGTCAACGTGCGACGGAGTTTGGGAGATGAACCTTGCGTGGAGTTGACGTGAAACTGGCCGCGCCCCAGGGGAGCGCGGCCAGTTTCAGGCTTGTAGCGGTATGATGGTCGTCAGCTGCGGAACAGCGACAGGATGTTCTGGCTGCTCGAGTTGGCGATGCTGAGGGCCTGGATGCCGAGCTGCTGCTTGGTCTGCAGCGCGGTCAGGCGGGTCGACTCCTCGTTCATGTCCGCATCGACCAGCTGGCCGACGCCGCGATCGATGGCGTCCATCAGGTTCTTCACGAAGTCCTGCTGGAGACCGATGCGCGACTTGACCGAACCGAGAGTTGTAGCGGCGTCCGTCATCTCGCTGATGGCGGCGTCCGCGCCCTTGACGTAGCTGTCGAGGGTGGCGAGGTCGGTCGTGCTGTTCGTCAGCGCCGAGATGTCGAGCGTGGCGATGTCGAAACCGGTTGCTGCAACGGCGCCGGTGGCGTCGCGCTTGGCGTCCAGGATGCCGACGGCCGACGAGCTCGAGTCATAGAGCTTTACCGTCGACGTATCGATGCTGATCGTCTGGATCGTGACCGCACCGCCCGTACGGGTGAAGGACGACACGACGCTCTTGCTGGCGTTGTAGCCGGTGGTGCTCGAATCGACCGAGAGCCAGTTGTCGGCGCCCGAGATCACGGCCGCGTCGGCAGTGGACTTGAGCTGGTCCTGGAGCTGCTTGATTTCCGTCTGGATCTTGGCGCGGTCGACGCCTTCGCCGCGAGCCGTGACCAGCTTCGACTTGATCTCGTCGACGACGTCAATGGCCGACTTGAGGCCGGTGTAGGCCGTGTCGACCGTGGCGGCGCCAAGGCCGAGGGCGTCCTGGACGGCCGAGAGGGCCTTGTTGTCCGAACGCATGGTGGTGGCGATCGACCAATAGGCGGCGTTGTCCTGCGCATCGTTGACGCGATAGCCCGTGGAGATCCTGTTCTGGGTCTCGGTCAGGGCCTTGTTGGTCTGGGTCAGCGTCTGCAGCGCGGTCATGGCCGCAGTGTTCGTAGTGATGCTACTCATGTGGATGTCCCTCTAGGGTGTTGGGCAGGTGCGGAAGAAGGGGACATTCCGGGTCGATACCGGGATGGCAGAGCGGCATCATGCCTTTGGCGCCCCCCGTCAGATGAGCCCCAACCTGCCATGCCCACATGGCTAAACCATATTTGTTTCACCAT
>JBFWWW010000157.1:0-9474 GCA_050245975.1 Hyphomicrobiaceae bacterium
CGCAACCAGACACCCTTGCCGCGGATTTCCGCCTCGGCCTCATGAGGTGTGGATGATCTCAGAAACGCCATTTCTGCGCTCTCTCAGAGTCCAGCCGCCATTCGGTCCGCCGCCCGGCGCGCCTGCGCGTCGCCACGCGGCCCCGCGCCGACCACCACCACCGAAGGCGTAGCGCCCCTGAGCAGCCGCTCGGCGTGAGCGCGCACCAGCTCCGCCGTCTGGCGTTCGACCAGATCGACAAGCTCAGCCGGTGCGATGAGACGATCGAAAATCAGAAGCTGACGGGCCTGCTGCTCGGCACGTACCGCCGAGCTCTCGAGCCCCATCAGCAGGCCGGCCTTGAGCTGCGCCTTCGAGCGCGCCATTTCGGCTTCGCTCGGTCGCTCCGATGCGATGCGGCCGAACTCCTCCTGCACGACGTCGATCAGCTCATCCATCGTGTCTTGCCCCGTGGCGGCGTGGATCGAGAACACTCCGGCGTCCGCAAGGGCCCAGGAGCCCGAGTAGATCGCGTAGCATAGCCCCCGCCGCTCGCGGACCTCCTGAAACAGGCGTGAGGACATCCCACCGCCAAACAATCCGGAAAAGACCTGCGTCGTATAAAACGCTTCCTCCCGGTACGATGGGCCTTCGAATCCCAGAATCAGATGGGTTTGCTCGAACGGCTTGGCGAACGTCCGCGTCCCGCCGGCATACCGCGCCGTCTCGACAGCGCCCGACGCGCCGCCATTGAGCCCGCCGAATAGGGCTTCAGCGTGGCGCACAAGCGCCGCGTGATCGACATTGCCCGCAGCCGAAAGCACCATGCGGCTCGCACCGTAGCGACCGGCGAGAAACGACCGTAATTCGGCCGAGCCGATGCGGCGCACGCTCACCTCGGTACCGAGAATCGGCCGACCGATTGCCTGGTTGGGAAATGCCGTGGATTGCAGGAGGTCGTAGGCGATCTCGTCCGGGCTGTCGCGCGTGGCGGCAATCTCCTGCAGGATCACCTCGCGCTCGCGTTCCAATTCATCCTCGCGGTAGCGCGGATTCTGCAGAATGTCCGCCAGGATGTCCAAGGCGACCCCGATGTCTTCCTTGAGAACGCGCGCATAGTACGCAGTCATCTCCAGGCTGGTGGCCGCGTTGAGTTCGCCGCCGACCTGTTCAATCTCCTCGGCGATGTCGCGCGCGCTGCGGCGGGCGGTGCCCTTGAAGGCCATGTGTTCGAGAAGGTGCGACAGACCGTTCTGCGCTTCCGTCTCGTGTCTCGCTCCGCTCGCCACCCAGATCCCAAGCGACACCGTCTCCAGATGCGGCATGTGGTTCGACACCACCCGCATCCCGTTGCTCAGCGTCGTGATGTCCGCCGTCATGCCCGTCCTCCGCTTGCGACGCGGGCAACCGAGACGACGAATTTCTCGAGTGCCGCAACGTCGTTCGGAAGGTGGGTAATCCTTTCCCTGGCGCTCATCATTCCCGAACTCGCGGGCGGAAGCGGCGGTCGCACGCCCACGATGGCAGCCATAGCATCGGGGAACTTCGCCGGGTGCGCGGTCGCGAGCACGACCCGGGGCGCCGCCGATCCGGCAAGCGCCTTTTGCGCGGCGATATATCCGCAGGCCGTATGGGGGTCGAGCAAATAGCCGGAGGCGGCCTTTACGCCGCGTATCGCCCCGGCGACTTCATCCTCCGTCGCGGAGGATGCCGTGAAATCGGTCCTCGCCCTGCCGGCGGCTGCCCCCAGCTCGAATGCGCCACCCTGCTTCAGGCTGGACATCATCGAACGCACGGCAACCGCGTTCCGGTCGATCGCCTCGAACAGATAGCGCTCGAAGTTCGACGAGACCTGGATGTCCATCGAGGGCGATGTCGTCGCTATGACGCCGCGCGTCTCGTAGACGCCACTGATCAGCGTCCGAGCCAGAATGTCGTTGCTGTTGGTGGCGATCGCCAGGTGCTCGATCGGCAGACCCATGCGCCGCGCAACATAGCCGGCGAAGATATCGCCGAAATTGCCTGTCGGAACGGCAAACGACACGGTGCGATGCGGCGCGCCAAGCGCGGCTGCGGCGACGAAATAGTACGTCACCTGCGCCGCAATGCGTGCCCAATTGATCGAATTGACGCCCGAGAGGTGAACGCGCTCGCGAAATGCCTGGTGCGCGAACATGTCTTTGACGCGCGCCTGACAGTCATCGAACGTCCCGTCGATCGCAACGGCATGCACGTTCGGTTCGGTCGGCGTCGTCATCATGCGACGCTGGACGTCTGACACCTTGCCGTCGGGATACAAGATGACGACGTCGACGCGCGCGGATCCGCGGAAGGCTTCGATCGCCGCGCCGCCCGTATCCCCCGACGTGGCTCCGACGATGGTTGCTCGCGCACCGCGCTTGGCGAGCACATGATCCATCAAGCGGGATACCGCCTGCATGGCCACGTCCTTGAACGCCAACGTGGGACCATGAAACAGCTCGAGAACCCAATCGCGCGGACCGAGCTGCACCAGCGGCGTAACGGCCTCATGCTTGAATGTCGCGTAGGCTTCCGCGCAGATGCGGGCAATGTCCTCCCGGGCAATGGCAGAGCCGGCAAAAGCCGAGATCACCTCCGTCGCAACCGCGTGGAACGGCTTGCCGGCAAAGCCGGCTATCGCCTCCGGCGAGACGCGGGGCCAGACCTTGGGCACGTAGAGCCCGCCGTCAACGGCAAGCCCGGCCAAGAGTACGCCTTCAAAGTCGAGCTCAGGCGCTTCGCCTCGAGTGCTGACGTATTTCAACGGCACCAACTTTCAGATGAGAGTCGCCGACGGAGCCGGCCAGCGGCACCCTAGAACGGTGGCCGCCTGCCAACAAGAAGCGTCGGCCGGAGGTTCAGGATTATCCAGTGGTTGCAGGTGCTTCGCGGTCTGCATCACGCAGACGCCCGCGTGCGAACGCCAAATAAACGCCGATCAGCGTGACGGCAAGACCGTACCACGTCAGCGCGTATTCCAGATGCCGGTTCGGCAGGGTCAGGATGGTTGTCCCGCCCTTTGGCCAACCGCCGGGGTTTCCGGGCTCAGCCTCGGCATCGATGAAGAACGGGGCTAGCTGAGCGTCGCTCGCCGCAGCGCGTCGCATGCCGGCGTAGTCCGGCCAATAGAACATCTTTTGCGAAACATCGGACGGGGGGGTAAAATAGCCTGCAGGACGGGGGCGCCGCCCCAGCCCGGTCACACTGGTCTCGCCCCGGATCTGCCCCGCCGGCCGCTGAGCCGGATCCTTCAAACCTTGCGGTACGAACCCGCGATTGATCAGAACCTCGGGGCCTGCGTCGGTTGCCAGCGGCGTGTAGACGTCGACACCGGGCCCGAGCTTTGAATCGACCGCATAGACATAGGCTTCCCGATCGTGCCGGAAGCGCCCGCTGATGCGGATGCGCAGATACTCGATGTCACCCGAAGACGTCCAGGTCTGCATGGCCTGCGCCAGATCGACGGGAGGGGCATGGGTCCGCGCGTTAATGCGCTGTATGAGCGCCTCCTTCCAGGCTTTGCGGCTCATCTGCCACGTTCCAAGTCCGAGAAGGATCGCAACTCCCGCCACCGTCAGCAGCGTTGGCAGCAGCAGCCTGGCCTGCTTCATGGCTCGCAGCATCGCCATCCGTTCACGGCTTTTCCAGCCGGCCTTCCTCTGCCCGATGCTTGTACTGCTGCGCGATCAGCACTCCCTTGATGGTGCGCAACAATCCGTACGCCAGCGCCGGCGTCAGGATACCCCACAGCAGAATATGGACCCAGACGGGCGGCCCGAATTTGAACTCGACAACGAGCGCACCGCCAAGAACCAGAAACCCGAGAATGAAGATCGCGAATACCGCTGGCCCGTCACCTGAATCGATGAACGAATAGTCAAGCCCGCAGTGACTGCAGCGATCGCGCAGGGTCAAGCCGTTCCTGAACAACGCGCCCTTGCCGCATCGCGGACAGCGCGCCGCGAGCCCAGCCGCGATGACCGATGGCCCTTCATGTTCCACGGGACATCTCCAAACAGGAAGGGGCGGCCTTCGCCGCCCCGACTTCGCAACCTGTCCGTCAGTCGCCTGGCGTCAGTGGGACACAGGCGTACCGGCACCCCACACATAGATGCAGGAGAACAGGAACAGCCAGACGACGTCGACGAAATGCCAGTACCAGGCGGCCGCCTCGAACCCGAAGTGCTGTCTCGGTGTGAAATCACCTTTCAGCGCACGTATGAGGCAGACAGCGAGGAACAGCGTACCGATGATGACATGCGCTCCATGGAAACCCGTAGCCATGAAGAACGTCGAGCCATAGATATGGCCCGCATAGTTGAACGCTGCATGGCCGTACTCGAAGGCTTGGCACGCGGTGAAGAGCAGGCCCAGGACAACCGTCACCACGAGACCCCACACCAGCCCCTTGCGATCGTTGTTGAGCAGCGCGTGGTGAGCCCAGGTCACTGTCGTGCCCGAGGTCAGCAGGATGAGCGTGTTGACGAGCGGCAAGCCCCACGGATCGAACGTCCCGTGAAAGGCGTCGGCGGGTTTTGGCGGCCAATGCCCGCCGGTCAGCGCATTGCGCTCGACCATGCCGATGACCTCGCCGGTGTGCGGCAGGTTGTCGACGGCGGCCGGAAACAGCGCGACATCGAAATAGGCCCAGAACCACGCGACGAAGAACATCACCTCCGAAGCGATGAACAGCAGCATGCCGTAGCGCAGGTGGAGCTGAACGACGGGCGTATGATCGCCGCCGTTCGCTTCCCGGATGACGTCACGCCACCACATGAACATCGTGAAGAGCACGCACACGGCACCGATGAAGAAAACCGTCGGGCCCTTCAGTCCCAAGACCCCTGTGCCGGCATTGAGCGACCTCATCCAGACGATGAGGCCGACCGCCATGAGCAGGGCAGACACGGAGCCTACGATCGGCCACGGGCTCGGGTTGACGAGATGATAGTCGTGATGCTTGGCGTGGCTCTCGGCCATGTAGCTGCTCCGTCTTCCCTACCCGTCGGCGGCGGTAAAAGCCGCCTGCTCCCTAGGACCCTTTGCCCGTTACGGCGGGCGCATGCTCTGCGACGCCGGGCCGCTCTTTCGGCGGAACGGCATAGAATGTGTACGACAGCGTGATATCACGCGTGTCCTGCGTGTCCCGATCCTTCAACATGGCCGGATCGAGATAGAAGCTCACCGGCATCTCGACCGATTCGTGCGGATTGAGCGTCTGCTCCGTGAAGCAGAAGCACTGGATCTTGTTGAAGTATGCCCCCGTGGTATCGGGCATGACATTGAATGTCGCCGAGCCGGTGATGCGCTGGTCCGACAGATTTGTCGCCCGGTAGAACACCAGCGTGTTCTCACCGATCTTGACATCGACGGTCGACTGCACCGGCTCAAATTTCCAGGGCAGGCCGGGCGCGACATTGGCATCGAAGCGAATTGTCACGATCTTGTCGACAACCTTGTTCGACGCCTGCTTTGCGCGCAGAGGCGTGCCGGCAAATCCCGTCGTCTGGCAGAACAGTCGATAAAGCGGCACCGCGGCGTAAGATGCGCCCACCATCGCAAAGACGACGACCGCGCACCACAACGCCACCGCCATATCCCGGCGCGCCGGCTTCGGTTGCTGCTCTGTGGACTTCATCTCTTGGGTCATTGCGTCACGCCGGTTCGCTAAAGCGGTCGGTTGAAGACGTTGCCGCCCAGCCGAACGATCGTGGCGGCATAGAAGAGCAGCGCAAGCACCGCCAGCGCCAGGCCGATGGCCAGCGACCGCATGCGCTGCCGCCGCAGCCGTTCGCGCTCGTCCTGCTCGCCCACGATGGCAAGGTCTCCCCGTTCATGAAACCGCCAGAGCATAGCAGCGTTCGATCAGCAGCGCCGCGAACAGCAGGAAGAGATAGAGGATCGAGAAGCCGAAGAGCTGGCGCGCAGCCCGATCGGCTGCGCGGCCCTCGCGCACGCGCCAGACCTTCCATGCCAGGGCGAGGAAAATCGCCCCGCTCACGATCGAAACACAGGCGTAGAGGAGGCCGCCGAGCCCGATCAACGCGGGCACCACTGCAAGCGGCACCAGCAGAAGCGAATAGAGCAGAATCTGCCGGCGGGTTTCATCGGGGCCGGCCACCACCGGCAGCATGGGCACGCCCGCACGCTCGTAGTCGCGGCTGCGGTACAGCGCCAGCGCCCAGAAGTGCGGCGGCGTCCACATGAAGATGATCAGGAACAGCAGCACGCTCTCCAGGCTGACGGCGCCGGTGACGGCTGCCCAGCCGATCATTGGAGGAAACGCGCCCGCGGCTCCGCCGATCACGATGTTCTGTGGCGTCCGGCGCTTGAGCCACATCGTGTAAACGAGGACATAGAACGCGATGGTCAGTGCAAGCAGCGCACCGGCTGTCTCGTTCACAAGAAGGCCCAGCGTCAACACCGAAAAAACGGACAGGACGATACCGAAGCCAAGGGCCTCGGCCGAGGTGACCTGGCCACGCGGGATGGGCCGCGCCGCCGTACGCGCCATTTCCGCATCGATGTCCGCGTCGTACCACATGTTGAGAGCGCCGGCTGCGCCCGCACCGACGGCGATGGCGAGCAAGGCGATCGCGCCGAGCAGTGGATGAATATTGCCGGGCGCGGCCACCATGCCGACAAGGGCCGTGAACACCACAAGCGACATGACACGCGGCTTCATCAGGGCAAAGAAGTCGCGCACGTTGCCGCCGGCAGACAGCACAACGGACGGCTCTGCGAGAGCTGGATCGCTGCTGTCGTATCCGACGTCCGCCATCTGTGGGGTCTATGCCTTCTGCTTCCTGATTGCCGGATATCAGTGCTGGTGGCCCGCCTCGATCCGCGGCAGCGTCTCGAACGAATGGAATGCCGGCGGAGACGGCAGCGTCCACTCGAGCGTCGTCGCGCCCACGCCCCAGGGATTGTCCGCCGCCTTACGCTTGGCAACGAAGTAGGCGTAGAACAGGCCGATGAAGAACACGATCGTGCCCAGCGCCGTGATGTAGGAGCCGATGGACGAGATCCGGTTCCAATAGGCGAAGGCATCGGGATAGTCGGCATACCTGCGAGGCATCCCGGCCAGACCCAGGAAATGCTGCGGGAAGAACAGCACGTTGGCACCGATGAAAGTCAGCCAGAAGTGCAGCTTGCCGAAGAACTCCGAGTACATGTAGCCGCTCATCTTCGGGAACCAGTAGTACCAGCCGGCGAAGATGGCGAAGACGGCGCCGAGCGAGAGCACGTAGTGGAAGTGCGCCACGACGTAGTAGGTGTCATGCAGCGACCGGTCGACACCGGCATTGGCCAGCATCACGCCCGTGACGCCGCCGACCGTGAACAGGAAGATGAAGCCCATCGCCCACAGCATCGGCGTGCGGAACGAAATCGACCCGCCCCACATCGTCGCGATCCAGGAGAAAACCTTCACGCCCGTGGGTACGGCGATCACCATCGTCGCGAACACGAAGTAGGCCTGCGCGTCGACGCCCATTCCGGAAACGTACATGTGGTGCGCCCACACGACGAACCCGACGAGGCCGATCGCCACCATGGCGTAGGCCATGCCCAGGTAGCCGAAGACGGGCTTCTTCGAAAACGTCGAGACGATCTGGCTGATCATGCCGAAGCCCGGCAGGATAAGGATGTAGACCTCGGGGTGTCCGAAGAACCAGAACAGGTGCTGGTAGAGCAGCGGATCGCCGCCGCCGGACGCCGTAAAGAACGTCGTGCCGAAATTCCGGTCGGTCAGCAGCATGGTGATCGCGCCGGCAAGAACGGGCAGCGACAGCAGAAGCAGGAACGCCGTCACCAGCACCGACCACACGAACAGCGGCATCTTGTGCAGCGTCATGCCCGGCGCGCGCATATTGAAGATCGTCGTGATGAAGTTGATCGCGCCCAGGATCGAGGATGCACCCGCAATGTGCAGGGACAGGATGGCGAAATCCACGGATGGCCCCGGATGGCCGCTGGTCGACAAGGGCGCGTAAAGCGTCCAGCCGCCGCCGACGCCCGGGGCACCCGGCTCGCCCTCGACGAACAGCGACGTGATCAACAGCGCAAAGGATGCCGGGAGCAGCCAGAACGAAATGTTGTTCATACGCGGGAAGGCCATGTCCGGCGCGCCGATGTGCAAAGGCACGAACCAGTTGCCGAACCCGCCGATCATGGCCGGCATCACCATGAAGAACACCATGATGAGGCCGTGACCGGTCACGAACGCATTGAACATGTGCGGGTTGTGGAAGTACTGAAGACCCGGCTCCTGCAGCTCGAGCCGCATGCCGACCGAGAGAGCGCCGCCGATAAGCCCTGCCATCATCGCGAACAGCAGGTACATCGTGCCGATGTCTTTGTGGTTGGTTGAGAACAACCAACGGCTGATACCATACGGATGATGGTCGTGATGATCGTCCGCCGCGTGCGCCTTGTCAGCCATTGTGTGCAACCTTTGGTATAGGCACAGGAGTCGATTGAAATTTCTCGCGCCCGCACTTGGCCGGCGCCGTACCGGGACTAACGCGTCGTACCCGAGGCATCCGCTACCTTCTTGTTGGCAGCCTCAAACTCGAGCGCGACCTTCTGGATGATTTCCTTGACCTTCTTCTTGTCGCGCGCCTTTTGCGCAGCGATCCAGTCATTGAAGACGGGCTCCTTCACCACCCGCACTGCGATGGGCATGAACGCATGGTTCTTCCCGCAGAGCTCGGAGCATTGCCCGAAGAAGATGCCCTCGTGATCGGCCTTGAACCAGGTCGCCGTCACGCGCCCGGGCACCGCATCGACCTTCGATCCGAAGGACGGCACGGTCCAGTTGTGTATGACGTCATTGGCCGTGACCAGCACGTGCACAACCTTGTTGACCGGCACCAGCAGCTCATTGTCGACCGCAAGCAGGCGCGGCACCTGAGAGGCCGGCATGCCATCCTTGATGACCTGCGCGCGCTCATCTTCCTGCAGCATCACGCTGTCGAACCGCACCTTCTGGTCGGGGTACTCGTGCGTCCAGAACCACTGCGAAGCCGTCGCCTTGATGACGAGGTCGGGTTTTGGATAGGCGTACTCGTGATACAGGAGCTTGAACGACGGAATGGCGATAGCCACCAGGATCAGCACCGGCACCACGGTCCAGGCCACCTCGAGCAGGGTGTTGTGGGTGGTCTTCGAAGGGCTGGGATTGGCCCTCTCGTTGAAGCGCAGAACGACATAGATCAGGAGGATAAGGACGAACGCCGCGACCGCTATGATGATGATATTGATGTAGTCGTGCAGCGTGTGGATCTCATGCGCAATGATCGTCGCCGGATCCTGCAAGCCGAGTTGCATGGGTGACGGCTGCCCCATGCCGGCCATCGCCGCTCCTGCTGCGACCATCGACAGCACGGCAGCGGCCGCGCAGAAAACCATGGCGCGCCACGACGTCTTGCTCATGCGTTCGCTCCCAGTCCTCGTCCGGCAAAGCGCCGGACA
>JBFWWW010000158.1:0-9470 GCA_050245975.1 Hyphomicrobiaceae bacterium
CCGATCTGCCTCAATTATGTCTACGGGACGGTGAAGCCCGCCGCCGTGCAGGAGCCCGACGACAACACCGTGCCCGGCGCCCAGCGGTCCATCGGGCCCTCGCCGTCGCACGGCGCGGCGCACGGGTCCGGCGGCTGCACGTCCGTCCAGTGCTTCGGCACCAGCATGATCAACTGGCAGCCGAAGCTCGGCGCCTGCGCCCGCCGCATGCTCGTCGGCGTCATCGATACGGCGCCCGATCCGGACCATCCCGCGTTCCGCGACAAGCGCATCAACTTCGGCTATTTCCGCCCGTCCGGCGTGCCGAAGGCCCCGGCGCGCGAGCTGCACGGGACGGGCGTCCTGTCGCTCCTCGTCGGCAGCCCGCACAGCTCCACGCCCGGCCTCATTCCCGATGCCGACATCTACGTCGCCGACGCGTTCTACTCGGACGCGAACGGCCAGACCGTGTCCGACACGCAGACGCTCGTCGCCGCGCTGGAATGGATGGAGGCGGTGGGCGTCCAGGTGATCAACCTCAGCCTGTCGGGACCGCAGGACCCGATCGTCTATTCCGTCATCCGCAGGCTGGCGCAGAAGCGGGTCATCATGGTCGCCGCCGCCGGCAACGAAGGACCGCACGCCGCGCCGAGCTATCCCGCCGCCTACAAGGAGGTGGTCGCCGTCACCGCCGTCGACCGTGAGCGCAATCACTACCGCAACGCCAACCAGGGCAGCTACATCGACCTCGCGGCCCCGGGCGTGAAGGTGTGGACCGCGGTTGCCGGACACCGTGCGGGGGGCCTGCAGACGGGCACCTCGTTCGCGACGCCCTACGTGACCGCCGTCGCCGCCTCGCTCTACCGCCACCTGCCGGTGAAATCGAAAGCGGGATTCCTGCGCCATGTGGCCGCCGTCGATCTCGGCCCGCCGGGGCCCGATCCCATCTACGGTCGCGGTCTCATCCAGGCGCCGGCCGGCTGCGCGCCGAACATCGGGCCGCGCATCCCGACGCCGCCGGTTGCGCGCGGCGCCACGCCCGGCGTGGTGAGCGCGAGCATCACGCGCGCACAGTAGGCCCGCAGCAAGCCCGGCAGCAGGCTGGCGCGCCAACGAGCCAAAGATACGTCCGAGAACATCGGGATCGCCCTTCGGGACGCGCCGCCGCGGCCTCTTCGGCATCGCGACAGCCGAAGACCCGCTTCGCATGTCTCCGGCAGCGGGGGTGCCGGGGTATCGGTGCGAAGCGGGTCTTGCCAGGCCCGGCAGCCACTGCGGGCTCGGGCTGCCAGACCTGGTCGTGGACCGGGCGGCGTCGAGTGCGACGTGCGGGTCTGTCGCGCTCTGCCGTTCCGGTCCGCATCATGGGGTGAGCGTGCGGGCATCGAGGTCGTCGGATCCCCCACCATCGCCCGTTCTTGTGCTCACCCGTTCGGCATGTCCCCCGATCCCCCCGAAATCTGCGCCAAAACCTGCAAGCGTGTCCTCGATCCCGTCTGCGCCGCTTACCGGCGCCAGTCGTTCTTGATCTCTTCGCTTTCCTGCGTCTTCGTCAGGTAGTCGCCGGCGATGGTGTCGTCGATGAAGGCGGCGACCGCCTTGGGCGTGCCGTCGCTGGCCGGCTTGAACGTGCCCGGCGTTGCCGTCGCGGGAGCGAGCGCTGCCTGCACCTCGATGCGCCAGTCGCTGCCGGTGCGGCAGGCGACGCCGCCCGTGCCGCCGTTCGCGCCGCGCATCTCGTACTGGCGGCAGATGCGCCCGTCCTCGGTCTTGAAGCTGACGGCGATGCGCGTTGCCGTGTTCGGGCCCGCGCCGGCGCTGAGGTCGGCATCGAGCGCGCGGCGCAGGTCGCCCGCGGCGAACACCATCGCGCCGTCAACCGTGAGCGGTCCTTTCGCGTCGGCATGCTGGGGAAGGGACGTCTGCGGCCCCCGCAGCGCCCACCCCGCGGCGGCGCCGATCACCAGGGCTGCCGCGAGCGCCGATGCGGACGCCATCGCAAGGCCGGGTGCGAACATCTCGGCGGCCCGCTCGCGCAGGCGATCCATCAGCGTCGCGGCCGCCGCCGGCCATTGCGCCGGCACGCGCCAGTCGGCCGCCGGCTGTGCCGGCGCCGTGTGGACGGCATCGACGAGCCACGCCGGCGGCGGCGCTTTCGCGATGCCGCTGAACAGCTCGGCCAGTTGCCCGCCCGTTGCGCGATAAGTCTCGTACCGGCGCTGCAGCGCCGGATCGGCGGCGATCGCGGCACGCACGGCCGGCTCGAGCGCGGCGTCGAGCACGCCGTCGGCGAGCTGCATCAGCATGACATCGGTAACGACCGTCATTGGCGTGCCATCTTCGGTGCAGCGGTCGCGCCGGGCTCTTCGCCGGCGGACGGGGCGGTCAACAGCGCGTGCAGGGCGCGGCGCGCGCGGGCGAGGCGGCTCATGACGGTGCCGATGGGCACCTTCGTGATCTCCGCGGCTTCCCGGTAGGTGCGGCCGTCGATGCACACGAGCGCGAGCAATACCTGCAGGTCCGCCGGCAGCCGGCCCATTGCCGCCGTGACGGCCTGCAGGGACAGGCGTCCCTCCGTCACGTCGCGGCCGTCCTCGGCCGACAGGTTGGACAGCGCATCGAGATCGACCGCTTCGCCGCGGCTCTTCTTGGCGCGCATCTTGTCCAGCCAGAGATTTTGGGCGATGCGAAACATCCAGCTGTCGAGCCTGGTTCCTGGCTGATATTGCTCGACCCGCGACAAGGCACGCATACAGGTCTCCTGGACAAGATCGTCGCCGGCATCGAGGTCCCCGGTCAGCGCATACGCAAAACGGCGCAGCCGCGGCAAGAACTCGACCATCCGGGTGCGCACCTCGTCAGTCACGCGCCTGCCTCCCCGCGGGTCATCAGAAAAACGGATATGGGCTGTCAGCTATTCGCCCCGTCCCCGAAAAAAATTTGCCGCTGAATCGTGGAGATATGGCGGCGGAACCGGCGGGAAGGGGCTGATTTAGCCCGCGGCGCGGCGCATTGCGGCGACCGTGATGGGAACGCCGGGCTCGAATTTCGCCCGCCGGATCGCCAGCGTCGTCTTCACGCTGGCGACGTTGGGGGCCGCCGTCAGCTCGCCGATCACGAAGTCCTGGAAGGCCGAGAGGTCCGGGGCCACGCACTTCAGGATATAGTCCGTCTCGCCCGACAGCATGTAGCTTTCCCGCACCAGCGGCCAGGTGAGCACGAGGTTCTCGAACGCCCGCAGGTCCGGTTCCGCCTGGCTGTGCAGGCCGACCATGGCGAAGCCGATCACCTCGAAGCCGACGCTTTTCTCGTCGACGAGCGCGAAATAGCCGGCCAGGATGCCCGCCTGCTCGAGCGCGCGCACGCGCCGCAGGCACGGCGGCGGCGACATGCCCACGCGCCGGGCAAGCTCGACGTTCGAGATGCGGCCGTTGGCCTGCAACTCCTTCAGGATGCGCCAATCGACAGCGTCGAGGCGGGTGCGCATGAGCAAGGGGTTCAGCCAGAAATTGGAACGTTGACGGACTGCGAAAAAGACTAGCGCCCGTACCCGCCCGCGGGCAACTCTATTCGCCGGCCGGCGGCATCGGGCCCCCGGCCTTGCGGCCCCGGTTCGGGCCGCGTGTCGCGCAATCCACGACGGAGCACGTGCAGGGCATGGCAGCGCAGGCACAGGCTGGTGCGCTTTCGGGCGCGCGCGCCTGGATCTTCAGCGACGGCAAGGCCGGGCACGAGGCGCAGGCGCTGGGCGTGGCGGACCGGCTCGGCGTCGCGGCCGAGATCAAGCGCGTCGCGCCGGGCGGGCTGTGGAAGGCCCTGGCGCCCTGGGGGCCGGTGGCGCCCGCCGAGCGCTTCGGCGCGGCCGGCAGCCGCTTTGCGCCGCCGTGGCCCGACATCGCCTTCGCGGTCGGCCGGCAGACCATTCCCTACATCCGCCGTCTCAAGTCCGCCGCCGGGCTCGCGACCTACACCGTCGTCCTGCTCGATCCCAAGATCGGCGCCGGACAGGCGGACCTGTTCTGGGTTCCCGACCACGACCGCCGCCGCGGCCCCAACGTCATCCACACCCTGGTGCCGCCGCATCGCTTTTCGCCGCAGCGGCTCGCGGCCCTGCGCGCGCTTCCGGTCCCGGCCATCGACAGCCTGCCGGCGCCGCGCGTCGCGGTTCTGATCGGCGGGCCCAACGGCGACTACCGCTACGGCCCCGACACCGTCGCCCGTCTCGGCCGCGCCATAACGGAGCTGGCCGCAGGCGGCGCGAGCCTGCTCGTCACGCCCTCGCGGCGCACCCCTGCGGAAATCGCAACCCTGCTCACCGCCGCGACGGACGGCCGCCCGCATTACGTTTGGGACGGTACGGGTGACAATCCCTATCCGCAGTTCCTCGCGCGCGCCGACGCCTTCATGGTCACAGCCGACAGCATCAACATGACTGCGGAGCCCTGCGCCACGGGCCGGCCGGTCTACGTGTTCACGCCCGAGGGCGGCTCGCCCAAGTTCACGCGCTTCCACGATGCGCTCAACGCCTGCGGCGCCACGCGCCCGGTGCCCGATCCCTTCCGGCGGCTCGACGCCTGGACCTACCGGCCGCTCGATTCGGCCGCCGTCATCGCCGCCGAGATCGAGCGACGCTGGATGAAGCGCCGCCAGATGCTCGGCCCGGCCCCCCGTCGCGAGGAGCGCCCTTGAACCGCCTCGTCCCCATCGTCGTCGGCACAGCCTTGTTCATGGAGAACACCGACTCCACGATCCTCGCCACCGCGCTGCCCACCATCGCCGGCGATCTCGGCCTCGACCCCATCGCCCTCAAGCTCGCCATCACGTCCTATCTGGTGAGCCTCGCCGTCTTCATCCCGGTCAGCGGCTGGGTCGCCGACCGCGTCGGCGCCTGCACGACCTTCCGCGTCGCGCTGTGCCTGTTCATGGCGGCCTCCATCGGCTGCGCGTTCTCCGGCTCGCTGACGCAGTTCGTGTTCTGGCGTTTCGTGCAGGGCATCGGCGGCGCGATGATGGCGCCGGTCGGCCGCATGGTCGTCGTGCGCACGGTGGCCAAGAACGATCTCGTCTCGGCGCTCGCCTTCATTTCCATGCCGGCGCTCATCGGCCCGATGCTGGGCCCGCCCATCGGCGGCTTCATCGTCACCTACGCCGACTGGCGCTGGATCTTCTTCATCAACATCCCCATCGGCATCATCAGCGTCATCCTCGCCACGCTCTACCTTCCCGAGATCAAGGAGGAGAGGGGGCGGCTCGACGTCATCGGCTTCGTCCTCACCGCGGTCGGCTTCGGCGGCCTCATGCTCGGCACCGCGATGGTCGGCCGGCGCATCGCGCCGCCCGAGGTCGCGGTCCTGTGCATCGTCGGCGGGCTCGGCGCGCTCCTGCTCTACGTGCGCCACGCGCGCGTGACGCCGCGGCCGCTGCTCGATCTCAAGCTGCTGCGCCTGACGACGTTCGAGGCCGGCATCACGGGCTCGCTGTTCTTCCGCTTCGGCGTCGGCGCCAGCGCCTTCCTGCTGCCGCTGATGCTGCAGCTCGCCTTCGGGCTCGACGCGCTGCACTCGGGCCTCATCACCTTCGCCGGCGCCATGGGGGCGCTCTCCGTCAAGCCGTTCGCGCGGCCGATCCTGCGGCTCACGGGGTTCCGCTCGCTGCTGCTCATCAACGGCGTGCTCGCCTCGCTCACGCTCGCCGCCTACGGCTTCTTCACGTCCGAGACGCCGCACGCGCTGATCATCGCGCTGCTGCTCGTGAGCGGCTTTCTGCGCTCGCTCCAGTTCACGAGCTTCCAGGCCATCACCTACGCCGACGTCGCCCCCGCCGAGGTCAGCTCGGCCACCAGCATCGCCAGCGTGGCCCAGCAGGTGTCCATCAGCCTCGGCGTCGCCATCGGCGCGTTCGTGCTCGAGGCCTCCGAGGCCCTCAACGGCCACCTCAACCCGCAGACGTCCGATTTCGCCGTCGCGTTCTTCGTCGTCGGGTTCCTGTCGATGGTCTCGGTGGTGATGATGTGGCGGCTGCCGGCCGATGCCGGCGCCGCCATCGCCGGCCGCAGCGTTCCGGCGACCCGCACCTGACGCCGCACGCTAGAGGCTTTCCGGCTTGGGTGGAAGCGCCCAACCTTGTCATCCCGGCCGAGCGCCCCACTGTCATCGCCGCCGGCGCGCGCCCTCCTTGTCATCCCCGCCGAAGCACAGCGGAGAGCGGGGACCCAGGGCCACAGGCACGCGCTCACTCGTGACACTGGGTCCCGGATATTTCGCTTCGCGAAATTCCGGGATGACAGGGAGAGAGCGAATTTCCGTGCGAGAGGAGAGCACGCGCCCGCCCCTAACCTGTCATCCCGGCCGAGCGCAGCGAGAGCCGGGACCCAGCGTCTCGCGAGCCGGCCTGAACCTGAAACGCGCTAGCGCGTGCGCGCCCGCTCGTGCACGAGGCGGGCGGCGGCGATGTCCTCGACGGCGAGGCCGACGGACTTGAACACGGTCGTTTCACCTGCCGGCACCGTCCTGGCGCCGGCGAAGATCTCGCCCGCTTCCGCCGCGATCGTCGCCCGCGAGAGGATGACGTCGCCCGATTCCTTCAGCACCGCGTCGCGGGAATCGACCACCAGCGTGTGCCGCATCGCGTCGTCGTCGAGCTCGCGCCATGTCGGCCGCGGCGCGCCGACCGCGATCACCAGCGCGCCGGGCTTGAGCCATGCGCCTTTCAGCACCGGCTCCAGCGACGCGGTCGCGGTGACGACGATGTCGGCCCCGCGCACGGCGTCCTCCGCGCTCGTGGCGCGGGCACCGTGGCCGGCGGCAAAGCGGGCCGCGTTCTCCGCCGTGCGGCTCCACACGCGCGTCTCCGCGACCGGCAGGATGTGGCGCAGCGCTTCCACGTGCGCCTTGGCCTGCACGCCGCTCCCCAGCAGCGCGAGCACGCCGCCCCCGGGCGCGAGACGTCGCGCCACCGCGGCGGACACCGCCGCCGTGCGCATCTCCGTGATCAGGCGTCCGTCCATCATCGCCAGCGGCGCGCCGGTCCTGGTGTCGAACAGCACGATGAGGGCCATGTGCGTCGGCCACGCGGTGCCGGCGTTGCCGGGATAGAAGCTGACGAGCTTGGCGCCCATGCTGTCGGCGGCGATGGCCGGCATGACGCCCAGATAGCGCAGCTTTTCCTCGATGGTGAGCATGTTGCGCACCGGTTGGATGACGCGGCCCGCCGAGAAGTCCGCGAGCGCCGTCTCCATCGCCGCGATCAGGTCGTCCCAGCCGAGCACGGCCGCGATCTGCGCCTCGTCGTAGTAGGGGAGTGCGTCGCTCATGCCCGTGGCCCGCTCAGGCTTGCGCGGGCGTCACGGGCGCGCCCGCCGCCAGCCAGCGGTCGAGCGCTTCGGGGATGCCCTCGAGCGGACGGTAGCCGTTGGTCACGAGTGCGTAGCCGTCCTCGTCGCTGCCCGCCACCAGCGTCGGGAAGCCTTCGACGCCCATCTGCTTGGCGGTGAGGAAATCGCGGAACGTGTCGTTGCGCGTGTCGGGCGCCATGAACGCCGTGCGGAAGGCGTCGCGGTCGAGGCCGGTCTCGCCGGCCACCGCCGTCAGCTCGTCGGTGTCCGTCATGTCGCGGTTGTTGCCGTAGAAGGCGCGCTGGATGGCCGACATCAGCGGCAGGGCGCGCTCCGGCTCCAGCGTGCGCGCGGTCACGACGGCCCGGCAGGCGGGCTCGGTGTCGTAGACGAACCCGTCGCGCTCGAAGAACGCGAAGTCGAACGGCTGGCCCGACGCCTGGGTCACGCGCGTCCAGGCGCCGCGGATGTACTCCTTGTCCTGGGTGCGCATCGCCTGCGTGTTGCCGGCCCTGAGGCCTCCCACCATCACCCGCACGGGCAGGCGGTCGGCGAACCGCTCGGCCAGCGTCGTGATCACGGGCGAGAAGCCATAGCACCACGAGCACATGGGATCGGCGATATAGAGCAGATGCTTGTCGGCCATTGCAGGTTCCTTTCGCCCGGCGCGCCGCCGCCCGTCGCCTCTCGCTTCTCATTAGCACGCCCATGCCTGTGCTGTCGTCCTTGCGCAGGTCCGCTCCTGCCCCTACCTGTCAGCGGCAAACCGCCTGGAGGCGCCGCACGTGTTCCCGCTTCGCGACAGCATCATCCGCACGCACCAGGCCTACGTGGTCTGGGGGCTCATCGCGCTCAATGTCGTTGTGTTCGCCTATCAGCTCACGCTGTCGCAGACGGACCTGCAGGCGTTCCTCATGCAGCACGCGCTCGTGCCGCGGCGCTATTCGCATCCGGGCTGGGGGTCGCAGATGGGCCTCTCCGCGCTCGATGTCACGCCGCTCTTGACCAACACCTTCCTGCACGGCGGCTTCCTGCACATCATCTCCAACATGTGGACCCTCTACATCTTCGGTCCCTCGCTGGAGGATCGTCTCGGGCCCGGCCGCTTCCTCGCGCTCTACCTGATCGCCGGCATCGCCGCGAGCGCCACGCACGCTGTCTTCAACGCCAACTCCCCCATCCCGGCGCTCGGCGCCTCGGGCGCCATCGCCGGCGTCATCGGCGCCTACGCGGTGCGCTTTCCCTATGCGTGGGTGCGCGTGCTCGTGCTGATCGTCATCTTCCCGCTGTTCTTCGACATCCCGGCCGTGCTCTTCGCCGGCTTCTGGTTCTTCATGCAGGTGATGCAGGGCGCGGGCGAATTCCTGATGCCGAGCGCGGGCGGGGGCATCGCCTGGTGGGCGCACATCGGCGGCTTCCTCACCGGCCTGTTCCTGCTGCCGCGCATCCGGCCCGAGGCCGGCGCGCCGGGTCCGTGGGGACGCTGGACGCCCGACAGCCGGCTGCACATGTTCGGGCCGACGTCGCCCGGCTGGCACTGGTGGTCGTGGTGGACGTGGTGGCTGCCGCGGCGCTAGGCGCTAGGGGCCGGGGTCAGCGCCGCCGCTCGGCCATGATCTCGAGCTGGAGCTGCTGGATCTCGGCGAGCCGCTGCCATTGCCGCGTGATGAGGTGGTCGATCTTCTCGTGCAGATGGCGGATTTCCAGTTCCGCCTTCAGGTTGACCTGGTAGTCGTTGAGCGAGCGCATGCGGTCCTTCGCCTCCTGCCGCCGCTGGCTCATCATGATGATCGGCGCCTGCACGGCGGCGATGCACGACAGGATCAGGTTGAGCAGGATGAACGGATAGGGGTCGAACGTCGTCGCCGCGGCAAGATTGATCAGGATCCAGACCGCCAGTGCCGCGCCGAAGCCGATGATGAACCGCCAGCTGCCGCCGAAGGTGGCGAGCTGGTCGGAAATGCGCTCGCCCACCGTGCGCTTGCCCTCGTAGCTGCGCTCCACGTTCTCCGCCAGCGTGTCGTGGGTGAGGAGGCTGTCGGCGACCCGGCGCTCGATCTCCGTCAGCTCGCCGCGCTCCTCGCGCAGCAGGTCGTCGACATAGAGCGCCCGGTAGCGCGCCAGCTGGCCGCGTTCCTCCAGCGCGTCGGGCGGCAGG
>JBFWWW010000159.1:0-9461 GCA_050245975.1 Hyphomicrobiaceae bacterium
GAAACACCCGACATGCTGACCGGCGGCATGGCCATCGTCGAGGGGCTCATCGCCAACGGCGTCGACGCCGTCTTCGGATTGCCGGGCGCGCAGCTCTATCCCCTCTTCGACGCGCTCCAGCAGCGCAGCGGACGCATCCGCACGTACGGGGCCCGCCACGAGCAGGCCTGCGGCTACATGGCATTCGGCTACGCGCGCTCGACCGGTCGGCCCGGTGTCTATGCCGTCGTGCCGGGACCCGGCGTCCTCAACACCACCGCCGCGCTGTGCACGGCCATGGGCGCCAGCACGCCGGTGCTCTGCCTCACCGGCCAGGTGCCGTCGGCTTTTCTGGGACGCGGACGCGGACACCTGCACGAGATTCCCGATCAGCTCGGCACCCTGCGCTCGATCATCAAGTGGGCGGAGCGGATCGAGCGGCCGGCCGACGCGCCGGCCATCATCAACGAAGCCTTCCGGCAGATGCTGTCGGGGCGGCCGGGGCCCGTGGCCGTCGAGATGGCATGGGACACGATGGCATCGAAGGGCGAGGTGCAGCTGTTGCCAGCCGCCGTCGTTCCCGAGCCGCCGCCGCCGTCGACCTCGGAGGTGGAGGCTGCGGCCAAGCTTCTCCTGTCCGCCAGACGGCCGATGATCATGACCGGCAGCGGGGCACAGCATGCTGCCAGCGCCGTGCGCGCGCTCGCCGAAGAGCTCTCGGCGCCGGTGGCCGCCTTCCGCGGCGGCCGCGGGATCATGCCGGAGGACCACGAGCTCGGTCTGTCGTCCTATGCCGCCCAGCGACTGTGGCGCGAAACGGATGTGCTCGTCGGCATCGGCAGCCGCCTCGAAATGCCGTACATGCGCTGGACCGGCATGATGACGGTCATTGACCGGCCTGCCGCGCCACCGCACCTCATCCGCATCGACATCGACCCATCGGAAATGCGTCGCCTTGTGCCGCATGCGCCCATCGTTGCGGATGCCGAGGCCGGCACCAAGGCGTTGCTCTCCGCTGTGCGTCGCCGGCGCAAAGGCAGCTCAGCCGCTTCCGATCCGGCCTACAGGGACGCCATCGCAACCGCCAAGACCGAGGCGCGCGCCGCAATCACGAAGATCCAGCCGCAGCTTTCCTATCTCGACGTCATCCGCGAGGTGCTGCCGCGCGACGGCATCTACGTCAACGAGCTGTCGCAGGTCGGCTTCACGTCCTTCTACGGCTATCCCGTCTACGAGCCGCGCACCTACATCACCGAAGGCTACCAGGGCACGCTGGGTTTCGGCTTTCCGACCGCGCTCGGCGTCAAGGCGGCGCATCCCGACAAGCCCGTGGTTTCGATCACCGGCGACGGCGGCTTCATGTTCGCCGTGCAGGAGCTTGCCACGGCAGCTCAGGACGGCATCGCCGTCATCGTCGTGCTGTTCAACAACGGCTCCTTCGGCAACGTGCTGCGCGACCAGCGCACGGGCTTCGGCAACCGCGTCATCGGCGCCGTGCTGAAAAACCCGGACTTCATGGAGCTCGCGAAAGCCTTCGGCATCGAGGGGCATCGTGTGAACTCGCCCGATGCCCTGAGGCCGATGCTGCAGCGCGCACTGTCAACCACCCGGCCGCTGCTGATCGAAGTGGACGTGCCGGAGGGCAGCGAAACATCGCCGTGGGAGTTCATCCACTTCAATCCCTGACACTCGCCATCGAACGCCAACATAACAAAACGAGACAGCCACATGCCGCACCTGATCATCGAATATTCCGCCAACCTCGACGACGCCCTCGATATGCGGGCGCTGGCGAAAGCGGTCCACGAAGCCGCGCTCACCACCGGCGTGTTCCCGCTCGCCGGCACGAGGACACGCCTCGCCCGGCGCGATGCGGTCGTGGTTGCCGATCAGCATCCCGACAACAGCTTCATCCACCTGCAGATGCGGATCGGGGTCGGCCGCACACCTGAAGTGCGCGCGGGCGTTGCGGAAACCGTGTTCGAACGCCTCAAGGCTGTGGCCGCACCGGCGTTTGCGGCACGTCCCCTGGCGCTCAGCATGGAAATCGTGGAGATGAACCCCGTCGGCGCCCTCAAGCACAACAACACGGCCGACCGGATCGCCGCCCGCGGCGGCAAGGCCTGACGGCGGGCTTAGTCTCACATTCCTGAAAAGTCTTAGGCTTTTGGCAACCCGGATCGCGGCATTCAGGCCGCTTTCCGGCTCGTCGGCGGCTGCATGACTGCTCTGCCGAGCGGACCGCTACGCTCTTTTAATAAGCATGCTTATAATAAGCCTATGCATCAAGATCGCCTCAATCCCCGCCTTGTCCTCATGGACCTGTCCGACGTCGCCCACGCGATGCGCACCTACATCGACCAGCGTGCGCGCACGCATGGCATGACGCGCGCGCAATGGGCGGTTCTGGTGCGCCTCGATCGCGTCGAGGGCCAGATGCAGGCCGAGCTGGCAGAGGCGCTCGAGATCCAGCCCATTTCCCTTGCCCGGCTGGTCGACAGGCTCTGCGACCAGGAGCTTGTCGAGCGCAGACCCCATCCGACCGACCGACGCGCCAACCTCCTCTATCTGACGGCGCAGGGACGCAAGGTGCTGGAGCGCATGGCGCCGCTGGGCGAGGAAGTTTCCAGCGAAGTGCTCGCCTCCTTCACGCGCAACGACGTTGCGGCGCTTTACCGGGCGCTGCAGCAGATCAAGGACAACATCCGTCACGCACTCGAAAAGCATGGCGCGGGAGCAGAGACCGGGAAGGTGCGCAATGTCCGTTAGCACGATGGCCCGTCACTTCCGCGATACATCGCGGTTTCCGACCTTGCAGCTGCCGACGTTGCGTTTCGCGCTGCTGGTTATCGTGCCGGCACTGATCGCGATCATCGGCGGCTACTTCTACATGATCAGCGGCCGCTACGTGTCGACCGACAATGCCTACATCGGCGCGGAGAAAGTGCTCATCACGCCGGACGTGTCCGGCAAGGTCGTGCGCATCGCCGTCGTCGAGGGGCAGAAACTGAAGCCCGGCGACGAGCTGTTCGAGATCGATCCGGTGCCTTACCGCCTGGCCGTCAAGGAGGCGCAAGCAAAGGTCGCGCAGGTCACGACCGATCTGCAGAACCTCAAGGACAACCTGGCGAGCCTCGGCCGGCAGATCGTCCTTTCGCGCGACAGTGTCGCCGCCGCGCAGGCCGATTTCGACCGCAAGACCACGCTGGCGCGGGATCGGTACACCGCAGCGACCGATCTCGACAAATCCCGCTCCGCTCTGCTCGCCGCCAAGGCGCAGCTCGAGACGCTCCAGCAGCAGGAAACCAGCACGCGCAACCAGCTGCTGGGCGACGCCAATCTCGCGCTCGACAAGTATCCGGCCTATCAACAGGCGCTGGCCGCGCTCGACCGCGCCCAGCGCGATCTGACCAACACGGTGCTGAGAGCCCCCATCGCGGGCATCGCGACGCAGGTCTCCAGCATCCAGATGGGCCGCTATTTGACGGCCGGGACGCCGGTTTTCAGCATGATCGGCTCTGAGTCCATCTGGATCGACGCCAATCCGAAGGAAACCGACCTGACGCACGTTCGCGTAGGCCAGCCCGTGTCCATAACAGTGGACGCGTTTCCCTCGCGCGAGTGGAAAGGCACCGTAGCGGCCATCAGCCCGGGCACGGGCGCCCAGTTCTCGATCCTGCCTCCCCAGAATGCGGCCGGAAACTGGGTCAAGGTCGTGCAGCGCGTACCCGTGCGCATCACGTTCATGCCCGGCGAGAACGTGGACAACCTTCGCTCCGGCATGAGCGTGACGGTCGACATCGACACCGGCCGCCGCAGCCGCCTTACATCGCTGTTCGGAAGCACCGCGGAGGCGGAGGACCGTCACGAATGATTGCCGCTCCGTCATCATTCGGCGGCAGCATCAGCCCGTCGCTGCGGCGGGCACTCATCACCGTTTGCGTGATGATGGCGACGATCATGCAGGCGCTCGACATGACGATCGCCAACGTGGCGCTGCCCTACATGCAGGGCAGCCTCTCGGCCACCATCGACCAGGTGAGCTGGGTCCTGACGTCCTACATCGTCGCCGCCGCCATCATGACCGCGCCGGTCGGCTGGCTGTCGAACCGTTTCGGCAAGAAGAATTTCCTCATCGTCTGCGCGACGGGTTTCACCATCGCCTCGATGCTGTGCGGCATCGCGCAGAACATCGAGGAGATGGTGATGTTCCGCCTCATGCAGGGGCTTTTCGGCGCCGCGCTGGTGCCGCTGTCGCAGTCGGTGATGATGGACATCTACCCCTTCGAGCAGCGCGGCTACGCCATGTCCATCTGGGGCATGGGCGTGATGCTCGGTCCGATCATGGGGCCGACGCTCGGCGGCTGGCTCACCGATGCCTACTCCTGGCGTTGGGTCTTCTATGTCAACCTGCCGTTCGGCATCGCCACGGTGCTCGGCCTCATCGCATTCATGACCGACACCGAGGAGAAGCGTGCCCTGCCATTCGACTGGCTGGGTTTCGCCGCCCTCAGCATCGCCATCGGCTCCCTGCAGCTCATGCTCGACCGTGGCGAGCAGCTCGGCTGGTTCGGCTCAGCGGAGATCGTTGGCGAAGCCTGCGTCGCCGCGGCAGCCTTCTACATCTTCCTCGCCCATACCTTCACCACGTCGCGGCCGTTCATCTCGATCGAGATCTTCCTCGACCGCAACTTCGTCATCGGCCTACTGTTCATGTTCGTTGTCGGCATCCTGCTGCTCGGCTCGGCGGCGCTGATGGCGCCGTACATGCAGAACGTCATGGGATACCCGGTCTTCGACGCCGGATTGCTTCTCGGCACCCGCGGCATCGGCACGATGATCGCCATGATGCTGGTCGGCCGCATGATCGGCAAAGTGGAGCCGCGCATCCTGCTGACCGGCGGCCTCATCGCCTCGGTCGTCTCGCTCTACTATTCCATCGACTATTCGCCCGACACCAGCACCTGGACCTTCGTATGGACCAGCGTCCTGCAGGGCATCGGCCTCGGTTTCATGTTCGTGCCGCTCAACACCATCGCCTTCGCCACGCTGCCCGCCACACTGCGCACCGAAGGCACGGCCATGTGGACGCTGATCCGCAACCTCGGCAGCTCCATCGGCGTGTCGATCATCATTGCCGAGCTCACCAACAAGACGTCGATGATGCATGCGCGCCTGATGGAGAACGTCACGCCGTTCAACCAGGCGCTGGCGGATCCCTCGGTTTCCGGCATCCTCGACCCGACGACGGATGTGGGCCGGGCCCTGCTCGACAATCTCGTGACGCAGCAGGCGACGATCATCGCCTACTCGAACGACTTCAAGCTGATGACGCTGATCGCGCTGCTGTCGTTCCCGCTGATCCTGCTGATCAGGCCGCTGCCGCGAGCGGCCCCGACGGAAGCCGCCCACGCCGCGATGGACTGATGCTCGCGGGCGCCGCGACTAGCCGAGAACCTCGCGGTTGATGACGTTCTCGGCGATCGGCTTGCCATCGAACACCGACAGCACGTTGCGCACGGCCTGCATCGCCATGCGCTCGAACGCCTCGCGCGTCACACCCGCCATATGCGGCGCGGTGATGATGGTATCGAGTTTCAGCAGGGGGTGATCGGCCGCGGGCGGCTCTTCCTCGAACACGTCGAGGCCGGCGCCGGCGATCACGCCGTTTGTCAGCGCGTCATGCAGCGCAGGCTCGTCGATGATGCCGCCCCGGGCCGTATTGACCAGATATGCGGTCGGCTTCATGAGCTTGAGGCGCGACGACCCGAACATCCCGACCGTTTCCGGCGTCTTGGGACAATGGATCGAAACGAAATCGGCCTGCGGCAGCGCATCGTCGAGGCTGCTCACGGACTCGGCGCCGGCGGCGCTGATTTTGGCCGCGTCGACGTAGGGATCGAAAACCAGCACGCGCATGTCCATGGCCAGGCAGCGCTTCACCGTGCGCGAACCGATGCGGCCGAAGCCGATCACCAGCACGCACTTCTCGAACACGTCGCCGGGCAGAGCCGAGAGGCGGTCGCTCCATTTCGCCTGCCGCACCATGCCGTCCAGCGCAGCGCCCTTTTTTGCCAGCGCCAGCATGAAGAACACCGCCTGCTCGGCGACCGAGGGCGAGTTGGCTATGCCCGTCACCATGAGCGGAATGCGATGGCGCGTGAGCGCCGCAACATCGACCGTATCGTAGCCGACGCCGATGCGGGCGACGACCTGCAGGCCCCGGGCCACCTCCAGCTCCGGCTCGCCGACGCGCGTCAGGCCCAGAATCATTCCGTTCACCTCACCGCTCGCTTTCAGGAGCGTGCAGAAGTCATCGGCGGAGATGGTGTGAGGAAACGGCGTGGCCGCCACGTCGGGGCGGCTTTTCAGCAGATCCCAGCCGGCACCTGCCATCGTCCCCGAAATGAGGACCTTCTTGGTATTCTTTGCCATGCGTCCCTCGGCCCGTTGCTTTCAGCAGGGCACTATCGGCAATCGCCGCTTCGTGCGCAATCGGGCTCAGGCATGCGGGCTGAGGCAGGCGGGCTCAGGCCGGCGTGGAGCGTTCAACCGCCGAACTTGGGCAGGACGATGCCGTGCGGATAGTAGTTCCAGAAGATGTAAAGCGCGGCGAAGAGGATCGCGGTCAGAACCGCGCCGGCGAATTTGCTGCGGCCCGCGAGCGAATTGCCGATGAGCGACGCAAGGAAGGCAAACACGGCCAGCAATCCAACGAGCGGCCACGCAACGGTTGCCCAATCGATCGGCAGCATATGACGCTCCTGTGCCAACTGTCCCGGCAAGCCCGCCGGCACGGGACCGGAGAGCTTGAGACCCAGATACACCGGAGGCCCCACATGAGGCAGGGCATTTCGGGCACTACCGAGGCAGAGCGGCCAAGCCTGTTGCAAAATTACGCCACGGGCGGCGAAGCCGGATGCAGCGTCAGGCCGCGCTCGACACCGATTTTGCGGACGGATCGGGCATATAGATGCGCAGACCATCCTTGGCAAAGAACAGGCGCTGCACGTCGCCCGCCTTTTGCGGTGCACTGAAGAAATAGCCCTGCATTTCCGTGCAGCCTTCGGCCCGGATCAGATCGAGCTGCTCCTGCGTCTCGATGCCCTCGGCCGTCGTCGCCATGCCGAGGCTGCGTGCCAGCGTTGTCACCGCGCGCACGATCGACAATGTGCCGTGATTTTCGGTCACGTCCTGGATGAACGCGCGGTCGATCTTGATCTTGTCGAACGGGAAGCTCTGCAGGTAGCGGAGCGATGAATAGCCCGTGCCGAAGTCGTCCATCGAGATGCGCAGGCCCAGCTCGCGGAATTGATGCAGGGTCGCGATCGTCGCCTCGCTGTCCTCCATCAGCACGCTTTCGGTAATTTCCAGCTCCAGCCGCCGGGCAGGCAGGCCGGATGCCGCCAGCGCACCGACGACGATCTGGATCAGCCCCGGCTTCTGGAACTGCAACGCCGAGAGATTGACGGCCACGCGCTGGCTGCCGGGCCAGGTGGCCGCGGTGGCGCAGGCCGACCGCAAGGCCCACTCGCCGAGCGCAACGATGAACCCGCTTTCCTCGGCAAGCGGAATGAACTCGCCCGGGGAAATCATGCCGCGCTGCGGATGATTCCAACGGATGAGCGCTTCGAAGCAGGTGATGTCGCCGCTTTCGATATTGACGATCGGCTGATAGTGCAGCTCGAATTCGTTGTTGGTGAGCGCCTTGCGCATGTCCTGCTCGAGACTGATGCGCGCCTGCATGCGCGCGTCCATCTCGCGTTCGAAGAACCGGTAGGTATTGCGGCCCTCGTCCTTCGCCCGATACAGCGCCAGGTCCGCATTGCGCATGAGCTGGTCGGGATCGAGCCCGTCGGTCGGCGCCATGGCGATGCCGATGCTTGCGCCGATGACGATATGATGCCCGTCGATGTCGTACGGCTCGCTGACGAGGTCCATGACGCGCTGCGCCAAGGCGGTGGCGTCGCCCTCGTCCCTCAGGCCGACCTGCACGATCGCAAACTCATCGCCGCCCATGCGCGCGATGGTGTCGGTGGTCCGCTCGCTGGTGCTGAGGCGCTCGGCCACCGCCTTGAGCAACCGGTCGCCGATCGGATGGCCGAGCGTATCGTTGACGTGCTTGAACTGGTCGAGGTCTATGAGATGCACGGCCAGGAACTCGCCGCGCTCGACCCGGGCCAGGCCCTGCGCCAGCCGCTCGCTGAAAAGGACGCGGTTCGGCAGGTCCGTGAGGGAGTCGTGGTAGGCCATGTGCACGATCTTGGCTTCAGACCGGCGGCGTTCCGTGATGTCCTGGTGCGTCGTCACCCAGCCGCCTTCCTGGCGCGGCTGAATGAAGATCGAGATGCTGCGGCCGTCGGCGAGCTGGCTGTCCATGTGGAAGGCCTGCCGCTCGGCCGAGCGCTCGCGCAGACGGTCGAGGATCTGGTGCACCGAGCGTCCTTCGAGCAGGCCGCTGTCGATACGCGCCTGAAGGATGTCGCTGAGCTTTGTTCCGGGCTTCACCTGCTCGGCATCGAACCCGTACATCTCCGCGAAGCGGTTGTTCGAGATGATGATGCGCTCTTCGGCATCGAACATGCACAGCCCCTGCGCCATGTTGTTCAGGGCCGCGTCGAGCTGCTCGTTCTGCGCGCTGAGCTTTCCTTCCTGCTCGGTGAGAAGGGTGTACTGGCGCTCGATGCGCTCGCTCAGCATCTGCCGTTCGGTGATGTCCTCATGCGTCGCCACGCCGCCGCCGTCGGGCATGATGCGGATGGCGTAGGCGATGTACCTGCCGTCGTTGAGTTTGTGGATCGCGTTGCCCGACTGCGTTTCGGGCGACATGCGCTCGCGCATGTACTCCTGAGGATTTTTACCCGCATAGAGACCGTTGGCGATGCGATGCTCGATGATCTTGCGCACATGGGTGCCGGGCCGCACCTGCTCGCGCGACAATCCATACATCGACAGATAAAGGTCGTTGCAGATGACCACGCGGCGATGCTTGTCGAACAGGCAAACGCCCTGCGACATGTTGTTGAGCGTGGCCTCGAGCTGCACATTCTGCAGCTGCAGCTTGTCCTGCTGTTCCTTCACCAGGCGATGCTGGCGTTCCAGCTCGTCGTGCAGCTTGTGGCGCTCGGTCACATCCTCGTGCGTGGTCACCCAGCCGCCGCCGACCATCGGCGTGCGACAGATCGAGATGATGCGGCCGTCGCTCAGGCGGTGCAAATTCGTCTGGGGGCCGTGGAAGGTCGCCAGGCGTTCCTGGATATAGTCGTCGGGTGTGGGACCGGCGAACACGCCAAGTGAGATGCGCGCCTCGACGATCTGGCGCAGCGACGTCCCGGGCTTTACCTGCTCGGCCGTCAATCCATACATCTCGGCATATCGCGCGTTGGCAAGCAGCACCCGCTGCTGACCATCGAACATGCACAGGCCATGCGCCATTTTGGTGACAGAGCCATAGAGCTTGTTGTAGTGAGAGTGATTCTTCT
>JBFWWW010000160.1:0-9440 GCA_050245975.1 Hyphomicrobiaceae bacterium
CATCGCGTTGATGGACGACAAGACGCGCCTCTGCGCGGCATCCCATGTCGCGTTCAGCAACGGCTACCGTCTCGATCTGCCGGCTCTCGGTGCCGAATGCCGGTCGCGCAACGTCATTCTGATGACGGACATCATCCAGTCCGTCGGGCTTCTGAATGCGCCACTGCCGACGCTGGGCGCGGACATTGCGGTTGCGGGCTGCCACAAGGCTCTTCTTGGCCTCAACGGCACGGGCTTCCTCTACTGTCGCGAGGAGCTGATCGAACGGCTTGTTCCTCCGTTTGCCGGCAAGAACAGCGTGATCTCCGGTCGGCTCGACGAGGGACCGCTCGCGTTTCGCGCGGACATGCGCCGCTTCGAGTATGGTAATCCAAATTTTCTGGGCATTGCCGCGCTTTCTGCTGCCGTTCGGCTCGTCAAGTCGTTCGGGCTCGCCCGCATCGAGGCACGCGTGCGAGACCTGACGACGGAACTGATCGAGCGCGCGACGGCGGCCGGCGTTGCCGTGCGAACGCCGAGGGACTGGTCCGAGCGCGCGGGCATCGTCAGCTTCAGGCTTCCGGGCGCAGCGGAGGACATGGTCGGGCGTCTTGCCACTGCCGGTGTCATAGCCAACGCGAAGGACGGCTATGTGCGGGCCTCGTTGCACGCCTACAACTCGAGCGAGGACATCGATCGACTGCTGAAATGCGTTTTGAGCCACGGCTGATCTGGACGACCAGGGGTCTGCCAACTATTGTTTCCTGTCGCGGTGCTTCGCTACATTTTCGGCACCAAAGGCGCGGCTGGCTGGCCGTCACAACTCGAGGTATCGAGCGCGATGACTGGAGAAACCGAACTCCTTTCCCGACAGAAGGCCTACGCCGAGATCAGAAACTTGATCCGCAGCGGCACGCTGACGCCGCAGGAGCCGTTGTCGGAGCGCCATCTCGCGGAGAGGCTCAACATCGGTCGGATGCCCATTCGCGAGGCCATCCAGGCGCTCGCAAACGACGGTCTGGTGAAGATCATTCCGACGCGGGGCACGTTCGTCCATCAATTGACGCTGACCGAGCTGCGCGACCTCTATGAGGTACGGCAGGCCAACGAGGGACTCGCCTGCCACCTTGCCGCCCTGAAGGGTGCCACGCGCGATCTCCTGAAGTACCGAGCCGTGTTCGAGCGCGCGCTCGAGACCACCAGCACCGCGCAGCTCATCGACGCGCAGCGGCGGGGGCCCAGGTTTCACGAGGTCATCGCGGAGATCTCCGGCAATGCCGAGCTCAGCCGCATCCTGATCCGGTTGCGCGACAAACTCGATCTTAATCTCCGCATCACGCAGGAGCATGATCTGGCGCGCGTCCGGGAAGCCGTTCGCGAGCATCTTGCGATTCTCGAGGCGATCGAGAACAAGGATCCCGACGAGGCGCGCAAGCGCATGGCGGCGCATCTGTCGCGCGGCTACGCAGTGCGCGTGCAGATCCTTGGCGGATTCGAGATTCGCGGCACGCCCTGACCCTTACCGCCCCGAGACGACTGCCCGCAACGCGGCTGAGGCTTCCAGAACCGCCTCGCGCGTCAGCTCGATGTGCGTGACCGCCCTGAGGCTCGTCGCACCTTCGACACCGATGCGCACATTTTTGTCACGCAATCCGCGCGCAACGTCGTCCGCAGACAGCCCCGTTCCCTGAACGTCGAAGAACACGAGATTGGTTGCGACCGGCTCGTGCATCAGCTTGCAACCGGGAATGGCGCGGATCTCGCTCGCCAGCAGTGCTGCGTTGACGTGATCCTCGGCCATGCGCGCGGCGTTGTGATCGAGCGCGTAGAGGCCTGCGGCGGCCAGCATCCCCGACTGACGCCATGCGCCGCCCAGCCGCTGCTTCCAGATCCAGGCGCGCTCGATGAAGTCGGCGGAGCCCGCGAGCACCGCGCCCACCGGGCAGCCGAGGCCTTTCGTCAGATCGAGCCATACGCTGTCGAAGCCGGCGGCAATAGCCTGTGGCGATGCGGAAAGGGCAGCGGCGGCATTGAGCACGCGCGCGCCGTCCATGTGCCGATGCAATCCATACTCCGCCGCCGCCGACGTGACGTCGGCAAGCTGCGCGAGCGTCCACGGGACGCCGCCACCGCGATTGACGGTCTGCTCGACCCAGATCATCGCCGGTACCGGCGTGTTCCGCTTCTTCCTTGTGCCGGCAACGCGGCGGACGTCCTCGCCCGTATAGATACCGCGCTGGCACGGAACGATGCGGGGGAATGCACCCGCGACAGCTGCCAGGCCGCCACACTCCGATCCCAGCAGATGGGACAGCGCGCTGGTGATGATCATGCTGCCCGGCTGGCAGACGACAGCAACACTGATGAGGTTGCACATCGTGCCCGACGGAAGGAATACGGCCGCTTCCTTGCCGAACATCCCGGCGACACGTGCGCACAGCCGCTTCGCCGTCGGGTCCTCGCCGAGCTGCTCATCACCGACTTCGGCGGCAGCCATGGCCGCGCGCATTTCCGCGCTCGGTCGCGTCTGTGTATCGCTGTAGAGGTCGATCATGCCGGCATGATCTCCGAGATTGCGTCGAGCAGCATCTCCACTTCCTCATGCGTGTTGTAGAAATGGATGGAGGCGCGCAGGTGACCATCCTTGACGCTGACGATGATGCGGCGCTTGTCCTTCAGTGCCTTTGCGGCAGCCTCGACGTCGCCCTTGCTGTCGAAGCCGATGATCCCGGCGCGTTCCTCCCACGGTTGCGGCGTCCGTACCGCCACATGGCGCTTTTTGGCGCCCTCCAGAGCCGCGGTCGTCAACTCCCGCACCCGGTCCTCGATGTGTCCAAGTCCGATGGACTCGATGAACTCGGCCGAGCTGCGTTGCACCCAGCAGCCGATGAAATTGGGGTTGCCGTACTCGAAGCGGTGCGCGTCGGGTGCGAGCACGGGGTTGTCCTGCAGCCTGTCGTTCGACGTGAAGCTGAACTTGGCGGCGTAGGGCGGCACCGTCGCGCCGGTCATTGCGTCGGTCATGTACATGAAGCCGGCGCCCGCAAGACTGAACTGCGCCTTGTGTCCGCCGGCGACGACGGCGTCGGCTCCGAGCTGGTCGATGCGATTGCTGAGAACGCCGATACCCTGCACCCCATCGACCACGAGCTTGGCGCCGATCTCGCGGCAGTACTGACCGAGCTTGGGGATGTCGGCGCGGTAGCCGGTGGCGTAGGAAACCCAGGCGGAGGAAATGAGCCGCGTCCGCTTGTCAGCGATCTTGCGATAGTCGTCCACCGTCAGCCGGCCGGCATGATCCGGCTTCGCAAAGCGCACTTCAACGCCGCGCCGGTCAAGGTGGCGCCAGGGGAACGTGTTGTTCTCATGCTCGGCGAGACTGATGAGAACGTTGTCGCCCTCGCGCAGCCCCTCGTAGCCCTGGGCGATGATGTTCATGCCTTCGGACGTGTTCTTGATGAGCGCAACGTTGCGTGCCGGCGCACCGAAAACCCGCGCGACCGTTTCACGCGTTTTCTCGGTGGCATCCATGGAGAATGCCTTCTCGCCGGCATGCTGGTAGATGTCCTGCAACCAGTTGCCAATCGCGCTCTCGACCGAGCGCGGCAGCAGCGCCTTCCTGGCCGTATCCAGGTAAGTGAAGTTTTCCGTGGTGGGGAACTGGGAGCGAATGTCGTCCCAATCGGGCCCCGCGTTGCGGATCACGCGTTTTGCTGAAGTGGACATGATTTTATCTCCGTATGAAGGGGAAAGCCGTCGGCCTGTGTCAGTGGGGAAGAATCTGACTGAGGAACGTTCGCGTGCGTTCGTTGGCCGGGTTCGAGAAGAACGTGGAAGGCTGGGCGATCTCGACGATCTCTCCGTCGTCCATGAAGACGACACGATCGGCGACCTGCCGGGCAAATCCCATCTCGTGCGTGACCACGATCATGGTCATGCCTTCCTTCGCCAGCTCGATCATCACGTCCAGAACCTCGCCGATCATCTCCGGATCGAGCGCCGACGTCGGTTCGTCGAAAAGCATCACTTCGGGCTGCATGATGAGCGCGCGCGCGACAGCCACGCGCTGCTGCTGGCCGCCCGAGAGCTGGCCCGGGTATTTCAGCGCCTGTTCCGGGATGCGCACGCGCTCCAGCAATTCCATCGCTTTTGCGCGCACTTGGACCTCCGAGCGTTTTTGTACGCTCAGGGGTCCCAGCATCAGGTTGTCGAGCACGGTCATATGCGGGAAGAGGTTGAACTGCTGGAACACCATGCCGACGGAATTGCGGATCGCCTCGATGCTCCGGCGATCGTCCGTCAGTTCGGTGCCGTTGACGACGATCTGGCCTTCCTGGTGCATCTCGAGCCTGTTGATGCAGCGAATCATCGTCGACTTGCCCGACCCCGACGGCCCGCACACGACAATGCGCTCGCCGGCATGGATCGTCAGGTCGATATCCCTGAGGACATGGAAGTCGCCAAACCACTTGTTGACGCCGGCCAGCTCGATGACCACGCGCCGGTCGGCAGGAGCCGCAACAACCGAATTCACGATGTTCTCCGCAGCGAGACGCGCTTCTCGATGTGCCGGCTGTATTGGGACATGGCGTAGCAGGCGACAAAGTAGATCGCGAAAATGAAGAGGTAGCCCTCGATCGAGTAGCGCACCCAGACCGGATCGTTGATGGCCGAGCGGGTGGTGCCGAGGATGTCGTAAAGGCCGATGATGCTGACGAATGTCGTGTTCTTGAAGCCGCGCACGATGTCGCTGACAAGGGCCGGCAGAACGACACGAAGCGCCTGCGGCAGGACGATGCGCCGGGTCCGCGTCCAATAACCGAGGTTCATGGCGTCCGCAGCTTCGTACTGCCCGCGCGGGATGGCCTGCAGTCCACCGCGCACCACTTCGGCCGAGTAGGCGGCGAAGAAGACGGTCATGCCGAGACCGGCGCGAACGAGCTTGTCGATCGTCATGCCGTCCGGCAGGAACAGCGGCAGCATCAGCGAGACCATGAACAGCACGCTGACGAGCGGTACACCGCGGACAAGCTCGATGACGCCCGTGCAGAGTGCGCTGATCGCCGGCAGGTTCGACTGTCGCCCGAGTGCCAGCAGGATGGCGAGAGGAATGCCACCCAGCACGCTGCCGACGAACAGGATCAACGTCAGGGGAAGCCCGCTCCATTCCCGGGTATCGACGGGTGTGAGGCCCAGAATACCGCCGCGCAAAAGTCCGAGCGCGAGCGCCATGACGGCAATCCAGACGACAAGCAGAGCTGGCGACCAGAGCCGACGCACGCCTGAGAGCGCCGTCATGCCGATAATCAGCGCCGACGCGAGAGCGGCCCGCCAATGCTCGTCATAGGGATAGGTGCCGAACAGGATGAGGCGGTATTTCTCGGGGACCAAGGCCCAGCAGGCGCCGACTCCCGGCTCACCGCAAGCCTTGGCGTCGGGGCTGTACCACACGGCGCGGAGCAGGCCCCACGACACCAGATCGGGAATGATCAGAACGAGGGCCCAGATACACAGGAGCGTAAGAACCGTGCTGGACGGCGAGGAAAAGAGCGATTTGCGAATGCCGTCGATGATGCCCGAGCGCCGCTTCGCCGGCGGCGGCCGCTTTCCTCCAGCCTTTCCGGGGGACGCTGCTGCGGCCACGCTCATCGCTCCCTCAGCTGCACGGTGCGGTTATAGAGGTTCATGAGCAGGCCGATCACGAGGCTGATAAGCAGGTAGCACCCCATCATGATGGCTGTGCATTCGACTGCCCGGCCCGTCACCGTGGTCACTGTGTTGCTGATGTTGAAGAGCTCCGGATAGCCGATGGCGATGCCAAGCGAGCTGTTCTTGATGAGGCTGATGTATTGCGCTGCGAGCGGCGGCACCATGACGCGCAGCGCCTGCGGCAGGACGATCCGAAGATAGACGGTGCGCTTCGACAGCCCGAGTGCTTGTGCCGCTTCGAGCTGGCCCTGCGCAATCGACTGAATGCCCGAGCGGACGATCTCGGCGACAAACGCCGCTATGTAAAGCGAGAGTCCCAGGGTCAGCGCAACGAACTCCGCCGATAGCGCAAGTCCGCCGACAAAGTTGAAGCCGCGCAGCTTCGGCATTTCAAAGGTCGACGGCATCCCCGCCAGCAACCACCCGACCAGTGGGGGAAGGATGACAAGAAGCGCCGATATGGCGACTGTCGCGGACGCCGGCATGCGCCGTCCCAGCGAGGGGCGGCGCCGCCATCTGTAGAACGCCAATGCCGCGCACAGTCCCGTTGCCAGCAGTGCAAAAATGACGAGCCCGGCATCGCCCGCAAGCCAGGGCATCTGAATGCCGCGGTTGCTGATGAAAAATCCCGGTAGCGGCTGAACCGCGTTGCGGGCTGCCGGCGCCAGTGTGACGACCGTATACCAGAATGCGATCTGGACAAGCTGTGGCGTATTGCGAAACGCCTCGACGTAGAGGCTGGACAGCCGCGCCACGATCAGATTGGGCGAGACGCGGGCAATACCCAGCAGCACCCCGATCAGGGTCGCGAGAACGATACTGCCGATCGACACCTTGATGGAATTCAGGATGCCGACGATGAATGCCTTGCCGAGGGTCGATTGCGATGAAAAGGGTATCAGGCTCTCGCCGATCGTGAAGCCGGCGCGGTCATCGAGAAATGCAAAGCCGGTCGACATTCCCCGCGCAGCGATCGCCTCCTGGAGATTGGAGAAGGCATAGGTGGCGGCAAGCGCCACGACTGCCAGCACGGCAACCTGCCAGACAAGGCCTCGCAACCCGCCGGACCTGAGCCGTTGCAGAATTGTGGATCGCGGCGGAGGTCTCCGTGCGCCGCGCACACGATGCATGACCGGCGCGACGCCAAGGGACGCGTTCCGTCCACTCAGAGCTTGATCGGTCATTGCTCCACGGCGCTTGACGATACTCGATCGGAGGTCGGCTCTATATCTTGCCTGCTTGAGATCAGTTGAATGGCGGCGCGTAGATCAGCCCGCCGTTCGTCCACAGGGCATTGAGGCCCCGTTCCATGCGGAACGGTGTGTTCTTGCCGATGTTGCGCTCGAACACCTCGCCGTAGTTTCCGACCTGCTTGATGATCTGATAGGCCCAGTCGTTCTTGAGACCCATGGCCTCGCCGTACTTGCCGGTGACACCCAGCAGGCGCTTGATGTTGGCATCGGGGCTCTTGAGCATTTCATCGACATTCTTCGAAGTCACCCCGGCCTCCTCGGCCTCCATCATCGCGTAGACCGACCAGGCAACGATATCGCGCCACTTCGGGTCGTCCTGGCGCACGACGGGCCCCATGGGGTCCTTGCCGTAGACGCCGGGAAGAATGACGTGGTCTTCAGGATGCGCCGAGGTCGCTCGTGTCGACGCAAGCCCCGATGTGGCCTGGATGTGGACGTCGCAGCGGCCGTTGAAATAGGCCGTATTGAGCTCTGTCTGCGTCTGGATGACGATCGGCGTGTATTTCAAGCCGTTCTTGGTGAAGACGTCGTTGGCGACTTTCTCGGATGTCGAGCCGGGGAGGATGCATACGGTCGCGCCATCGAGCTCTTTCGCGCTTTTCACGTTCAGCGACTTCGGCACCATGATGCCCTGGCCGTCGTAGAACGTCGGAGCCACGAAATCGACGCCGACGTCGACATCGCGGCTCAGCGTCCAGGTGACGTTCTTGGTCAGGACGTCGATCTCGCCCGATTGAAGAACGGTGAAGCGCGTCTGGTTCGTCGTCTTGACGAACTGGACCTTGCTTTTGTCGCCGAGCACCGCGGCCGCGACGGCCTTGCACGTGTCGACGTCCATGCCTTCCCATTCGCCCTTGCTGTTGAGAGCGGAGAAGCCGGGGCGATCACCGACGCCACAGATCAGAACGCCGCGGTCCTTGACCGATTTGAGCGTCTCGGCGGCCTGCGCAGCGCCCGCGGTCAGAACCGCCGCGGCGGCGGCCACGGAAGTCGCCAGAATACTGATCCTCACCACCATTCTCCCCGGAATTGGATAAGCGTAAGTTTCCTGGCGAAACAGGTCGCCAGCGTCCGAACTGACAGGTTGAGGGGAGCGCGGTCCCCAAGCCTGTTCCAAACCCATACAATCTGGATCACCACTGGTATGTCAAGGTTCGATCCGGCCGAATCCCGCTGCGAAACGACTTATGTCTCCTGCAGGGCAGTCTGCAGTCGAATTGGGCATCGCCCACGATCCCGACACGATCGAGATGCGGCCAAATCGTGCGCGCGCGTTGCTTTGGTTATTGACGGCGGGTTCGCCGGTCATCAGGGTTTTCCGGGGACGGCCAATCAACCTCGCCGTGCGTCTCCCAAACGAACCAGGCGTCAGGGTAGGATCCTCAGGAGCTTTCGATGCATCGCTGTGCATTTGCGGTGATCGCCGCCATCACTTTCGGTCTCGCCGGTGCGGCGTCGCCGGCGTCCTCACAAGAGACCATCAAGATACCGAACATCATCGAGCTGTCGGGCGCCGGCGCAACGGTTGGCCAAAACTGGAAGAACGGCTCCTCGCTGGCTGTTGAGGAGATCAACGCCGCCGGCGGTATCCTCGGCAAGAAGGTCGAACTCGAGTTCATTGACACGGGCACGGATCCTGGAAAGGCGCGCGCGGCCATCCAGCGTGCCCTCGATGCCAAGCCGGTAGCCATCTTCGGGCCGATCTACTCCGGCTCGGTCAGTGCCACGCTGCAGCTGACCAACGAGGCCGAGGTGCCGCAGGTCATCGGCGGGGAAGCGGCGAACCTCACCGCGCAGGGCTCCAAGTATCTGTTCCGGACCTCGTTCGGCCAGAACGTGTCCATGCCGAAGATCGCCAACTATCTCCGTGACGGCGTGAAGGCGAAGACACTCGCCATCGTTTACGTCAACAACGATTTCGGCAAGGGCGGGCGCAATGCCATCATCAAGGAACTCGAAACGCGCGGGATCAAGGTCGTGGCGGACCTGTCGACGGAATCGGGCCAGGCGGACTTTGCTGCCGACGTCGTGAAGCTGAAGGCTGCCAACGCGGATGCCATTTTCGTCTACCTCAACGAGGAAGAGAGCGCCCGCTTTCTTATCGAGGCCAAACGGCAAGGCTTGAACAAGCCGCTGATCGGCGAGACGACGCTGCTGGGCCAGAAGGTGATCGATCTGGCAAAGGACGCGGCGAACGGCGTGAAGGGTCACGTCGGCTTGACCGTGGATGCGCCCATTCCGGCGATTCAGGAGTTCGGAAAGAAGTTCGAAGCCAAGTTCAACTACAGGTCCGACCACAACGGCGTGAAGGGCTACATCGCTCCTTACATAATCAAGGCTGCGGCCGAGAAGGCAGGCAAGCTTGATCCCAAAGCGATCGCGGCAGCGTTGCACGGTCTCACGATCACGCCGGACAAGATGCCGGGCATCCTGATCGAGGCATCCTGGGACGATACAGGTGAGATCGACCGCATCTCGTTCCTTGCCGAGGTGAAGGAC
>JBFWWW010000161.1:0-9407 GCA_050245975.1 Hyphomicrobiaceae bacterium
TGGTGCTGGTGCCGCTTGGGCTTGCTGTGCTGGCGGTGGAGCGGCCACGCTCGGTGCTGCCGGCGGTGGCGGAGGCGGCGGTGCGGCTGCTTGCTGGATCGGCACGCAGTTTCCGCCAGATCTCGTGAAGCCGGTCGGACAGGCGCCGACGGCTTCGTCACGCCGCCGCCGAATCAGCTCCAGTGCCTGCTCGGTCGAGGCTTCGGTCGCCGTTATCGAAGGTGGCCCGATCAGGCCGCCGAGAGCAGCGAGCGTCGGAGCGCCGCCGCAAGCCGCCATGGCTGCCACGCTGGTGAAAGTGGTCGCAGCGGCAAAAGTAAAGATGCTGGCCGTCATAGGCCGAGCGCAGAGTTGTCGTGTCATGAGGCCCACGCAGGTTCGTTGTCGTTGGTTCGACCATGACTGGGCGGCCGACCGACCCGTTACCAAACGCGGTACATCATCGACTTCGCAGCTAACAAACTCGTCGATACCTGTCTATCCGAATGGGCAGACCGGTTGCTCATTCGCAGTATTTCCCGCCACCCCCGACTCCTGTATGCAACACATCCGTGTAGTTCTTAGGTAAAACTACGTATAATGAGCGATTCCGTATGCCTCGAGCGAATTTCGCGCCGCGCCGCCTGTTCCCTGGGGAACTGCCGCCGCAATTGTTGCGTGCGATTCTGCAATTGGCCTTCCATGGCCGAGTCGATCCGGCCGGCCCTGGGGCAGTCGATGGCAGCAAAATTGCAGCCTTGGGCTGGTATGGCTAGTGTTGAGCTCGGCGGACCACGGGAGTTAGCCCTGATCCGTCAGTTGGGCTCGGCGCGCTGCAAGCGAGTCTGTCGGCGCCATGCCAGTGCGAAATGGCGGTACGACGGGCGAATTGGCGAGTGCAAGCGCGGCAAGGTCCGCGTGACGAACAGAGGAGTATTCACGATGTCATCCTTGTCCGGGCCCTCTTCGAGTGGCAGCCGTCATCGGTCCGTGCCCGTTTGGGGCGCGGCGGTGACAGTCGCCCTGGTCTCTTTCTCGGTGTTGAATTCTGGTCAGGCCCAATCGTTGTCCGAGCAGCAACTGATCGAAGCGCTTCAGGGCAAGACCTCGCGATCCATGACCGCTGGAAAACCCGCTGCGCAGCCGTCATCTGCCCAGGCCAAAGCCGAGGAGGAGCGCCTGAACCACCTCATGGACCTCCTCAAGAAGCGTGGCTCCCGCGCATTCTCGGCCAAGGAGCGCACCGAGGTCGCCGAACTCACCAAGGAGCGGCCGAAGGTCGACGTCGAGATCTACTTTGCGTTCAACTCTGCGACCGTGGCCCCGCAGGCCATTCCGACTCTGCAGCAGATGGGCAAGGCCATCACCAACCGGGCATTCGAAGGTCGCGGCTTCCTGATTACGGGGCACACCGACGCCAAGGGCCAGGCTGACGTGAACCTCGTGCTGTCTCAGCGTCGGGCCGAGGCCGTGAAAGCCTATCTCGTGCAGCATTTCGGCATTGCATCCGGTCGTCTTCAGGTTCTGGGCTATGGCGAGGAGCGGCTGAAGAACACGGCCGCCCCCTTTGCCGGTGAGAACCGCCGGGTCCAGATCGTCAACCTGCCGGAAGGTACGGTGACGGCACGCCGGTGAGCATCGCGCACGACAGTCAGACCACCAGCCGCCGGCGTTCCTTCTGGGGCGCCGGCGGTCGCGCATGTGCCGGCCACAACGCGCGTGCCGCCGGTAGTGACGATATCCGATGAGCAACCCATTGGCGGCGATTCAGCGTGTCTGGCTGCGGCGCTACTGGTCGCCGGATGCAAACGCGCGCAATGAGGCATCTCGCGGTCGTCCTGCCGTCGTTGTCACGGGCGGCTCCGAAGGCATCGGGCTGGCGATTGCCGACCGGTTTGCTGCCGCCGGGCATTCGATTGTTCTCGTTGCCCGCAATGAGGAAAAGCTCGAGCAGGCGGCGCGGGAGATCCGCGCGCGTCATGGTGTGGAGGTTCAATCGATCGTACTCGATCTGGGGGAGCGCGACGCCGCGAGGCGACTTGTCGAAGCCATGACCGCCCGAGCCTTGTACGCCGATGTCCTCGTGAACAACGCCGCGGTCGGGCTGGCTGGTGAGTTCACCTCTCACACGGAGGCCGAGATCGCTCGGCTGATCGACCTCGATGTCCGTGCCATCAGTCTGTTGACGCGTGCCGTTCTGCCCGCGATGTGCCTGCGCGGTTCGGGCGGCATCATCAACATCGCGTCTCTGGCCGGATACGCCCCCGGGCCGTACCAAGCTGCCTATTATGCCGGCAAGGCCTACGTCATTGCCTTGACGCGTGCCATCGCCTACGAGGTGCGCGGCCAGGGTGTTCGCGTGTGCGTGGTCACGCCCGGCCCGGTCGAGACTAGGTTTCACGCGCGCATGGGAGCCGAGACTTCGATTTACCGGACCTGGGTACCGGCCGCCAGCCCGGCGGCGATTGCTCGCTCGACGTATCGTGGCTATTTGCTCGGTTGCCGGGTTATCCAGCCTGGCCTGTTGACGCCCGTGCTCGCGCTGGCCATGCGCCTGCTGCCGGGTATAGTTCTATCGCCGTTGATCGGTACGCTCTTGCGACCTCGAGGAACAGAGGATGCACGACACTGACGCCCTAGCATCCCGCCTCGCCCAGTCCGGGGCGCCGGAGGCGGCGGGCGCATCCGTCGTACCGAAGCCTGCCCTGATCATTCTGCATCAGGAGCAGTCGAGCCCCGGCCAGGTCGGCAATGTGCTGCGCACGCAAGGCGTGCCGCTCGATATTCGCCGGCCGCGCTTCGGTGAGGCTTTGCCCGCAACGCTGGCAAACCATTCCGGCGTCGTCATTTTCGGCGGCCCGATGAGCGCCAACGACACGGAAGATTACGTCAAGCTCGAGATCGGTCTCGTCGAACTCGCCTTGAAAGAGGAGCGACCGTTCCTCGGACTTTGCCTGGGTGCTCAGATGATGGCGGCAGCACTTGGCGCCAAGGTCTGCATGCACCCGCAAGAGCATGTCGAGATCGGCTACCACAGCGTGACGCCGCTCCCTTCGGCAACGATCGGCGGCGAATGGCCCCGGACGGTATTCCAATGGCACAAGGAGGGCTTCGACCTCCCGGCCGGCTCGGTGCCCCTCGCCAGCGCTGACAACTGGTTCACCAACCAGGCATTCCGCTACGGTCGAGCGGCATTCGGTTTCCAGTTCCACCCCGAGATCACCTACGCCATGGTCTCGCGCTGGTCGGTGCGCGGCGCCCAGCGGCTCGAGCTGCCTGGCGCCCAGCAGCGGATTGATCAGCTCGCGAGCCATCTGCGCCACGCACCCGAAGTTCACCGCTGGCTGGATCGCTTCATTGCCGAGTGGCTGAAACTTTGATGGTCCGACTCCTCCTTTTGATTCGCTTGTTTGTAATTCCGCAACAGTTCAAGTCTAATGATGGGGCTGCCGCGAACCTTGTTGCTGCGTATCCGGCAGAGGTAGCACGGCGGCCCGCCGTTCCGCGTGGAACGTCAAGTGCCGCCGTGCGCCGATCTCTCCGCTTTTCATCTTCTGCTTTTCGTTCCGCCGCGATCGCGGCAGGATAGCGTTGCGCGCTTCTCCACGGCCTGTGGGGCGAGGCTTCCGACTTGGTCTCGCATGTTGGCGCAACAGACGAGGATGTTGCCATGCCCCGCCAATCCATCGTGTCTGACCGGTTGGCCAAGCCCAGCGGTCACTTCAGTCACGCGACAATGGTCGAAGCGAAAGGCCGGCTGGTTTTCATCTCCGGCATGGTCGCGCGCCGCGCGGACGGCACGATCGCCGGTGTCGGCGACATCGAAGCCCAGACTCGCCAAGTTTGTGAGAATCTCAAAGCCGCTGTCGAGGAGGCGGGCGGCACGCTCGACGACATTTGCCGCGTCGATGTCTATGTCCGCAACATGGAGCACTTCGAAGCGATCCATCGCGTGCGCCGCGAGTATTTCAAGGCCCCTGCGCCTGCGTCCACGATGGTCGAGATCGCCAAGATGACGTCGCCCGAGTACCTGATCGAGATGAACGCGATTGCCGTGCTGCCCTGAGCCGGCGTCGGCGGTTCGCAACCCTCAACGGTTGACCAGCCGTGCCGTGCCGGTCTTGCCGTCGTCGCGGACCCAGTGGATGACGCTGCCGGCCTGGCGCAGTCGAAGGCACTGCACATCGCCGTCGATCCAGACCTTCCATTTTATGCAAAGGCGGTTGCGCTCGATCCACCAGCGGCCTTCGTCCTGCGCCGCGCCGAGGAATGGAGCGAGCGTTCCGGCCCGCCCGGCAGATGTGCCGTCCGGCCGGAACAGCATCGGGATCGAAGTGCCGAGCGCCGTGTCGAGCAGCACCGTCTTGCCGCTCACCCATGCGCGCATAGCCTCGTCCGCGGTCGGCGGAGGCTTCGGCACTGCTGCCGGCCCAACAAGCGACGCTACGCGCGTCGTTCGCTTCTCCGGCCTCTGATGCGGCCCGGCTGGTTGCACGGCGACAGGCTTGGCTGGGGCGGATGCTGCCGGTGTATTCACCGCAGCGTTCCAGGATGCAGGTGTCGCTTTGGAATCGGGGATCTTCGAGGAATTCGCGACATTTCGGGCCCGGTCTGCAGCCGCCGCCACGTCGCGTTCGTGGTAGACGATAATGACCCCCGGCATCGACATGGCATCGGCTCTGGTCAAGGGCGTCGAATGTGACGAGGAAGCCTTGGGCGCACCCAGTCCCGAGCGTTCGCTCCCGCCTGACGCCGTCTTGGGCGCAGCCGGCTGTGCAGGATGCACCCTGGAGGTCTCGAGCTTGCTCGCGCCTCTGCGAACCGAGGCAACGAGATCGGGCCGCGGATCGGGCCGCCCGCATTGTCCTTCGTAGAAGCGCCGGGCAACGGATTCGATGCTCGCGATGTAGGATTGGGGCTCCGGGACCCATCGCTGCGCGAGGTCGGCAAACGTCACCGGCCGCCCGAGCTTGCGCCGCCAGCCGTCGAGAATGCCCCACTCCTGTACCTTCCGCGTGCGATCGGCGATCGGCTCCGCGATCCGCTCGCCAGCATACATCAGGACATGCTGCAGGTGCGCCTTGACCCCGAGCCTGATGGTTTGGAAGGCATCGCCGGGCTCGCCGCTCCCGGTCGCTCCAAGCCCTGCAAAGTTGTTCTGGCGCGGGGAGACGTCACCGGCCGTGCCATTGCCGCGTCGGAAGCTCAGCGCACCGGTTTCGACGATCATCTGGAAGAACGCATAGTCCCATCTGACGCCGAGGGCTGCCCCCTCGCGCATGTAGTGGGACGCGATGCCGGAGAATCTTTTCGGCAGCTTTGGATTGCGCTGGGCCAAGTAGGCCATCAGCCGGCCCGGCGTTGCACACGAAGGCACCGGGTTGGCTTTCGATGTCTTGATGGTCGGCAGTCCGCGCGCGTCCGCTGTGCCGCCGGATAGCAGACACAGGGCCAATGAGAAGGCCGCGGGACGCAACTTCATTCGCGATACCTGGACTGACGTATCGGGCGGCATGCGCACATGCGGCCCGTCCCCCTGATCTAGGCCGAACAGCGTTAACGAGCCGTTGACACAAACGATCAATTCCAACCCGAATCCGGCGATTTGAGGTTCGCCAGCTGACAATCTCGTGTCGATGGCGATACCGATCGCCGATCGGCTGTTGGAACGCCTTCGATCATACCGTCTCGGGCGTCGAGGCAGACACCGGTTTGTTGCCCGCTGCTGCCTCGCCGACCACCCCGCCGGCAAGGATCATGTCGGCGGCCCGTTCGGCGATCATCAGCACTGCCGCATTGAGGTGAGCCGAGATCAGGTCGGGCATCACCGAGGCATCGACCACCCTCAGGCGCTCGATCCCGCGCACGCGCAGTTCCGGATCGACAACCGCCCGCTCGTCGTTGCCCATGCGAGCCGTGCCGGCCGGATGATCCGCAGTTGTTACGGTCCGGCGGATCCAGTCGTCGATATCCGCGTCCGATTTCACTTTAGATCCCGGATTGATCTCGATACCGCGAAACGGATCGAGTGGCTGCCGGTTTGCGACATCGCGGCCGATCCTGAAGCCGGTCCTTATCGTCTTGATGTCGCTGTCCCGGCTGAAGAAATTGAAGCGGATGCGCGGTGCCGCGAGTGGATCTTGGGAAGCGAGCAACACTTCGCCGCGGCTCTCCGGATGCAGCAGGCAGGGCCGGATGCCGAAACCATCGTCATAGGCCTTGCGCACGCCGGGGAACCAGACGTCGGCATCGGGCGGGGCCCCACGAAACATGAACTCGATGTCGGGTACGTCGAACTCGGGTTTAGATTTGATGAACGCGTGCAGACCCCCCGGTACGACCGTGCCCGGCCCGGTTCCCGTCAACTGCGCGCGCACCATCGACATCGCGATCCTGTCGAGCCGCAGCTCCCTGCGGAACGTGCTCGTATTGGTCGGCCGCGCCCAAAGAATGAGCGGCGCGAGATGATCCTGCAGGTTTTGCCCGACGGGCAGATCCGCCACCGTTGCAATGCCGTGACCCTTCAAGTGCGCCGCCGGCCCGATTCCGGACAGCATCAGGATCTGCGGCGATCCGAATGCCCCGCTTGCGAGAATGACCTCGCGCCCGGCCAGAGCACGCTGCAGCTTGCCGTGCCACAAGTATTCGACCCCGGCGGCGCGTGTGCCCTCCAGCAGCACGCGCGTCGTGTGAGCGTGGGTTGTGATCGTCAGATTTGGCCGCTTCTCCGCCGGTCTCAGATAGGCCGCTGCAGCCGAACTGCGCCGGCCGTCCCTGATCGTGTACTGGCTGCGACCGAATCCGACCGGCTGCGGTCCGTTGTAGTCGTCGGTCACCGGCCATCCCGCCAGCCGCGCTGCCTCGAGCCAGGCGGAATAGAGCGGATCTCTGGTCCGCGCCCACTGCGTGCCGACCGGTCCCGACCCGCCGCGCAACTCGTTTTCCCCGCCCTCCCAGCTTTCGGTTTTCTTGAAATAGGGCAGCACATCCTCGAACGACCATCCGGTCGCGCCGTCGCGCGCCCAGCGATCATAGTCGCCGGGGTGCCCGCGCGTGTAGGCCATGACATTGATCGAGGAGCTGCCGCCCAGCACCTTCCCGCGGAGCGCTCTCAGCGAGCGGCCGGCGAGATTGGGCTCCGGTTCGGCATTGTAGCCCCAGTCGTGCAACCGATGCTGGTGCATTTTCCCCATGCCGAGCGGAATGTGGATCAGCGGATCGACATCGCGGCCGCCGGCCTCCAGCAGCAGCACGCGAGCAGCCGGATCGGCGCTGAGCCTGTTCGCGAGCACGCACCCAGCCGAGCCCGCGCCGACCACGATGAAATCGTACTGCCTGGACGTATCGCGTCCGCTCGACTTGGCCATCTCGATCCCCTTCGCGCTGGCGACTTTCGTCAAGGGTAGTGCTTGACCGTATCCTGTCAAAGCCTTCTGATATGGTGCGACATCGCAAGTGGTGGTGCATCGGCTCGGCGAGGATACCCATGAGCAGCAACAAGGTGTTGAGCTCGGATCAGGTCAAGAGCTTCCGGGACAACGGCTACGTGTTCCCGGTCCGCGTCATGAGCGCCGAGGATGCGGCCGGCTACCGCGCGCGTCTGGAAACGTTCGAGCGCGCCCAGGGCTCCCCGCTGAAGGGGGACCAGCGCACCAAGAACTACCTGCTTTTCACCTGGGCCAACGAGATCCTGCACCACCCCCGGATTCTCGATGCAGTCGAGGACCTCTACGGGCCTGACCTGATGGTCTATACGACCACCAACTGGATCAAGGAGCCCAACTCCGGCAGTTTCGTCAGCTGGCATCAGGACTGCACATACTTCGGGCTCGAGCCGCTGGACAACGTCACTGTGTGGCTGGCGCTGTCGCGCGCCGACAGCGAGAGCGGCTGCATGCGCGTGCTGCCCGGCAGCCACAAGTCGGGACAGTTGCCGTCACGGCTGGAACCGGTGAAGAACAATCTGCTGTCGAGTGGGCAGGTCGTCGAGCACCAGTTCAACGAGAACGACACCGTCGAGATGCCGCTCGAGCCGGGCGAAATGTCCATGCATCACACCTGCACGATCCATGGCTCGCCCGGCAATCGCAGCGCCGACCGCCGCATCGGCATCTGCATGCACTTCATGCCTGCCAGCAATCGGCCGCTGCAGAAGTTGATCGATGCCGGCTCAATCTGTTCGACCACTCTCGTCCGCGGCCGGCGCCACCACGAGCTGTTTCCGCACGAAACGCCACCTGCCAGCGATGCCGACCAGGCCGCCCGCACGGCACACGCGGCCGGCATTTCGAATTACCGCAACATGATGCTGGCGCTGGGTAACCAGACCCCGGGCCGGTTCGATTGAACCGGCGCCATCTGCTGACATCTGCGACATTGTCAGTGTGGCTTGTGGCGCGCGCCCTTGGCTTGGTCGATCAGGGCCATCAGCCGCCCGGGCGTTAGCGGCCAGTCGGTGATCTCGACGCCGAGCGGCCGCAAGGCATCCTCGATCGCCGAGATCACCGCTGCCGGTGCCGCGATCGTTCCGCCTTCGCCCGCACCTTTGACGCCGAGTGGATTTTGTGGCGTCGGGCTCTCCATGTGCAGCACGTCGATGCGAGGGATTTCGCCCGCGGTCGGCAACAGATACTCGCCGTAGCTTACCGATAGCGGCTGTCCGTCGTCCGTGTACCGCATCCACTCGAACAGCGTGGCGGCAATGCCGTGCACGACCGCGCCGATCACCTGGCCCTCGACCATCATCGGATTGATCATTCGTCCGCAGTCGTGCACCACGACATACCGTGTCAGCCGCACGCTGCCGGTTTCCGGGTCGACCTCGGCTTCCGCCGCGTGGCATCCGTTGCAATAGGTGATGCCGTTGGTCTGAAAATCGACGGCAGCCGCAAGACCCGGCGCAATGTTGCCGGGCAGCGCGAAGCCGGGCACGCCGCCGATCGCGCCGGCGACCTCCGCCAGCGACTTGCCTTTGCCCGGCACGCCTTTCACTTCGACTCTTCCGCCGCGAATCTCAAGGTCGTCAGGCGCCACTTCGAGCATGGCGGAGACTGCGCGCTTGGCCTTGTCGGCGATCTCGCGCGCTGCGGCCAGCATGGCGTTGCCGGCCGTTACGGTCTGGCGGCTCGCGAATGCGCCGAGCCCCATTGGAGTTCCGTTCGTGTCGCCGACCACGACATGAATTGCAGAGGGTGACACGTCGAGCACGTCGGCGGCGACCTGCGCCAGCATCGACTGCACGCCTTGGCCCTGAGCCGTCGCACCCGTGTGCACGGTGATCGCGCCCGACGATCCGATCCTGATCGAGGCGCTTTCGAATGGGCCGCGACCAGTCGCTTCGACGTAGTTGGCGAGACCGATGCCGATCAAGCGGCCTTCGGCCTGTGCCGCCGCTCGCCGCGCTTCGAAACCGTCCCAGCCGATCGCCT
>JBFWWW010000162.1:0-9343 GCA_050245975.1 Hyphomicrobiaceae bacterium
CGGCGGGAATCGATTCCCACCAGTCCTCGGTGCTGTCGAACACCGGGTCGATGTCAAAGACGATGCCGCGGAACGGGTAGATGCGGTGCTGGACCACATCGCCGACCTTGTACTTCGCGTCGCGAATCTTGGTCATCAACCCAACTCTCAAACCGATCCGCCAATCGCGTGGCGGACAATTGCGTGGCGGAAAACCTTCACCGCAACCGCGGTATCACGGCCAACAGCGATCTGACAATCCGGGCCTCTGCAACACGACGGTCGCAGGCCGATTTTACAGGCCATAGAGGGCCTTGCGGTCGGGATCGCGCGCCGCGACCAGACGGGCGAGATCGACGATGACCTTGGCCTGCTTCCAGGTGGCGTCGTCCTGCATCTTGCCGTCGATCATGACGGCGCCGGTGCCGTCGGGCATGGCGTCCAGGATCTTCCGGGCGAAGGCGACCTCGGCGGGATCGAGGCTGAACACCGACTTGGCGATGTCCACCTGGCTCGGGTGCAGCGTCCAGGCGCCGACGCACCCGTGCAGGAACGCATTGCGAAACTGCGCTTCGCACGCGGCCGGGTCCGAGAAATCGCCGAACGGGCCGTAGAAGGGCTTGATGCCGTAGGCCGCGCAGGCATCCACCATGCGCGCCAGCGTGTAGTGCCACAGGTCCTGTTGCGCGAAGGCGCGCGCCTTGCCGTCAGGGGCAGGGTCGGCGAGCACGCCGTAGGCCGGATGGCCGCCGCCGACGCGCGTCGTCTTCATGCCGCGGGAGGCGGCGAGGTCCGCGGGACCAAGGCTCATGCCGTGCATGCGCGGACTGGCCGCGGCGATGTCGGCGACGTTCATGACGCCTTCGGCCGTCTCGAGGATGGCGTGAATGAGGATCGGCCGCCGCAGGTGGTGCTTGGCCTCCAGCGAGGCCAGCAGCTGGTCGAGGAAGTGAATGTCCCAGGGCCCCTCCACCTTCGGCAGCATGATGACGTCGAGCCTGGCGCCGACGGCGGGAACGATCTCCAGGATGTCATCGAGCGCCCAGGGCGAGTTGAGCGCGTTGATGCGCGTCCACAGGCCGGTCTGGCCGTAGTCGTGCGCCTGCGCCATAGCGATGAACCCCTGCCGCGCGGCGACCTTGGCGTCGGCCGGAATGGCATCCTCCAGGTTGCCGAGAACGACATCGACATTCGGGATCAACTCATTGACCCGGTTGCGGATTTTCTCGATGTGCGGCGGCACGAAATGGATCATGCGCTCAAGCCGCGGCGGCATCTGGCGCAGAGGCTCGGGTGCGCCGATGGCGAGCGGCGCGTAAAAGCGCGCGGGCGTGCGGCTGGCGGTCATCGTGTCGGCCTTTCCATGTCGTCGGGCGCGTCCGTGGCGTCGCCCCAGGACAGCTTCCTGGCCGTTTTGTAGCCGGTTTTGTCGCGGTGCGGAATGCGCCGTACCGCAATGCCGCGCTCCGTGCAGAGGCGCAGCGTCGCGTCGGCCTTGGTGACAAGCGGCGGCGAGAGGACGCGGGCCGCGGCAGGCTCGCCCGCAAGCGCATCGGTGGCCGCCGCCACGTAGCTGAATTTCTCGTCCTCGAAGGGCGCATCGGCGCGCTTGGCGAGGCGGTGGTCGCGCGACCGCGGCAGGCGGACGGAGAAATGGCACCAGTCGGGCTCCACCATCGGGCATGGGGCCCCATGCGGACAGGGCGCGAGAATGTGGAGGCCGGACGCCCGCAATACGTCGCGTGCCTGCCGGATGCGCGCAAAGCCCGCCGGCGTGCCGGGCTCGACGATGACGAGGCAGCCGGCGGTGCGCGCGCGAGCCGCAGCAAGCACGCCCGCAATTTCCGTGTCGCTCAGCTCCGCGAGCACGTAGCTCAGCGTGACGACGTCGGCGGCGCCGCCATGTGCCGGCAGACGGCGCAGATCGCCCGCAGCGATGTGCACGGCCTGAGGGTCGAGGCCCGCCGCAGCCGTCAGGTGTTCGGCCGCAGCGCGCAACCCCGCATGGCCATCGACGAGATCGAACCGCTCCAGCGATGGCCAGACGGCCTGGGCGGCCAGCGTCGCGGCGCCGCAGCCGGCGCCGAGATCGAGCAGCGAGGCGGGCGCGAACTGCGGCGCGCGCCGGGCGACCTCGCCCAGAACGCGCGTCGCGGCCGCATACGTGGCGGGCAGCCGTGTCACGAGATAGGCGAGCAGCGCCATATCGCCGTGGACGGCCTCGGCGGAGGCGCGCCCGTCGCGATAGCGGCGCGAGAGGCGCTCGGCGGCATCGGCAAGCGCCGTGCGCGAAACGCCGGCGAGGCGGCGGCCCACCTCGGCCTGAACGCCGGCCGGCAGCATGGGCGTCGCCATCACGTGTCCGCTCCCGATGGGGTCAGCTCCACCGTCGGTTCGACCACATCCATTGCTCGGGAGTTTCCCGGATCCAGGCTTCGAACTGCTGCTGCATGCCGGCCGTGATCGTGCGCACATCCTCGGACAGATTGGCCGTGCGCGGCACCTTGAGCTCCTTCATCTCGATGCGGAAACGGCTCTGCGTGCCGATCCGCAGGCAGCGCGCCATCCAGATGCGGGCGCCGACGCGGCGCGCGATCATCGCCGGGATGGCGACGGAGCGCGCCGGCGTGCCGAAGAAGGGCACCTCGATGCCGTAGCGGTCGTGCAGGTCGCAGATGACGCCCAGCCGGCCGCCCTTGCGCACGTGATCGGTGATGATGCGGGCGGTCTTCTGGCCTTCCTCGAAGGAGCCGTCGATGCGCCCGCGCCCGAGCAGGCCGCCGGGGTAAAGATCGCGGCGCTGCGCCCGCAGGTAGGCATCGACGAGGGGGTTCTTCACCGTGCGGTAGACGGCCGCGGGATTGGCGCCGGCGAGCGCCAGCGGCCAGATGGCGAGCTCCCAGTTGCCCATGTGCAGCGAGACGCCGATCAGCGGCCCGAGCTTGTCCTTGTAGCGCTGGAAGATGTGGGGGCTTGCGATCTCGATGCGCTCGGGCTGGCGGATCAGGCGGTCGATCTGCATCGTCTCGGCCATGACGCGGCCGAGATTGGCCCACATGGCGCGCGCGATCTCCTCGCGCTCGGCCTGCGTCTTTTCGGGAAACGCGATGGCGAGGTTTTCCAGCGCGCGCTTGTGGCGGAACTGCAGCGGCGCGAGCAGGCGCCAGCAGCGCGCGGAGACGTCGGCGGCCACCTCGATCGGTACCGCGCGCACGAGCCCGACGATGATCCTGAGACCGATGTACTCCAGCCGGTAGCGGGCGCGCGTCGCCAGCGGCTTGAGGCGGGCCTTGATGCGGTCCAGGCGGGATGGAGCTGAGGTCATCGGCGGGGTCTTGGCCGAGGCCGGCGGCCGTCGTCAAGTCTCTTGCGGCAGCGCGTGGCCGCGCCCGCCGTCGCGTCGCATCAGCGCCGGCAGGGGGCCGGCATTGGCAAGCCCGCTCTCCATCGCCAGCCGGCGCAGCGCGGGGATGGTCGCCAGCAGATGCAACCCGACGCCGCGTGCGAGCTGCACGGGCAGCAGATCGAGCAGCAGCGACCGGTTGAGCAGATCGACGGCCGTGTGGCGCGCCGTCACGTCCAGGCGCCGCTGCGCGTCGTAGCGGTCGAGCACGGCATCGTCGCCGATGTCGGCGCCGGCGGAGCGGGCGGCGGCGACGCATTCGGCCAGCGCGGCGGCATCGCGCAGGCTCATGTTGAGGCCCTGCGCGCCGATGGGCGGCAGCACGTGCGCGGCCTCGCCGACAAGCGCGATCCGGCGTGCGCCCATGCGGTCCGCGGCGAGGCCGGCGAGATCGAACGTCGCCCGCGGGCCGACGTCGGAGATCGCGCCGAGCAGGCCCTGCAGGCGCTCGCTGAGGGCATCGGCGAAGTCGTCCGGCGGCAGCGCGCACAACCGGCGCGCGGTGTCGGGTGCCTCGACCCACACGAGGCTCGAGGCACGGCCCGGAAGCGGCACCGTCGTCAGGGGACCGTGCGGCCTGTGAAACTCGGTCGAGATGCCGCCATGGGGCCGCGTATGCGCAAAGCGTGTCGCGATCGCCGTCTGCGGGTAGTCCCGCGTCCTGACGGAGATGCCGGCAGCGGCGCGGGCGAGCGAGCGGCGGCCGTCGGCGGCGACCGCGAGGCGGACCTGGTGCGTCGCGCCTTCAGCGGTCGAAAGCAGCACGCGGCCGGGCTCGGCCTGCAGCCCCGTGACGGCGGCGGTGGGGATAAAGGCGAGGTTCGGGAGGCGTCCGGTTGCCGCGCGCAGGGCCGTGACGATGTCCGTGTTGGGGAGGTTGACGCCAAAAGCGGACAAACCCGCGTCCGAAGCGCCAAAAAGCACTTCGGGAGCACGCAGGATGCGGCCCAGATCGTCGATGATGCGGATGCCGGTCAGCGCCGCCGCCGTGTCCGGCACGCGCGACCAGGCTCCAAGATTTGTGAGGAAATCCAGGCTGCTGGCGATGAGCGCCGCAGTCCGGGTGTCAGCCGCGGCAAGGGCCGCATCGAACGGCGGGGCGAAGATGCGGACGTCCAGGTCGGAACAGGACTGCGCGAGCGCGAGCGCGGCGGCCAGTCCCGCAGGTCCGGCCCCGATCACACCGATGTCGGCCGTCGGGGGACTGGCAGGAGGCTGCGACTGGGGGCGGCTTGCGCTCATTCGTGCCTATCTTTCAGCATGTTGCGAGGGTTGCGCCAAGGGTGGGGTTCTCGCGTGTCGCATCTGCGCAACGCTGGTGAGGCGCAAATGCCAGTGGACAAAAACGGCCCTGACGCTGCCGCATGCGACACGCAAAAGCAGGTCGCGATCGTCGATGCAAGGGGCTTTGGTGCGTCGAATCGTGCTCTTTGTGCCACGCTCCAGAGCAAAGGCGCGCCGCCGGGGCCATTGGTTGTTTACCTCTGCTCAACGGTTGGGCTAAGCCTGATCCAGCACGGTTCGGTAGGGCCTCATTGGCAATCGCACCTGACGGTCGTGCAGTCACTGGGGAAGTAGCCAAACTAAGAGTGAATTCGATCCGGTACCTACAGCGTAGTGCGATTGAGTTCGGTTCAGGTTGTGTCCAACGGAGTAATCATATGATCGGGGGACTGAGGAAGTCGGCCAGCCGTCTGGCAATCGCCGCTACGGCCGGTCTGTTTGTTGGTGGTCTCGGCTTGCCGACCGCCAAAGCCGCCGACCTCGGCGGCGATTGCTGCGCGGATCTGGAAGAGCGCGTTGCCGAACTCGAGGCAACAACCGCTCGTAAGGGCAACCGCAAGATGTCTCTGACCATCACGGGTCAGGTGCATCGCATCATCACCTTCTGGGACGACGGTCTGCGGTCGGGTACCTACGTCGGCCTCGACAACACGAACTCGTCGAGCCGCTTCGGCTTCCTGGGCAGCGCCAAGGTGACGCCGAACGTCACGGTCGGTTTCGACATCTTGATCGAAATCGAGGCCGGCGGCACGTCGTCGAAAGTCAACCAGTTTGACGAAGACGGCAAGGTCGGCAGCCAGATCGGCGGTCCGGGCTCGTTCAACGCGTCGAACGTCGACTCCTACTTCGGTGACGCCCGTCGCGTGACGGCCTTCATCGAGCACAAGCAGCTCGGTCGTCTGACCGTTGGCCGTCAGGAGACGGCTGGTGTCGTCAACACGATCGATCTTGGCGGCGTCGGTGCAATCGCCAGCAGCTCCTCGGTGCTGTTGAACGGTGGCTTCTACATGACCGACAAGTTCGGCAACACGGGCGCCATCAAGTGGGGCAACCTGGGTGATCCGGCTGCTTCGCAAGGCCGCCAGGAAGGCCTGCGCTACGACAGCCCGTCGCTCGCCGGCTTCATCCTGTCCGCGTCGGTCAACGAAGCTGCGAACTCCTGGGGCGCGATGCTGCGCTATGCCGGAGAATTCTCTGGCGTCCGCGTTGCGGCCGGCATCGGTTGGGAGCGCGTGCGTGACTTCGCGACACTTGCGACCATCGCTGGTCCCACGCCGAAGAACGATCCGGGCCTCGATGCTTGGGGTGGTTCGTTGGCCTTCATGCACGTGCCGACCGGCCTGTTCCTGCAGGGCCACTACATGGCTGTCGACTTCAATGCCGGTGGTCTGAGCGGCTACTGGGGCCAGGCGAACACGAACCGCAAGGACGCCAATCAGTGGATGGTCCAGGGCGGTATTGCCAAGAACTGGTTCGGGCTCGGCAACACGGTGCTGTACGGCGAGTACATCCAGAACAACGACTGGGGTGCGGGCACCGGCGCTGGCATCAACTACACGACAGCAGGCTTTGCCACCACGACGGGCCTGACGGATACCGGTATGCGGATCTGGGGTTTGGGCATCGTCCAGAACCTGGATGCGGCAGCCACCGAGATTTACCTCGGCTACCGGAACTACAACGTCAACGAGTTCGTTGCGAGTGGCGTGGACCTCTCCAACAACCTCAACGACTTCCATCAGGTCACGGGCGGCATGCGCGTGAAGTTCTGATCGGAACGGTTGGACACGACTTCGGGAGAGCCGCCTTCGGGCGGCTCTTTCATTTTTGGAGACCTCAAGTCCAAAATGCGCCGACATGAGGCCGGTGCCCAGGTGTCGGATTCGATTCGAAGTCGAGGAATCGATCGTCCCAGACTGGCGGATGGCCTCCATTGCAGACGGACGCCCCCTTTTCCACTACCGGAATTTCCGCCCGGAACGACCGCACTGCCGAAGGTGTTGTTCAAAAGTGGCCGCAGGTGCTCAAAATCGTGGCAGTTCAGCCACAACCGGGAGGGATTGCCCAGTTTTCCTCGCACGTTTGTTTGCGACAGCAGGGTTGCTCGGCTAATCCTGCATCTGTGTTACGAGTCGTGCGGCAGGGCCTTCCAAGGTCTTAACGCTTTTCCTCTAGGTTGATCGCAGCGGCAGCAGCCGTTGAGATCGAGAGGAGGGCGGCAGGAAGCAAGCCCGGCGATCTGAACAGCCGCACTCCTGTTCTGCGTTCCCGTATCTGTAGCGTCCCATAGCGTAACGCGTTCGGCTCTCGCCGCTTGCGCACTCGCGCGTGCGTGCGTCGAGGCCCGGACACGGAGCACGCCGGGCTGCGCGTGTGCTTTCTGCAAACGACTGCATCGAACCTTTTAAGTGGAGAACGATATGATCGGGGGACTGATGAAGACGACCAGTCGCTTCGCAATCGCCGCCACGGCCGGTCTCGTATGGGGTATGAGCTCCTCGTACGCTGCCGACCTCGGTGGCAATTGCTGCGCGGATCTGGAAGAGCGCGTTGCCGAACTTGAGGCAACAACCGCTCGTAAGGGCAACCGCAAGATGTCGCTGACCATCACGGGTCAGGTCGACCGCCTTATCACCTACTGGAATGACGGCAACCGTTCCGGCACCTACGTCGGCATCGACAATACGAACTCGTCGAGCCGCTTCGGTTTCCTGGGCAGCGCCGCCGTCACGCCGAACGTGAAGGTCGGTTTCGACATCCTGATTGAAATCGAGGCCGGCGGCACGTCGTCCAAGCTCAATCAGTTTGACGAAGACGGCAAGGTCGGCAGCCAGATCGGTGGTCCGGGCTCGTTCAACGCGTCGAACGTTGACGCTTACTTCGGTGACGCCCGTCGCGTGACGGCCTTCATCGAGCACAAAGAGCTCGGTCGCTTGACGGTTGGTCGTCAGGAGACGGCCGGTGTCGTCAACACGATCGATCTCGGCGGCATCGGCGTGATCGCCAGCTCGTCCGCGATCCTGTTGCAGGGCGGCTTCTACACGGTCGACAAGGCCGGCAACTACTACGCCATGAAGTGGGGCTCCTTCGGTGATCCGTCGGCCTCGCAGGGACGCCAGGAAGGTCTGCGCTATGACAGCCCGACCATTCACGGCTTCATCCTGTCGGCGTCGATGAATGAAGCTGCGAACTCCTGGGGCGCGATGCTGCGCTATGCCAACGAGTTCAATGGCGTTCGTGTTGCGGCCGGCATCGGCTGGGAGCGCGTACGTGACTGGCAGACAGCATCGGCCATCACCGGACCGACGCCGAAGAACGATCCTGGCCTTGATGTCTGGGGTGGTTCGCTGGCGCTGATGCACGTCCCGACCGGCCTGTTCATCCAGGGCCACTACATGGCGGCCGACTTCAATGCCGGCGGCAACAGCGGCTACTGGGGGCAGGCAACGCCTGACCGCAAGGACGCCACGCAATGGTTGGTGCAGGGCGGTATCAGCCGCAACTGGACCGGCCTCGGCAACACCAACCTCTATGCCGAGTACATGCGCAACGAGGATTGGGGTGCAGGCACCGGCACGACGGGCTATACGGCGACAGGTTTCAATCCTCTGTCTGCTGTTACCGGTACCAGCATGGACATCTGGGGCATCGGCGTGGTTCAGAACATCGACGCAGCGGCGACCGAGATTTTCCTCGGCTACCGCCACTACAGCGCCGATGTGACGGCCACCGGTCTTCTGGCTCCGCTGGTGGACTTCAGCCAGGTCACGGGCGGCATGCGCGTGAAGTTCTGAGCCTCGGCCAGAACGCAAGGACTACGGGAGAGCCGCCTTCGGGCGGCTCTTTCATTTTGGGCGCCCGCGTGGCACTGTGGCCCCGGGGCACCATGGCGGACGGAACACACCCGGATTCCGAAATGTTCGGAAGGCCTTAAGTCGTCTTGGAACAGACTTGTTTTCGGGACACGCCAGGGTCATGTTCCGATCCGGCGGAAGGTGTGCGGGGTAGAGCAATGCGATTGATGCGACTGGTTTTGTACATGATAGGGCTTTTGGCCCTCGGACCGGGCTCCGTCTCGGCGTTCGAGCAGGTTCAGGGCGGCACTCCGCCGGCGACTGAAGAGGCGCCCGCGACGCGTTTGGAGGCGCCTTCGCCTGATTCCGGCAAAAGCGGCCTAGCGCTGTCGATTCCCGATGCTGCCGGCAAGAGCGGGGGCACCGAAGTGCGCATTCCGGGCCTCGGCAAGGTCGGCATCCTGCCGAAGCTCGATTTCGGGCTCGAGCTGCTTTACGGCGCATCCGAGGACCAGAAGGTGTTTCCGGAAGAAAAGCTCGATCCCAACTCGGATCTGCAAATCCGCGGCACCATCAAGCATCGCTGGTAGGCGGACGGCTGGCACCGGCTCTCTGTGCCCTACCGCATGATCGCGCTAAAACGGAGCGCCTCCCCGCGAGGCGCTCTTGGTTTATCCGGGCTCCGGTCGCCATGCCTGTCCCATCGAGCACGCAACGTCTTCTCGCCGCAGGGGTGCATGTGTTCACCGCCTGCGGGGTCGTCTGCGCGCTGCTGGCGATACTGGCGGCGCTGGAAGGTGCCTGGGAGCGCAGTTTTTTGTGGCTCGGCGTCGCCCTGGTCATCGACGGCGTGGATGGAACGCTGGCGCGCCTGACGGCGGTG
>JBFWWW010000163.1:0-9276 GCA_050245975.1 Hyphomicrobiaceae bacterium
GAGGTCGCGTGTGAGCGAGGCTTCGCGGCCCGTCATCGAGCCATCCACTGCCCGCTCTCCCCTCGCGCGGACATTCATGCTCACTTGTCATCCCGGAGGCCGCGCAGCGGCCATCCGGGACCCAGCGTCACAGGCGAGCGCGCGCATTTGGCTCCTGGGTCCCCGCTCTCCGCTGCGCTCCGGCGGGGATGACAGGTGGGGAGGAGGGCACCGGATATCCCCGCGTGTCGTGGTGGAGATACAATCGCCGGGCAGGCCGCCGGATGTGATGAATGCGGGCGGGATTGGTAGCGGAGGAGGGATTTGAACCCCCGACACACGGATTATGATTCCGCTGCTCTAACCAGCTGAGCTACTCCGCCGCCGTCAGGATCGGGCGATATAAAGTTCGGCACCGGCCCCTGTCAAGGAAGCGCCATTCCGCGCGGATCCGGACGCATCAAGGGGCAGACGCATCGCGGGCGCCGCCAAAGAGCGACAAAACGCGTCGCCAACGTGTCGCCAGGCGATCGTAGAACGTCCGGATGCGTGCGGCAGACGACGCCGTCCGGCGCTGCGGCGATGGTCGAGGCGCCGCCAAAGAGCGACAAAACGCATCGCCAACGGGTCGCCACGCGATCGCGCGGCGCCCGCACCGTGCGGCAAAGAGCGCTATTCGGCAGCGATGGGCCGGCGCGTCGAAGCCTGGCGGACGAAGCGCATCATCGTGAACAGGCCCCAGGGACGCAGGCCGCGCTTCTCGACGAGATCGAGCTCGTCGCAGACCATGACGCGGCCGACATCGAACACCGGCCGCCAGCCGAGCATGTCGGCGAAGGGCGCCATGCGCCGCTCCACCCAGCCGCGCATGCCGTCCTCGGTGCTGAAGTGATTGACGAGGATGACCTCGCCGCCGGGCCGCGCGACGCGGGCCAGCTCGCGCATCACCTTCTCCGGATCGGGAACGACGGTCATCACGTACATGGCGACGACCGTGTCGAAGGCGCCGTCGTCGAACGCCAGCTCGCTGGCGTCCATCTCGTGCAGGCCGGTGACGTTCGTCAGGCGCTCGTCCTCGACGCGCTCGCGCGCCTTCTCGAGCATCTCGGGCGAGAGGTCGATGCCGACGATCTCGAGGTGGCGGCCGTAGGCGGGAAGCGACAGGCCGGTGCCGACGCCCACTTCCAGCACGCGCCCCTTGCGCTGATTGATGATCTCGACGGCGTGCTTGCGGCCCTCGGCGGCGAAGCGTCCGAACGTGTGGTCGTAGACCGGCGCCCAGCGGCGGTAGGCGTTGCGAACGGCGTCCTCGTCCATGACGGAGGCGTCGGGCCTGCGCTCCTTAATCCGTTTCAGCAAGCTCCCGGATCGCCGTTCCTCGGAGCGCAGTGTTGGATCCATAACCCGTGAACTCCCTCAGTCGTGCCACATTATCGCGCGAACCGGATCGGTCCGCGCCCGTTATCCGAATACCTGTCGTTCAGGTGCCTGAACGGCGCCTGAACGGACGCTGCGGCGCGCTGCTCTTGCGATCCATCCCCCGCCGAGAACACGCGCCTGCGGCTGATCATCCGCATAAAACACGCAAGCCTGTCCGGCCGCAATGCCAAGCTCGTCGCTATCAAGAACGACCGTTGCGGTTCCCGCACCGGGGAACAGCACCGCCGGGCGTGGCGCCTGGCTCGAGCGGACGCGCACGTGCATCGGCATGCCGTCCTGAGCGAATGTCTCAAGGTCTTGATCCGCAAGCCAGTTCACGTCCCTGAGCTCGATATGGCCGATGCTCAGGCTGCTGCGCGGGCCGACCACCACCCGGCCGGCGTCGGCATCGAGGCGGATCACGTACAGCGGTTCCGCCGTGCCGGCGATGCCGATGCCGCGGCGCTGGCCGACGGTGAAGTTGATGATGCCGGTGTGCCGGCCGAGCACGCGCCCGTCGACGTGGACGATGTCGCCGGGCTCGGCGGCGCCCGGCTTCAGGCGCTCGATGACATCGGTGTAGCGGCCGCTCGGCACGAAGCAGATGTCCTGGCTGTCCGCCTTCTCGGCGACCGGAAGATCGAGGTCGGCGGCCAGCGCGCGGACCTCGCTCTTGCGCAGTCCGCCGAGCGGAAACATCAGCGTTGCGAGCTGCGCGCGCGTCGTGTTGAACAGGAAGTAGCTCTGGTCGCGCTCGGGGTCGGCGGCGCGGTAGAGCTCGGGGCCGCACGCGCCGGTCCGGAGCTGGACGTAGTGTCCCGTCGCCATGTGCTCGGCATCGAGCCCCCTGGCGGTCTCGAGCAGGTCCTGGAACTTGATCTGGCTGTTGCAGGCGACGCACGGCACCGGCGTCTCGCCGGCCATGTAGCTTGCGGCGAAGCTGTCCATGACGACGGACTTGAAGCGCTGCTCGTAGTCGAGGACGTAGTGCGGGATGCCGAGCTTGCGCGCGACGCGGCCGGCGTCGTGGATGTCCTGACCGGCACAGCAGGTGCCGGACCGGCCCACGGCCTCGCCGTGATCATAGAGCTGGAGCGTGATGCCGATGACGTCATAGCCCTGCCGGACGAGGAGGGCGGCCGCGACGGCCGAGTCGACACCGCCCGACATGGCGACCACCACGCGGCCGCTGGTGCGGGGCGGGGGCGGCGGGGTCAGGGATGGGCCAGTCTTCGGCATATCATCTTTTTGGCTGCCCGATCTGATCGGGACGCGCGCCGGGAGGCCTGGATTACGAGGCCCGCAATCTTCGGCCCTGCCGCATTTACCAGGCGGGGAAGCTGCGCGCCTCTCATAGCGGGCCGCCACGCTGCCCGCAACAGGCGCCGGGGCTCCGGGCACCAATTGTGCGTATCGCGCAGACCGGGGGCGGACAGAGGGACGATCGGCGAGGTCGTGTGCAAATTTGGCGTGAATTGTTCAAGTCATAGTCAAGAATTAACGTTAACCATCACGCAAACAAAACACGACGAGTAGATTGTCACTGTATTTACCGGATCATTTAGGTCGTTTTTAATTGAGTTGGTCTAGGGTCGTGGCCGGGTCGGATAGAGTGTAAGAGTACCATGACCGAGCAACAGTACAGAGCGCGCATGCGCTATGTCATCGGGCCTGACGGGAGCCCGCTGACGATCGCTGATCTGCCGCCGCGCGACACCAAGCGCTGGGTGATCCGGCGCAAGGCTGAAGTCGTTGCAGCCGTGCGGGGGGGCCTGCTGAGCCTTGAGGAAGCGTGCGACCGCTACAAGCTGACGGTCGACGAGTTCCTCTCCTGGCAGCGCTCCATCGAACGGCATGGCCTGCCCGGCCTGCGTGCGACGCGCATCCAGGACTATCGCAGCTGAAGTCCGAAGTGCCCGTGGTTCTGTCCCCGTGCTGCGTTCAGCGCCGCGCGGGGCAGATCTATTTCTTGGTCTTGCGGGACAGCACGGCGCCCTGCGGATCCGGGAAGGGCATCGGCGGAACGAGATCGGCCGTCGCGCAGCTCTCTTTCCCCTGCGACCAGAGCTCGATGTCCTGCGCCATGCGCTCGGCGGTGGCCGCCGGCATCCTCAGGTTCTCCGGCGTGGCTGTGGCGCCGCCCGCCAGGGTTTGCGATATCGCGATGCGGTAAGCGCGCAAGCCCCGCGGGTCGCGCGATTCCGGGTCACGCTCGTGAATGGTGATCTCGGCGCCGCCGCCCTTGGACTCGGGGGCCGCCTCGGCGTTGAAGATGTGCGTCGGCGTGAGCAGGCCTTTGGGCCCGAACCAGCATTGCAAAGCCTTGCGGGCGATGGTGGCATAGAGATCGGTGGCGTTTTGCGGCGCGGCCGTCGGCGGGGATACGTCCGTCGCGCCGGTGGTCACAGGCGGGGGCAACGCCGGAAGCGGTGCGCTGGAGCAGCCGCCGAGCACCAAGCCTGCACTGATGCAGATCCAGATAGCGCGCCGTCTCATGGGCCGTCTCGACGGGTATCGTTCCCAACCGAACCGGGGAATCGAACAGCTGACCTGGATGGTGTTAGAGCGCCGGCGCGGGCTTGTCGATATGGGTGCTGCAGCCGCCTGTCAGCGAACGGGAAACGGGCGATCCGGTCCCGGCCCACGGCGGGTTCCGTCCATGCCGTCGCTGGCTTCGAGCTTCTGCAACTCGCTCAGCGCATCCTCGTGGGCGCGCCGCGCGTCATCGAGCTGAAGGCGAAGCTTGTCGGTCGTGTTGGTCAGGTTCTCGCGGCGCTGCGAGGCGGCTTTGGCGAAGGTCGAGTAGGCGAAATGGCTCGGATCCTTGACGCCGCTGCGCTCTTCCTCGGCCGCGATCTGCCTGGTGAGGTCGGAGGCCATGGTCTCGAGATCGCGGATCATGGACTCGATATCGGCGACTTTGCGCGCTCTCTCGTCGACGTCGAAACGCTTCGTCCGCAGCATGGTGTCCCTGGCCTTCATGTTCGATACCCCTGACGCACTCGAACCGCGTCCTCTGAAACAGTATCCGTGCCACGAGGAACGGACCGACGTCCAAGATTGCGGCTACCACCGGAAGGCCAATGCGGGGGCCGCAGGACCGATTTCCGATGCTATCCGGGAGGTTAGCAGTGACGCTTTAAGTTGCGGTAAAATATTCGCAGACTGTCGGGCTCCCCCAGTTGCGGCCCGTGGACCAGTTTTTTTTTGTACCCCCCTAGGGGCTGAATCGCAAATCAGCTACGGTTCGATCATGCCGTTCCGAGGGGGTCGGCTGCTGGGCGTTTCAGGGCGATACCGGCCTGAAACACGTCGTCCGGCGGCCGACAGGGGCGGTATCCGAGGGATGCCTTGAGACAGCGGGATCGAAGAAGCTGGCGGCCCTGATGCGGCGAATGCCGCGGCGGGCTGTGACAGGTACGTTGCTCAAGTATTACCGCGCCTCTGTCCAAATTTGCGCATGTTTGCAAGAGTAAATTAGGTTTTGTTAACTTCTGCAGGCTAAGTTGCTAAGATTGCATTAGTTGAACGGCTGGTTGCGTTCTCACTAACGTCGGGGCAGCGGGCCTGGGACCAGGTCGGGAGAAAGAGGCGAGATATGCGGGTCCTTCTGATCGAAGACGATAGCGCAACGGCGCAAAGCATCGAGCTGATGCTCCAGTCCGAGGGCTTCAACGTTTATACGACCGATCTTGGCGAGGAAGGCGCAGACCTCGGCAAGCTTTACGATTACGACATCATCCTTCTCGACCTCAACCTGCCGGACATGAGCGGTTACGAGGTTCTGAAGACGCTCCGGGTCTCGAAGGTTCAGACGCCCATCCTGATTCTCTCCGGCCTCGCCGGCATCGAGGACAAGGTTCGCGGCCTCGGCTTCGGCGCCGACGACTACATGACGAAGCCCTTCCACAAGGACGAGCTGGTGGCCCGCATTCAGGCGATCGTCCGCCGCTCGAAGGGTCACGCCCAGTCGGTCATCGAGACGGGCGAGCTCAAGGTGAACCTCGACACCAAGACGGTGGAGGTCAACGCGCAGCGCGTGCACCTGACGGGCAAGGAATACCAGATGCTCGAGCTGCTCTCGCTCCGCAAGGGCTCGACGCTGACGAAGGAAATGTTCCTGAACCACCTCTATGGCGGGATGGACGAGCCGGAGCTGAAGATCATCGACGTTTTCATCTGCAAGCTCAGGAAGAAGCTGCAGGCGGCGACGGGCGGCAAGCACTACATCGAGACGGTCTGGGGTCGGGGCTACGTGCTTCGCGACCCGAACGACGAACACGTCGCGGCCTGAAGGAATTTTCGCACGTCTTCGCTTGGAAACTGAAACGGGGACCGGTCTGGTCCCCGCTTTTTTTGCCCGCAGGGTGGCGCGTTATGCGCCGTGGCGCCCGATGATCGAGATCGAGCACACGTTCTGGTGCGGGAAGCCGCCAAGATTGTGCGTGAGGCCATAGCGCGGCAGCTCGGGCCGTTGCCGGGCGCCGGCCTTTCCCTGCATCTGCAGGTACATCTCGTAAATCATCCGCATGCCCGATGCGCCGATCGGATGGCCAAAGCATTTCAACCCGCCGTCGATCTGGCAGGGGATGGTGCCGTCGGCATCATAGAACCCGTCGAGGATGTCCTTCACCGCACCGCCCTCCGGCGAGATGTGCAGATCTTCCATCGTCACGAGCTCGGTAACCGAGAAGCAATCGTGCACCTCGATGAGATCGATTTCCTTGCGCGGATCCGATACGCCGGCTTCCTGGTAGGCGCGCTTGGATGCGATGCGCGTCGTCATGAAGTAGCTGCCGTCCCAGGAGTTGTGCTGCGCTTCGGTGCCGTTCGAGACGGAAAGCTGCAGCGCCTTGACGGAAATGATGTCGGTCTTGCCGAGGCCGCGCGCGATCTCCGGCGTCGTGACGATGGCGCACGCGGCGCCGTCGCTGACGCCGCAGCAGTCAAAAAGCCCGAGGGGCTCCGCCACCATCGGCGCGTTGAGCACCGTATCCACGGTGATCTTGTTTGTGAGATGCGCCTTCGGGTTCCTGGAGCCGTTGTCGTGGCTTTTCACAGAGACATGCGCCATCGCCTGCTTCAGGTCGCCGGCATTCACGCGATGCTTGGCGCGGTAGGCGGTCGCCAGCTGGGCGAAGGAGCCCGGTGCCGAGAGGTTCGGCCAGTACATCGTGTTGAGCGCGCCGCGGCCGCGCTGGGGCAGGCCGCCGTACCCGGTGTCCTTCAGCTTCTCGACGCCAAGCGCCAGGGCGATGTCGGCCGCACCGGAGGCAACGGCGTAGACGGCACCGCGGAAGGCTTCCGTGCCGCTCGCGCAATAGTTCTCGACGCGCGTCACGGGGATATAGGGCAGGCGCAGCGCCACGGCGAGCGGCACGCCGGACTTGCCGACATGCTGTTCTTCTATCGCCGTGGCGAGCCAGGCCGCCTGGATCTGGTTCTTTTCGATGCCGGCGTCCTGAAGGCCTTCCTCGAAGGCTTCCACCATCAGGTCGTCGGCTTCCTTGTCCCACCGCTCGCCGAACTTCGAACAGCCCATACCGAGAATGGCGACCTTGTCCCGAATTCCGCTGGCCATGTTTGGTTCTCCTAGGCCTTGGCCGGCGGGGATGCCGGCGCCGCTTTCCAGTAGTAGCGGGTAAACCCGCGCTGCGGGTCGCGATCCTTGACGCGGAACATCATCCGCATGGTCGCGGCCACGGCGACATTTTCTTCGTCGCAGTCGGTGAAGTCGATCATCTGCCGCCCGCCCTGCTCGAACGTCACCATGCCGTAGTAGGCCGGCGGATCGGGCGAATAGGTCAGCCGGTCGGCGGTATAGGACTGGACGCGCGCCGGCATGTCGGCGAACGGCTGATCCTCCTGCGTGTGAAACGCGTTGCAGTTGGGGTTGACGCAGACGTTGGTCTTGGGGAATTGCAACGTGCCGCATTTGCTGCAGCGACCGCCGACGAAGCCCGTCAGCATGCGCCGGTTGCGATAGAGCGAGGAGAGCGGTGTGCCCTTGTCGCCCTCCGCGCGCATGCCGCGGTCCATCGTGACGAGGTCGTTGAACGCGAGGAAGCGCGCATAGTTGGCGACCTCGCGGCGACGCGCCAGATGCCCCTGCACGCCGAGCCGCGGCGGAAGCCTGGCAAGTTCCGGCGTTGCTTCCAGCAGGAGCGCGTCGCATCCCTGGCCGAACCCCAGCAGCAGGATCTTGTCGCCGGCTTTGGCGGACGCCAGGCAATCGGCCAGCATGACCAGCGGATGGGCCGTGCCCGTGTCGCCGCAAACGGCCTGCAGATTTTCACGGACCGCACCGTCGGGGATGCCGGCCCGCTTGGCGATGCCGGCCGCCACGCGCGGCAAAACGCACGGCATGATGAAGTGCGTGATCTCGCCGGGCTTCGTGGCGGTCTTCGAGAACAGCTCGGACAGCGTTGCCGGCACGATCTTGTTGTAGCCTTCGTCGCGGATCCAGCGCTCCTCCCAGGTGTAGTCGAACTCGGCGTCCTCCCCGCGATGATGATCGACGAAGTCGACCGTTTGCGTCGCGTGCGCGATCAGCTGCGCGATGGCCGGTCCGCCGCCGATCAGCAGAGCCGCCGCGCCGTCGCCCGTTTGCAATTCAAGCGGGCTTGCGGATTTGGTGCGCCGTTTCTCCGAAGCGACAAGCAGCGTCGGTCCTGCGCCGCCGCGGACGGCTTGCAGCGCGGCCACCAGCGCCGATGTCGCGGCGCGCTGCGAGGCGCCGACATCCTGCGCGGCAATGGACGGCTTGAGATTGAGCGCTTCGGACACGATGCCGGCGTTGAGGCGGTCCTTGAACGGCAGCGTCGTCGAGGCCAGGCAGACGGCGGCAACGCCATCGCGGTCGTGCGCGGCGAGGCAATCGCGTGCCGCCTCGACGGCCATGGTCACCGCGTCCTCGTCCCAGTTGCACATGGTGCGCTCGCCCTTGGCGAGGCCCTTGAGCGCGGGATTGAACCAGGCGTTGGTCTCGGCAATGGCGCGACGCGCAAGACGCAAGCGCGGCAGATAGGCTCCGTAGGCGCTGATCCCGATGTTTTTGTCGTCGGCCATTCCGGCGTCCTTCGTTATTGCGGATCCCAGCAGAATACATCGGCCGATCTGTCGAGGGGGAAAAATGAAGCCTTGAGCGCCGGCATGGCCTGCGTCGAAATGCTGTTGACGGTCCATCCATCGGAACGGTGCACGGAGCGGATGGGACGCGACTGGCTCATCAGGAAGATCTCGTTCATGCGCACCGCGAAAACCTGCCCGCTGACGTCGCGGGCCGCATCGGAGCACAGGTAGGCCGCGAGCGGAGCGATCTTGTCCGCGCTCATGAGCTTCATGCGCTCGACGCGCGCTTTCTCGTCCTCCGTCTCGGTGGGTATGGTGCCGATGAGGCGGCTCCAGGCGAACGGCGCGATGCAGTTCGAGCGCACGCCGAACCGCTGCATGTCGAGCGCGATCGATTTCGACAGGCCGACGATGCCGAGCTTCGCGGCGGCGTAATTCGCCTGCCCGAAATTGCCGACGAGGCCGGACGTCGACGTGAAGTGCACCATGGCGCCGCCGCCCTGCTCGCGGAAATAGGGTGCCGCGGCGCGGGCCACGTAGAAGGACCCGAACAGGTGCACCTTCACGACCAGCTCGAAGTCGACCACGCTCATGCGGTGGAAGATCCGGTCGCGCAGGATGCCTGCGTTGTTGATGACGCCGTCGATGCGGCCGAAGCTGTCGATTGCGGTCTTGATGATGCGCTCGGCGCTGGCGGGTTCGGCGACGCTGTCGAGGCTCGCAACCGCCTTGCCGCCTGCTTTCACAATATCGGCCACCACCTCGTCGGCAGGGGCGGCGCTGGTCTGTCCCTCGCCATCGGCTGCG
>JBFWWW010000164.1:0-9066 GCA_050245975.1 Hyphomicrobiaceae bacterium
CGCAGCTCCTCGCGCGGCGGGTGCGCGAGCACGGCGTTCATTCCGAGATCGTTCCCTACCACCAGGCCGAGGACGCGCTGTCGCGCCTCAAGCCCCGTGCCGTCATCCTGTCGGGGGGACCGGCCAGCGTGACCGAGATGGGCACGCCGCGCGCTCCCGACTGGGTCTTCACATCAGGCCTGCCTGTGCTCGGCATCTGCTATGGCGAACAAACCATGGTGGCGCAGCTCGGTGGCGAGGTCGAAGGCGGCCACCATCGCGAGTTCGGGCGGGCAGAAATCGAGGTGCAGAGCGACAACGCGCTTTTCGCCGATGTGTGGAAACGCGGCGAGCGCGACACCGTCTGGATGAGCCACGGCGATCGCGTGACGCGGCTGCCGGAGGGTTTCAAGGTCGTTGCCGTATCCCAGGGCGCTCCGTTCGCCGCCATCGCCGACGAGAAGCGCAAGCTCTATGCCGTGCAGTTCCATCCGGAGGTGGCGCACACGCCGCGCGGCAGCGCGCTGCTGGGCAATTTCGTCCGCCGCATCGCGGGGCTTCCGGGCGACTGGACCATGCGCCATTTCCGTTCCAGCGAGATTGCCCGCATCCGCGCTCAGGTCGGGCGCGAGCGCGTCATCTGCGGTCTGTCGGGCGGCGTCGACAGTGCGGTGGCCGCCGTCCTCATTCACGAGGCGATCGGCGACCAGCTCACCTGCATTTTCGTCGATCATGGGCTGTTGCGCCTCAACGAGGCCGAGGAGGTCGTGTCGCTCTTCCGCGGTCACTACAATATCCCTCTCGTCCACGTCGATGCGCGTCAGCGTTTTCTCGCAGCGCTCGCCGGAAAGACCGATCCCGAGCAGAAGCGCAAGACCATCGGCGGGCTGTTCATCGACGTGTTCGAGGAGGAGGCGCGCAAAATCGGCGGCGCAGCGTTTCTCGCCCAGGGCACGCTTTATCCTGACGTGATCGAGAGCGTGTCCTTCACCGGAGGGCCGAGCGTCACCATCAAGTCGCACCACAACGTGGGCGGCCTGCCGGCGCGCATGAACCTCAAGCTCGTCGAGCCGTTGCGCGAGCTTTTCAAGGACGAAGTGCGCGCCTTGGGGCGTGAGCTCGGCCTGCCGGAGAGCTTCGTGCGCCGGCACCCCTTCCCCGGACCCGGCCTCGCCATCCGCATTCCGGGCGAGATCACCGAAGAAAAGCTCGACATCCTGCGCAAGGCGGATGCGGTCTATCTCGACGAAATCCGCAAGGCCGGGCTCTATGACGAGATATGGCAGGCCTTTGCCGTGCTGCTGCCGGTGCGCACCGTCGGCGTCATGGGCGATGGTCGCACCTACGACTTCGTCTGCGCCTTGCGCGCCGTCACGTCGACGGATGGAATGACGGCCGACTATTATCAATTCCCGCACGATCTGCTGGGCCGCATGGCGACGCGGATCATCAACGAGGTCAAGGGCATCAACCGCGTCGTCTACGACATAACCTCGAAGCCGCCAGGGACCATCGAGTGGGAGTAGCGCTGCGCCGCTGAACCGGTACCGGCACAACAACGAGAAGACCAATGAACACGCCGGACGGAAACGCCAGGCTCGCCTACATTCTGCTTCCCGTCGCCGCGCTCTGCTGGGCAGGCAACCACGTGCTGGCGCGCGCCATCGCATGGCACGTTCCTCCCGCCGGGCTCTCCGTGCTGCGCTGGGCGCTGGTCGCCATCGTGATCGCGGCTTTGTACGGCCCGACGCTCAAGGCCGATCGCGCGAGCCTCAGGCGCAAGCCGATCACCATGATCCTGCTTGCGATCGCGGGTGGGGCATTGTTCGGGACGATGCAGTTCGTTGGCCTGCTCTATACGACGGCGATCAATGTCGGCGTGCTCAACTCGGCCGCGCCGGCGCTGATCGCTGCCGCGAGCTTCCTGATCTTCGGCGATCGCCTCGGGTTTGCACAGGTGACCGGCATTCTGGTCTCGTTCCTGGGCGTCGTCGCGATCATCTCCCAGCTCGATCTGGATCGGCTGCTGTCGCTGTCGCTCAATGGTGGCGACATCATCATCCTCGCCAACATGCTGTTGTGGGCGGTCTATTCGGCATGTCTGCGCCTGCGCCCGCAGGTGAGCGGCGTGACGTTCCTGTTCGCGATGTCGGTCGTCTCATCGCTGGCCAATATCCCCTTTGCGATCCTCGAGCTTGGCGCGGGCTTTCAGTGGCACGCGGACCTGTTGACGGTGTTCGCCGTGCTCTACACGGGGCTTGCCACGAGCCTGATCGCCTATCTGTGCTGGCAGCGGGGGGTCGAGTTGATCGGGCCGGGCCGGGCGGGGGTCTTCCTGCACCTGATCCCGCCGTTCGGCATCTGCCTTGCGGTTTCGCTGCTGGGCGAGCCGTTGCGCGGCTACCATATCGTGGGGTTCGTGCTCATCCTGGCCGGAGTGGCCCTGGCGGCACGGCCGCAAGCACAAGCCGCGCGGCAGACAAATCCAACGGCGTCGGTCTAAAGAGACCAGGACCTAGGCGAGGCCCGCTTCGACGAACTTGGCCTGCACGCCGGCGCGGTCATAAGGCTTCATGATGTAGTCGTCGCCGCCGGCCGACAGGGCCCGCGCGATATCGATGGGGTCGTTCTCCGTCGTGCAGTAGAACACCACCGGTTTCTGTCCGTTCGGCAACCGGCGCAGCGCCGTGATGAAATCGATGCCGCTCATCCGCGGCAGGTTCCAGTCCAGGAGAACGACATCCGGCATCTGCTGCTGGCAATGCTCGATGGCCGCCTCGCCGCTTTCTGCTTCGTTGAGTGCGCAGCCCAGACTTTCGAGAATGTGGCTCGCCACCTTCCGGATGACATTTGAATCGTCGACGATCAGGCAGGTCTTCATCGCGGGCCTCGCACAAGTCATGGCGGGACAAGCCGCGCAGCTCGGTCCCACGGAGAAAGAATTGGTTGAAACGGATTAAGAATGCCTTGCGGGCGCGTCAGGTCTCAGGCGTCGCAGCGAGAATGACATCGGCGCCGTCCTTGCGGATCGCGAGGCGCATGTGCGCCGTGCCCGAGAGGCGCCACGTGTAGTAGGGCTGGATCGACATGGCATCGAGCGCCGGCGGCTCGTTTCCGGCGACGAAGTCGGCTAGGTGCTGCGGCGGCCGGGCGCCGACGCCGCGGCAGATCAGCATGAAGGCGGGGCGCTCGAGCGTGCCGGAGACGCGTGCCTCGATCTCGCCGCCGCGCGGCAGCGCGGAAACGGCGTTGGCGAGCATATTGAGCAGCAGCTTCACCTTGTCCTTGGCCATCTGGCCCGGCATGGCGCGCCAGATGAGCTTGTGCTTGGCGTTGCCGATGAAGCCGCGGCTGATCTGCTCGGCCGTGCCGAGGTCGATCTGGGCTCCTGCCGATCCGGCGGCGCCAAAGGCGAAGCGCGCGAACTGCAGGCGCGCCGAAGCCTGCTGGGTGACATTGCGGATGACGTCGAGCGCGTAGCTTTTGGCTTCCGCGTCATCGTCCTCGTCGAGAATCTCGAGGCCGTTGTAGATCGCACCGACCGGCCCAATGATGTCGTGGCAGATCTTGCTCGACAGAAGGGCGGCCAGTTCCAGGTCGGTTGGTTGAACGCGCTGGTTCATTTCTTGTCCTCGGAGGTCGTCGGGTGGGCCGCCACAGCCGCGAACTCGGAACACATGCGCGGGCACCAGGCGCCTGCTTGCGCGTACATCGTTCTTCCTTGATACATGCTTCGCAGCGGGCCTGCCAAGCGTTTGGTGGCACCACCGCCCGGCAGTATTGTTTTTTCATCACAACCGGTGGTGATACCCGGTCACAGCCGGGCCATCACGGTGCGCACGGCAGGCGCGCGAATCGAAAGGCAGGCCCTTTGCACATGGCGTCAATCGATCAATTGCAGCTGGCTCAGGCCCTGTTCGGCGCGGTGCTCGAGGCCGGACGCATCGAGATGGCGCACTTTCACGCCGGTGTCGCCGTCGAAACGAAAGCCGATCGCACGCCCGTGACTGTCGCGGATCGGGACGCCGAGGCCGTCATCCTGGCGGCGCTGGCGCGCGTCGCGCCCGGCGTGCCGGTGGCGGCCGAGGAAGCTGTCGCCGCAAACGGCATGCCCGTGATCGGCGATCGGTTCTTTCTGGTCGATCCGCTCGACGGCACGCGCGAGTTCATAGCCGGGCGCCCGGAGTTCACGGTCAACATCGGGCTGATCGATCGAGGCAGGCCCGTATTCGGTCTCGTCTATGCGCCGGCGGTTTCGCGGCTGTTCGTGACGCTTGCCGCCGATAATGCTGTCGAGATCGTCGTCGGCCCGGATTCGGGAGCGGGCAGCCTCGAGACCCTGAGCAGCCGGCGACTCAGGACCCGGGAGCCGGACGAGACCGCTCTCACCGCCATCGCCAGCCGCTCCCACATGAGCAAAGACACCGAGACGTTCCTCGCCCGCTATCGGATCAGCGAACGCAAGACGGCCGGATCGTCGCTGAAGTTCTGTCTCGTCGCAAACGGGGAAGCGGACCTCTACCCGCGTTTCGGTCCGACCTGCGAGTGGGATACCGCCGCCGGCGATGCGATTCTCCTCGCCGCAGGGGGCATCGTGACCGGGCTCGACGGCGCACCGCTACCCTACGGCAAAGCGGACCGCCGTCTTCTCAATCCGCCCTATGTCGCGTGGGGGCGTGGCCCCCTCGCGCCGGTGCGCTAGCCGCCGACCGCAGCCGTCCGGCCACACTTTGGTAACACTTTGAGTGGAATGTACCGGATGGCAATACGTTGTTCACCATAGGTCGACGGCGAGCCCCCTTGAGCCCCTAGGGCGCCGGCGCAGCGAATAGGTCCGCAAGATGGTTTATTCGGTTCGTGCCCGCGCCGCCGGCGCTACTGCGGCGACGTTCGCGCTCCTCCTGTGCGCCTCCGCGATGGCGCAGGACCAGCAGCCTTGGTCGAGCGGCGACCAGCGTTTCCAGCAGCGCGAGGACTATTACAGACAGGCGTCGCCGCAGGGCGATGCCTATTCTCCGTCCCGCAATGATGCCTACGCTCCACGCGGACAGGCGACACAAGACAGCTACGCGCCGCGCAGCGACGCCTACGCCCCGTCTCGTGCGCCCGCCAATGACGCGTATGCGCCGCGTGGGACGCAGCCCTACAACGATGCCTATTCGCCTCCCCGGACAGGCGCCACGACCGCGCAGGGCGGGTATGGCCAGGGCTATCAGGCTCCGCCGCACTACGACGGCCAGTATGCAGACTACAACCGTCCGCCGCCGCCGCAGTCCGGCTATGGCCAGCCCTATGCGCCTCCTCCCGCGCCCTACGATCGTGGCTATGGGCCGCGCGACTATGACGGGCGTTACGGTCCGCCTCCGGGCTACCGCGACGAGGAACGCGGGACCTACTCCAGCAACGAAATTCTCGACGTCGGGCACGGCTTCTTCGGCTCCGTGAGCCAGGGCCTGGCGAAAGCGATCGAGTACGCCTTCAAGAAGCAGGGCCGTCCCAATGGCTACATCCTCGGCCAGGACGCCGGCGGCGCCATCGTTGCCGGCCTGCGCTATGGCGAGGGCATGCTCTACACGAAGGATGCCGGCATCCACCGCGTCTACTGGCAGGGACCATCCATCGGCTACGACTGGGGCGCCGAGGGATCAAAGGTCATGGTGCTCGTCTACAACCTGCATGACCCGGGCGACATCTACCAGCGTTTCCCCGGCGTGGCAGGTTCTGCCTATGTGGTGGGCGGCGTCGGCGTCACGTTCCAGACCAACGACGACATCGTGCTGGCACCCATTCGCGCCGGCGTCGGGCTGCGCATAGGTGCCAACGTCGGGTATCTGAAGTATACGCGGCGTCCAACCTGGAACCCATTCTGATCGTTGTCGATAATGCGGGAACTTGGGCTTGCCTCGGGTTCTTGTGCTCACATCGCCGCCTGTCGCCGGGCGCGGCAGCTTGTCGTGTGCAGCCTCCTGTCGTATGGCCTTGAGGATGCAAATGCGTCTCCCGACGAGCCGAGGTTAGCACGGTGATCTCGATCCAGTCCGGTATGCTGCTGGCGCTCGGCTTCCTTGCGGCCGGCCTGCTCGCGCTGCTGGTGGCGCCGGCTCTGTGGGCGCGGGCCGTGCGCATCACGACGCAGCGCATCAAGCAGAACATCCCGGTGAGCGGGGCCGAGATCAGGGCCGATCGCGACCGCATGAAGGCGGAGTTCGCCGTTCGCGTCCATCGGCTCGAGAAGGACCTGGAAGAGACGAAGCTCGCACGCACGCGCCAGCTCATCGAGATCAACCGGCGCGACGCCCGCATTTCAGCCCTCGAGACGCAAAAAACCGAGATCGGCGCGATCCTCGAAGAGAACCAGAATGCCCGGCGCGTGCTGGAGTTGACGATCAGCGACCGGCTGCCAAAGGTCGAGGCAAGGCTCGCGGAGGCCAAGAAGCTGCTGTTCGATCGGGACCGCGAGCTTGCCGAGCTTACGCAGGCGGCGCGCCGGCAGGGCGTTGCGCTCGAGGAAGCGACGACCATCAACGCGCAGCAGCAGTCGGAGATCGACCGTTTGTCGACCGCGCTGACGACACGCGGCAACCGCAACCGTCAATCGCTGGCCGATCCGCGATTCGAGGGCGAACTCGCCTTGCGGTCGGAGATTGACGCGCTGCGCGCCAAGACGCGCGAGCAGGCCTCTCTCATCAACCGTTTGCAGAGCCAGATCGGCCGTGGAGGCTTCGCGCGGCACGAGGCTGACCTGCCGGGCTCCGCGGCCGATGCCAGCCAGGAGCGGGCCCGCGATACGCTCGCCGAAGCGGAGTCTTCGCTCAGACTGGTTCGGATCGCGGCCAGCGGCACGGAGCCCGGACCCGCGTCGCAGCTCCAGCGGGAGCTGCAGGCGCTGAAAGCCAAGACGGAAGATCAGGCGAGCGAGATTTCCCGCCTCAAGGCTGCGCTCGATACGTTCGAGCATGGCGAGGCGACAGGATTGAAGGACAGCAAGATCGCGCTCAAGGCGCGCCTGTCGGCCGCTGTCGCGCAGTCCGAGCAACAGGCCAATACGATCCGCAAGGTGCGCGCCGAGCTTGTCGCCGCCAACGAACGCCTCGCGCGGCAGTCCGCCCACTACATGGAGGAGATGCGCCGCCTCGGCGTCGGGACGCTGCCCGCCTCCGGCCAGGCGCGCCGATCGTCGGCCAATGGAGCCCGCCGCACGCTGGCCGAGCGCATCGCCGAGCATGCGCGTACGCAGGCCCGGCCAGGCCCCGCGGCCGATGAGGTTCAGCCGCCAAAGGCCTCCGTCGATACGCGGATCGAGACGGCGAGGGAGGGCCCTGCGCCCGAGCAGCCCCCCGCCGCTGAGCTACAACCCGAACCGTCCGCCGAGTTCGACACTTCTGCTCCGGAGAAGCCCAAGGCCGCCGAGCCGGTTGTCGTGGAGGCCGAGCCCATGCCTGCGGCGCCGAAGGCCGAGATTGCGGATCCGGCCCCCGTTCCCCAGCGGCGCCCGCGCCTGTTCGATCGCATAACGAACATCGCCGCCAAGAATTGAGGTCGCTCCCCGGCGACTGGTTCGCAAGACGCAATCTCATCCGAGCTTGCGGATTTCCGACCTTCGTTCGGCCGGCATCGTCGCACAACCCACTGCAGCCACATTCCGACAGTAGCGGGTGGGTGGGGACCCGGTGAGCCAGCCATGAGCACAGACAAAGGTTTGGAAACAGACCGGACGGCCGACGATGTCGAGACCGTCGGTCCGCCGCCGCATCAGCCCGATGCTGTCCGCGAGGATGCTCTCGACGTGGTCGTGGATGACGACGTCCGTGCAGACGCGATCGCAGCAGAACCTGACGTGCCACCCGCCGTGCTGCCGGCAGAAGACGCCGACCTTCCGCCTCCGGAGCCCGCTGTCCTGATGGCGGCTGATTTTGCCGTCGATCCCGGACACGGCGACGTCCTGGCGCCCGAGCCCGAGACCATCGATCCGAGGATCGCGCGCCTTGCCGACCGGATTCTCTCCGTTGCCGAGCGGATGAAGGCGGAGCCGGCGGAAATCGTTCCTGACGCACATGAGGCCTGGCCTCGTGCAGAACTCCTGCGCTCCAGCGATGCTCTGGACCTGACCGCGCTCGGTCTTGCGGCACTCCTCGCGCCTCGGGCGTCGTTGATTCCGGAAGCAGGAAGCGGCGAGGCCCGCGCAGAGCCGCAGCCGGCCCAAAAGCCCGTGCTGACGGTGCGCGAGGTTCTCGAGAACGCGGCACCGAGACTGCAGTCCGCGGAAGCCCGGGACGAACCCGCCATCGCGCCGCCGGGCGTGCCGCTCGATGTTCTGAAGGCCTGGGTGGAACAGGCCGAGGCGGACACTCGTGTCGCCGCCGATCGCGCATCCCCATCGGCCGAGGATCACTTTTCGGTTGTGCAGCGCAGCGCATATTCCGTGCTGCAATATCCGGGCGATCACCGTGGTGTCGCCTCGACGTGGGACGTTATGCTCAAGGGCATCAGCGGATTCGCCGCCGGCCTTGCGACATCAGCTCTCGCCGGCTTTCTCCTGTTGCATTTTATGTCAGGGAATTGATCAGGCTTGACTGGGCTCGTCCATTTTCGTGGTGCAGACTGCAGCCAGTGTCATCGCGCCGTCGCGTTCATGCTGTGTTAAGGCGCGATCATCTTCAATCCCTGCAGGGTTATCCACACCACGCGCGGAAGATCAGTGCTCAGACAAATTGGTGCTGATACAGTTGCGGCTTACGGGTGGGAGCAACTCGGCCTTTAGAGGGAGGCGAGCGTGTTATCCAAGAAGCGTTGTCCACATACCGGAATTGTCAATTTCTTCTCCCAGGCGGACCCCTACATGGCAGTCGGCTCCGTGCGCAAGGCCGCTGACGAGTCCGTATTCCACTGGCGGTTCTACGGCGACGAGGAGCTGACGTCGGGCGCCGTCGTGGATATGAAGGCAGCCGAGCGCTGCGTCGCCAGCCTGTACCGGCAGTCGGTCGAGCGGGATGCGCATACGGTCGACGAGGCCGCCTAGGCCGGCGATCGCGATCGCCTTGCGTTGAAGAATGGGCGTTCGGACGCCCCTTTGTGCTGTCCGGAGCG
>JBFWWW010000165.1:0-9017 GCA_050245975.1 Hyphomicrobiaceae bacterium
CGGATTACGCATATTCCGACGGGTCTGATCGTTGTTTCGGCCGAGAAATCGCAGCATCAGAACCGCCGGCTCGCGATGCAGGTGCTGCGATCGCGTCTTTACGAACTCGAGCGGCAGAAGGCCGCGGATGCGAGGGCGGCACAGCGCAAGGGGCAGGTCGGTTCGGGCGATCGCTCGCAGCGCATCAGGACCTACAACTTTCCTCAGGGCCGGATCACGGACCATCGTGTGAATCTTACGCTGCACAAGCTGGACGAGGTTCTGGCCGGCACGGCGCTCGACGAAATCGTCGATACGCTCATTACGGAAAATCAGGCGAGCCAGCTTGCCGCGATGGATACCGATGCCTGACACGGTGACTGTCGCGCTGGCGATCCAAGCTGTGCAGAGGGCTCTGTCGGCTGCGGGTATCGTCGAGGCGGGTGGCGATGCGCGCCGATTGGTCGCCGCCGCTGCCGGCGTTTCCGGGGCGGAGCTGTTGTCGCATCCGGAGCGCGTGCTGACCGCCGAGCAAGTTGCCCGCCTCGATGCGTCTGCCGCGCGAAGGGCCGGCCGCGAACCGGTGTCGCGTATTATCGGAATGCGCGAGTTCTATGGCCGCCCCTTTGCGATCAGCCCGGACGTGCTCGATCCAAGGCCGGACAGCGAGACGGTCATCACGGCGGTGCTCCAATTGGTGCAAGAGGAGGGCTGGGGCCAGCGCGCGCTTCGGATCGTCGATGTCGGGACGGGGTCGGGCTGTCTGCTCGCCACGCTGCTGCTGGAACTGCCGTCGGCAACCGGGACCGGCATCGACATCAGTCAGCCGGCACTCGATGTTGCGCGCGGTAACTGGCAGGCGCTTGGTGTCGGCGGGCGGGCGGAAAGTGTCCTTGCCGACGGTCTTGACGGATGTGACGGTCGCTACGACATACTGGTCAGCAATCCGCCCTACATCCCCACCGGGGACATTCCGGGTTTGGAGCCCGAGGTACGGGACTTTGATCCGCCGCTCGCGCTCGATGGCGGCGTCGACGGGCTGTCATTCTACCGCCGCATTCTGCCTGAAATTCGTCGTGTAGTTCCAGGCGGTTGGGCGGTCCTGGAAATCGGGCATGACCAGGCGGCGAAGGTGACGGCGCTGGCTGCCAAAAGCGCCTTCGGCCCGGGCAGCCCCGGCATTCGGATTTTCAAGGACTTGGCCGGGCGATGCCGCTGTGTTGCGGTTGGAGCACGCGGTTGAGCATAAGCCCACAAAGCCCTTGGATTTGGAGGGCGGGCAAGCTAGGGTGATCCCAAGTGGAATCGTCCGCTGGCTCCGGAAGTGTCTGTCGTTTATACGGACTGGAGGCGGCCGGGAGAGTGGACGTATGCGGAGCGAGGCCAATCGCTCGCGGCCAGGCGACAAGTCGTCAGAGCCACCGATCGCCCAGAGAAGCTAGACATCGCGTGATGGACCGTGGTGCAGCGTGAGATCGCTTGCAGATATGCGCTGCCGTTCGGCGTCGTGTATCGGCCAGCCTTGAGTTTGGCTGCTGGGTTGGCGAACGGCTGGCGCCGGGCAGGCTTTTCAAGGAATTCCATCTCCGGGTTCGGAGCTGGCAATGGAGTGCGACCGGCTCGCTTTGAGCTGGAAGTTTTGAGCTGGAAGTTTGACGCAGCGTTCGGGAATGGGAGCCCATGAGGCAGTGAGGCACGCACAGCAGAACAGACGCGGCCGCGGTCGCAACAATAACAACAACAATAATAACAATAACAACAATCGCAAACACCAGAACCCGCTTTCGCGCAGCTTCGAGTCCAATGGTCCTGACGTGAAGGTCCGGGGCACTCCTGCGCATATCGCGGAGAAGTATCTTTCCCTGGCACGAGACGCCCAATCAGCGGGTGACCCCGTCCTCGCGGAAAACTATCTCCAGCATGCCGAGCACTACACGCGCATCATCATGGCGTATCGCGAGCAGATGCAGCAGTCCGGCGAATACGTGAACGGGAATGGCCAGCGTCCTCGCCAAGGCGGATTTGAGGGCGGTGAAGGCGAGGAAGCCGGGCTCGATGCCGATGAAGGCATAGAGGACGTGACGCAAGCCCAGCCTCAGCCGCAGCAGGGCCAGCCGCAATTCAGGCCGCACGGCAATTTTGATAGTCAGCCGCGCAATGACCGCCAGTTCCGCCAGAACCGCGACCAGCGGTTTCGCGATCGCGGACAGGGTGGACAGGAGCGCCAGCAAGGCGACCGCCCGGAACGGCAGTTCAGCGAAGGTGGGCCGCAACAGGCTGCCGATCGCCAGCCCGATCAGCCGCAGCCCGAAGCGCAGAACGGCGGCGGACGCCGCCCGGATCGCTTCGGCCAGGGCAGCGATCAGCCCGAGTTCCTGCGCCGGCCGGTGCGCCGTCCGCGCCGCGACGAGGATGCGGATCCGGCGTCCGGGGGGCGTAACGAAGACTAGGACAACGAAAACCGGGACTAGGTCGCGGGCCCTTCGATGGGCGATCCGAGCGTGATTTCGCCGCCGGATACAACCCTTCCATAAACACCAAAGTCGGAATGGCCCCAGGTGCGCTGGAGCACGGCCGGGATGGCCATGTCGCGCGCACCGGTGGCCGGGTCGACGTTGGTCGCCTCGCAGCGGGTCGTGCGCTTGAACACGGCGATACGGGCCGGCCCGATATTGATCTCCTTGTCGAGCCAGTCGAACTCGGTCCACGGCGGCAGGCCTTCGATCTGCACGTTCGGCCGGAACCTCAGCGGGTCGACAGACCGGCCGGCGGCGCGCTCCACCTCCCGCAGGGAGGCGAGATTGATGATGTGGATGGCCTTGGTCGAGATATCGGTGAAGTGGTGACCGGGCGCGGAAACGACCTTCGGCGGCCCGCGGAGCTCGGCCTTCATGTAGGCCGCAAAAAACTGCTCGATGAGACTGCGGCCGAGGGGCGTGGAGAGCTGTCCGCGCGCGACCTGGCGACCATCACGCTCGATGGCGAGCACCTCGCTGGCGTCATCGAAGCGCGTCTTGAGAGTGGCGAGCCGCTCGTCGCGCATCAGCATCAGAAACGCGATCTTGGGCAGGTGTTTCGGCTCCCCCGGGTTGAACCTCCCAGGTCCGTTCTCGATCGCATAGGCGCGGTCGGACGGCAGCGTCTGGCCCGGAAGAAGGGTCACGCTGGACAGCGGTTCGGGCGACAGACCCTTGACCGGGTACCTGTGAATTGCGGCGACGCGTGGGGCTTGCTGGTCGGTCACGGGCTTCGAGTAATTTAAAGTTGAATCGCGTCCATCATGCCCCCTTTTGAGGGCTGAAAGCCACCCTATATCTGTGGGCGAGCCTGCAACCTCGGACGCCTTTCAGGGTTCGGGAATGCAGACCTAATCTAACCCAACAGAAGACGGAGGCCCCGTGCCATAGTGGCGGCGCCCCGTGCCGAGGAGGGACACCGAATGAATCCCGAAAAGTATACCGATCGCGCCAAGGGCTTTTTGCAGTCCGCCCAATCGCTTGCGTTGCGCGAAGGTCATCAGCAGTTTGCACCCGACCACCTTCTGAAAGTCCTGCTGGACGACGACCAGGGCCTGGCCGCGGGCCTGATCTCGCGCGCCGGAGGCCGTGTCGCGGAGGTGCAGGCGGCCGTCGAGCGCGCGCTGGCGTCACGCCCGAAGGTATCTGGCGGCGGGGCCGGGCAGCTCTACATGGCGCCGGAGACGGCGCGCCTCTTTGAAACCGCGGAAAAAATAGCCGACAAGGCCGGTGACAAGTTCGTCACCGTCGAACGGCTCCTGCTCGCACTGGCGATGGAATCCGGCAGCGAGGCGGGCCGCATTCTCGCGTCTGCCGGCGTCACACCGGCAGCGCTCAACGCTGCGATCAACGAGATCCGCAAGGGACGCACCGCCGACAGTGCCACTGCCGAGGAGGGCTACGACGCCCTGAAGCGGTATGCCCGCGACCTCACGGCCGCGGCAGCCGAGGGCAAGATAGACCCCGTCATCGGGCGCGACGAGGAAATCCGCCGCACCATCCAGGTGCTGTCGCGGCGAACGAAGAACAATCCTGTCCTGATCGGCGAGCCGGGCGTCGGCAAGACGGCGATCGCTGAGGGTCTGGCGCAGCGCATCGTCAAGGGCGACGTGCCCGAAGGCCTCAAAGACAAGAAGCTGCTGGCGCTCGACATGGGCGCGCTTGTCGCTGGTGCGAAGTACCGTGGCGAGTTCGAGGAGCGGTTGAAATCCGTGCTGTCGGAGGTGCAGGCCGAAGGCGGGCGGATCATCCTGTTCATAGACGAGCTGCACACCATCGTCGGAGCCGGCAAGTCCGAAGGTGCGATGGATGCGTCGAACCTGCTGAAGCCCGCCCTTGCGCGCGGCGAGCTGCACTGCGTGGGCGCCACCACGCTCGACGAATATCGCAAGAACATCGAGAAGGATGCGGCGCTCGCCCGGCGCTTCCAGCCTGTTTTCGTCTCCGAGCCGACGGTCGAGGATACCATCTCGATCCTGCGCGGCCTGAAGGAGAAGTACGAGCTGCATCATGGCGTGCGCATCACGGACAGTGCGCTTGTCTCAGCAGCGCTCCTCTCGAACCGCTACATCACCGACCGGTTCCTGCCGGACAAGGCCATCGACCTTGTCGACGAAGCCGCGTCGCGGCTGCGGATGCAGGTCGATTCCAAGCCGGAGGAGCTCGACGAGATCGACCGCCGCGCCATTCAGCTCAAGATCGAGCGCGAGGCGCTGCGCAAGGAGCACGATGCGGCATCGCGCGACCGGCTTGCCAGGCTTGAAAAGGAGATCGCCGAGCTGGATGAGAAATCCCGCGCTCTGACAGCGCGCTGGGAGGGTGAGAAGGGCAAGCTCGGCGAGGCGCAGAAGCTGAAGGAGGAGCTGGACCAGAAGCGGACCGAGCTCGAGCGCGCGCAGCGGATGGGCGATCTTGCCCGCGCGGGCGAGCTTGCCTATGGCGTCATCCCGGGTCTCGAGAAGAAGCTGAAGGAGCTCGAGGCCGGAGACGGCAAGACGGCGATGGTCGAGGAGGCGGTTACGCCGGACCATATCGCCCAGGTGGTGTCGCGCTGGACCGGGGTTCCGGTGGATCGGATGCTGCAGGGCGAGCGCGAGAAGCTTCTTGCGATGGAGCAGGCGCTGGCAAAGCGCGTCATCGGCCAGCAGGAAGCCTTGCAGGCTGTAGCCACCGCGGTTCGCCGCGCCCGCGCCGGCTTGCAGGACCCGAACCGGCCGATCGGTTCGTTCATGTTCCTGGGTCCGACCGGCGTGGGCAAGACCGAACTGACCAAGGCGCTGGCCTCGTTCCTGTTCGACGACGAGCACGCGATGGTGCGGATCGACATGAGCGAGTACATGGAGAAGCACTCCGTTGCCCGCCTCATCGGTGCGCCTCCGGGCTACGTGGGCTTTGAGGAAGGCGGTGCGCTGACCGAGGCGGTGCGGCGGCGCCCCTATCAGGTCGTGCTCTTCGACGAGATCGAGAAGGCGCATCCGGACGTCTTCAACATCCTGCTGCAGGTCCTGGATGACGGACGCCTGACCGATGGTCAGGGCCGGACGGTCGACTTCAAGAACACGCTGATCATCATGACGTCGAACATCGGCTCGGAATATCTCGTCAACCAGAAGGAGGGCGAGGATACGGAGGCGGTTCGGGCCTACGTCATGGCCGAGCTGAAAACGAAATTCCGCCCGGAGTTCCTGAACCGGATCGACGAGATCATTCTGTTCCACCGCCTGCAGCGCGACCAGATGGCGTCGATCGTCGATATCCAGCTAGCCGGCTTGCGTCGTCTGCTGACGGATCGGAAGATCACGCTCGAGCTGGATGATGCGGCGCGCACCTGGCTTGCCAACCGCGGGTATGATCCTGCCTATGGCGCCAGGCCGCTCAAGCGCGTGATCCAGAAGCACGTGCAGGATCCGCTGGCCGAGCAGATACTGGCCGGCCGGATCAAGGACGGCGAGACGGTGAAGCTGACCGTTCGCGACGGCCAGATCGCCATCAACGGCGTGCCGACAAAGGCTGCAGCCTGAAACGGCGGCCGATCAATACATAGCGGAGGCCACAACCCCAGCCGGTCAGCGGCGAACGGTGGTGGCTTCCGCAACCTGCGCAGAGACGGGATTGCGCCGTATCAGCTCGTCGATCCGCGCGCGCTCTTTCTGGAAGTCGGCGAGCTGGCGCCCTGTGAGCTGACGTTCTCTTGGAACATCGATCGACAGCGGATCGACGAACCGGTTGTTGACCAGGATTTCGAAATGGACGTGCGGTCCTGAGGCAAGGCCGGTCGATCCCACGTAGCCGATCACCTGGCCCTGGCGCACCTTGACGCCGGGGGCCGCGCCATCCGCAAAGCGCTGCATGTGGCCATAAGCCGTCTGGTAGCCGTTGGCATGGCGGATGCGGACGTAATTGCCATACTGGCCCTTGCGCCCCACTTCCTCGATCACGCCGGCGCCGGCAGCCAGGATCGGCGTGCCCGTTGCCGTGGCCCAGTCGACCCCGGTGTGCATGCGCCGCTCGTTGAGCAGGGGATGAAAGCGAACGCCGAAGCCGGAAGCGAGGCGCACGTCGCCGCGCACCGGGCGCCGCATCAGGAACTTCTTCGAGTTGTTGCCCTTCTCGTCGTAGTAGTCGATGACACCGTCAGGCGTTCGGTAGCGGTAGAAGCGCTGCATCTCGCCGCCGGACGTGATCGACGTCATCAGCAGCTCGTCGAGCTTGGGCTCGGCCCCCTTCTCCTCGTCGTCGAGGCCGAAGAAGAATTCGACCGAGTCGCCAGGTCGGACGCGCCGGCGGAAATCGGTTTCGTAGGCATGGACGCGCATGATCTGCATGATCGTGTCGGCGCTCATGCCCTGCGTCTCGGCGACATGATAGAGGCTGGCGTAGAGGCTTGCCGCCTGGGGCTGATCGTTATTGTCGAGCACGGCGCGCGCCACCTGCTCGTCCAAGGGCGAAGCTCGAGCCGTGTATTCGCCGGCGGCGGTGCGCGCGACCGTGACCTTGTGCTGGTGCCCTTCACCGTAGACGCTGAAGCGAACCGGCTCGCTGCGACCCGGCTCGGTCACCGACGGCACCAGCGTGACGTAGACCTCCTGGCCCGGGACCGCTTCGGGATAGGCGGTGCGGGCGGCGTCCGCCATGGCCCGCGCCTGCCATGTCTCGGCGCCCAGCTTGGCAAGGATGCGCTGCAGGGTGTCGCCCTTGACGATGCGCACGACGCGAACCTCGCGGCCCTCGATGTCGTCGATGTTGTCATCGTTCTCGAACACGTTCTTGGCCAGGACCGAGGTGTTGGTTGGGATCGGATCGGACGCGGAGACGCCGGCCTTGTCGGCCATGAGATCGGTGGACCGCGATTTGTCCGTTCCGTCCGGATCGAATCCGGGGCGCATCGCGGTTTCAGCCCGCTCCGTGGTGCGCAGGCGACCCACGAGCTCGGCCACCTCGCGGGTATCCATCTCCTGGTCGTCCTCGTTCGGCAGCAGCCCGCCCAGGAGCTCCACCACCTTGACCGAGACCTTGCTCGGGCTGTCGCTGTCCGTCTTTCCTTCACCGTCTTCCAGCGGCGATGTGTTGGCGTAGAGCTTGAACGGATTGAACGGCGGCAGGGTTGCCGCCTCCTCCTTGGAAACAGGACCAAGCCGGGCCACGATGCGCGCGTACGGCTTGTTGATGATGTATTCGCGATTGCCGCGCCGCTGACGCTGCATCTCATGAATGATGAAGCGGGTTGCGAGCGCGCCGCTGGCGACGAGAAGACGATCCGTTTTCGGCGTCGACCAGCGCAGGCCGTCCGACCGCGCGGACGGCATCGACAGCGAGCGGAGCTGGGTCTCCCGGATGCGCTGCAGCGTCGGCATGAGGCCGACGTCGCCGTGATCGCTGTCAGCCGCGCCGGCGATCACGACAAGAATGGCAAGGGCGCCGACCCCCGCGGCGAGGCATGTGCTGACGAGCCATCGGAAGCGGCCGCCACGCCGGGTTTCGGCATGATCACTGGTGTAGATGTCGCCACTGCGGCGCCTGGCACGCCCGAGATAGGCCTCGGCCACGCTCTTGTGCTGGCGCTGATGACTGAGATTGCGCCATCGTCCAACGGGCGCATGGCGCCTGCGATCCAGCACTGCTGCTTCCCCCGGCAGATCGATCGTGCCTCGCCGACGGCCGTCCCACCGCCGGCCGCGCGACTTCGTCCGTAGCGTCCAGTATGGGCGCTGGAAACCGGCCAATTTGCGGCGCAAACACCGGTCTGCGTGGGCTAGGCCTGTGGAAAACCCGGCAGGCGCGCAAGAAAAACGAAAAAGCCGTCAACACGGGGTTGACAGCAACCCCCTACTGCTATTATGTCAACCCTTGCGCGGGTCATGTCGTGATTCGCGCAGAGATGGGCAGCATTCCCCAATCTGGACGCGAGGCGCGCCGGGTAACTCCGGAAGGCAGTCTCGTTTTCCTGCCGACCGATCGGTAAAGCCGACTCGGAGGAAGGGTTTTGTGCCAATCTCCGCTCTTTGACAAGTGGTTTGAAGAAAGGGAAACGCAGGCGGCGGAGTCCTGGCGGATCTCGATCGGCGCGTGAGCGTCGGTCGGATCATAGAGACTCTGGCGATATCTGCGTTTCAAGCCATCACCATGATGCGCTGGTGCGGGGCAACCCGCGGCGGCGTATCGAGTGTGAAGGTGCCCGTTACGCAGAGATCCTTGGAGAGATTCCCTCCAAGCCGACCAGAATCAGAACTCTTCAACTTGAGAGTTTGATCCTGGCTCAGAACGAACGCTGGCGGCAGGCCTAACACATGCAAGTCGAGCGCTCCGCAAGGGGAGCGGCAGACGGGTGAGTAACGCGTGGGAACCTTCCCAGTGGTACGGAATAGCTCAGGGAAACTTGGGGTAATACCGTATACGCCCTTCGGGGGAAAGATTTATCGCCATTGGATGGGCCCGCGTCGGATTAGCTAGTTGGTGAGGTAACGGCTCACCAAGGCGACGATCCGTAGCTGGTCTGAGAGGATGATCAGCCACACTGGGACT
>JBFWWW010000166.1:0-9006 GCA_050245975.1 Hyphomicrobiaceae bacterium
GAGGCCTGCCGCCATTAGGGCGTTGGAGGCCTGGTAGATGCCCGGTAGCGCGAAGCGGATGCGGTAGGTGTGGTCCTCGTGCACGATCTCGAGCCGCTGCGAGAATCCGTCGGGCTGGATGCGGGAAAGCCGCTGCGTGCCACCGGTGCGGCCGGTCGTCAGGACGCGGAGGCCGCGCGCATTGGCGGCGGCGATGACGTCGGCGGCATGGTCGCCGTCGGCATCGATGACGGCCGGTTGGCCGGGCTGCAGCAACTCCGAGAACAGGCGCATCTTGGCAGCGAGATAGGCCGCCATCGTCGGGTGATAGTCGAGGTGATCGCGGCCCAGGTTGGTGAAGGCGCCGGCCGCGAGACGCACGCCGTCAAGCCGATGCTGGTCGAGGCCGTGCGAGGACGCCTCGATGGCGAGATGGGTGATGCCGTCGCGGGCGAGGTCCGCGAGCGTGGCATGCAGCGCGATCGGGTCGGGCGTCGTGAGCGAGCCGTAGACGCTTCCGTCGGGGCGGACGATGCCGATGGTCCCGAGCGAGGCGGACGCATGCCCGAGAGCCGCGAACAGCTGCCGGCTGAACTCGGCAACGGACGTTTTGCCGTTGGTGCCGGTGACGGCGACGACCGTAGCGGGCTGGGCGCCGTAGAAGCGGGCAGCGATATGGGCCAGTGCCTCGCGCGGATCGCGAGCGCGCAGCAGCGCGACGCCGGCCGGCACTGCGACGCGCACGGATTCGCCGACGAGAACGGCAGCAGCGCCCCGCGTCACGGCATCGGCAACGAACGCCGCGCCATCCGCCCGCGAACCGGGAAGGGCGGCAAACAGCATGCCGGGACCGGCCTTGCGGCTGTCGGATGTGAGCCCGGAGATCTCGATGTTGCCGCCGGAGGGCAGCGCAACGCGCTCGGGGTCAATCAGGGACTTGAGCTGCATGGCCCTCGTTCCGGCGACGCGCTTTCCCGGTGCTGCGCCAATCGATCCGCGCCCGGGCGATCAGGCCCGCTTCTTATTGCGCGCCGGATTTGCCGTCAAACCCGACGCTGCCGGTCTCGATGCGGCGCGGCAGAACACCGAGCAGCGGCGCGATCCGCTGCACGATCCGCCCCGTGACCGGGGCGGCATTGAGGCCGGCGGTGACCCCCTTTGCGCCCTCGGCCGCATGCGGCTCGAACAACAGGACGAGGGTCAGATAGCGCGGCCGGTCGGTCGGAAATACGGCGAGGAAGGAAGAAATGACCGCATGCTCGTTATATCCGCCGCGGGTGGGAATCTCCGCCGTGCCGGTCTTGCCGCCGATGCGATAGGCGTCCGTTTCGGCTTCCGCCCGCTTTCCGGTGCCGACCGGGCTCGTGACGTTGAGGCGGAGAATCTCGCGCAGGCGCTCGCTCGTGGCAGCCGAGACGACGGGCGCGCGCGCGGCGGCGAGCACAGGATGCGGCCCCGCCAGATACGTGGGGGTGACGAGGTGCCCGCCGTTGACGAGGGCCGCAGCGGCGGCCGCGAACTGCAGGGGAGCGACGGCGAGGCCGTGACCGTAAGCGATGGTGACCGTCTCGATGCGCTCCCAGCGTTCCGGCTGCAGCGGCGGCGCCACAACGCCCGCCTCGGTGCGCATCGGCTGCAGCAGGCCGAGGCGGGAGAGGAACGACTTCTGGCGTTCGGTGCCCGCCTCCAGCGCCATCATGCCGGCTCCGACGTTGGAGGAGTGCAGGAACACCTCGCGCACCGTCAGCGGGCGACCGACGGGATGCAGGTCGTTGATGGTGAAGCGGCCGATGGTGAGCGGCTTGCGCACGTCATAGACGGTATCGAGGCTCGCCTGGCCGCTGTCGACGGCCATGGCGATGGTCGCGAGCTTGAAGACGGAGCCCAGCTCGTAGACGCCCGACGTCAGGCGGTCGGCGAAGCGGCGGTCCATCAGCTCCTCGGGCCGCGACGGATCGATGGCCGGCAGCGAGGCCGAGCCGACGATCTCGCCGCTCTCGATGTCGAGCACGAGGCCGGCGGCGGCAGGCGACGTGTAGCGCTGGCGCGCCGCCTCGAGCTCGTCCATCAATGCCTGCTGCACGCCGGCATCGAGCGCCAGCCGCAGCGGCGCCTTGAGGGAGCGCACGGGACCGAGCACCGGCTCCGACCGCCCCGACTCGTCGAGGAAGCGCTCGAGACCGCCGAGCCCCTTGTTGTCGACGTTCACGGCGCCGACAACGTGACCGAACAGATTGCCGGACGGATAGACGCGGCGCGGCTCGCTCTTGAGGGAGAAGCCCGGCAGGCCGAGGGCGTGCGCGCGCTCCGCCTCGCGCGGGGTCAGGCCGCGCTTGATCCACAGGAAGCGCCGGGCCTTGTCGGCAAGCTGGTGGCGCAGCTCGGCAGCGTTGAGGTCGGGAAACTGCGCGCTGAGGCGCTCCACCGCGGTGTCGCGGTCAACGACGAGGCGCGGATCGGCAAAGAGCGAGTAGACGGCGACATCGGTAGCGATAAGGCGGCCGTTGCGGTCGACGATATCAGGACGTGACCAGCTCTGGCCGATGGGCTCGGCGAGCGCGACCTTCATCTCGCCCTGCGCCCGCAGGGCCAGAACGACGAGCTTGCCGCCGACAAAGCCGAAGGCCGCCAGGAGGCAGGCGATGACCAGGGATACGCGGCGCGCAGAGCCGATGCGCGTGACGGCGGCACCGGGCATGTATTGCGCTGCCGTCACGATCAGTCCCCGGCCGGAGAGGGATTGCCGACGCGGATGTACTGGTCGGGCTGGATCGGCCGCAGGCCCAGGTCGCGGGCGAGTTTTTCCAGGCGATCGGGACGCGCGGCATGGGCGCGCTCGGCACGCAGCACGGCGATGTCGGCATTGAGCTGGTCGAGGCGCCGCTCCTTGCCCTCGATGCTCGCCTCGAGCTGGCGCGTGTCCTGCTTGAAGACCGTGAGCGCAAGCGCGGCGGCAAGTGCTGAAGCCATCAGGATCACGTTGACGATACGCAGCATGGGCGGCCTCGACTCTTTTCCCTGTCGGTCTAGGTCATCCGCACGGACAGATGCGGCCCGTCGTCCTCACCATCGCCCGCCCACGCCGGAGCAGATGTGCGCACCGCAGCCCGCAACCGCGCGGAACGCGCGCGCGGATTGGCAGCGATCTCGGCATCCGACGGGCTTACTCCACGTTGGTTAATCAATTGAAAACTGGGCTCGGGACCGGCAGCGCCGGGAGGAAGATGACGGGAGCCGTGACCGATGCGGCCGGCGCGGCGGCGCAGGAAGGATTTGACGATGCCGTCCTCGAGGGAATGGAAGGTCACAACCGCCAGCCGACCGCCCGGCTTCAGGCAGCGCTCGGCGGCCGCGAGTGCGGCGCCAAGCTCGCCCAGCTCGTCGTTGATGTAGATGCGCAGCGCCTGGAACGTGCGCGTCGCGGCATGGCGGCCGTCGATCCGCGGCGTCTTGAGGATGCGGGCCACGAGGCCCGCAAGCTGCTGCGTGCTCGTGAACGGAGCAGCCACCCGGTCGGCAACGATGGCGCGCGCGATGGCACGCGACCGCTTCTCGCCGCCGAGATGGAAGAAGATGTCGGCAAGCCGGGCCTCGCTCTCGCCGTTGACGATATCGGCGGCGGTCGCCCCTTCGCCCGACATGCGCATGTCGAGCGGCCCATCGGCCTGGAACGAGAAGCCGCGCTCGGCCTCGTCGAGCTGCATGGACGAGACGCCGATGTCGAGCACGACGCCGTCGACGGCGGGACAGCCAGCGGCGGCGGCGATGGTGTCGAGATGGCTGAAGCGGCCGTGGTGCAGGCTCAGGCGGTTGCCGGATTGCGCGGCGAGCTGTGCGCCGCCGGCAATGGCAGACGGGTCGCGGTCGATGGCGATGACCCGTGTGCCCGCGACGTCGAGAATGGCTCTCGTGTAGCCGCCGGCGCCGAACGTGCCGTCAATGACAGTTTCGCCGGCCGCGGGCTGGAGCGCGGCCATCACCTCCGAGAGCAGCGCGGGAATGTGGCGCATCGCCCCTCGCTGTGCACCCTCTCGCGATGGAGTGCCGCGACGCGCCATCATTCCCGCGCTCCCTCGTCCCCGCCCCCGTCTGGACCGGGGCGGGTCCCCGCGCCGAAAAGCCGTCTGTGCTGGTGTGCCTTCTCGCGGGCCCGGGACCGCCGCTCCTCGAAGCGGGCCGGCTCCCACATCTGAAACTTGCCGCCCAGGCCGACAAAAGTGACGTGGGTCGCGATCTGGGCGTGGGCGCGAAGCCCTTCAGGAAGGACGATGCGTCCGTCCTGGTCGATGGCGAGGACATGGACGTCGCCATAGAGCGCGACAGAGAGCTCGTCCCGCTCGTCCGAATAGTCCGGCAGGCCGTCGAGAAGCCCGTCGATCTTGCGTGCAAGGCTTTCGCCGCCTGCATCGAGCGCCGGAGCATCGAGCGAGGGGTAGCAGTAGATGCCGCCGGAGCCGGCCTGGATGTAGCCGTCGCGTTCGAGGACAGCGCGGAAGGACGCCGGGACTGAGACCCGGCCCTTGCTGTCGAGCTTGTTGGTGAATGTCGCGACAAAGCGGTCCATCCCTTCTGCGTTTCACCTCACACGCCAACACCAACGACTTCGACACGACTGGTCCGCACGGGCCGGGAAGCGGCGGTCGCCTGGAGCCCATTCCCCCGAAAAGGACCCGGCGCCCAGCCGGCTTCCCCTGCGCCCGATGCGGACGGGTGTTAATGGGATTACATGGGAATTTATGGGTGTCAATGCCCCAAAGCCGTCAATTTCCGGGCGGCTGGGGATAAGTCGCGGCTGGAAAGGCCCGATTTTCGCCGCGCACAGCGACCGCGGTCGCCGATGCGGCGCGGAAAACCCGGTCGGGCATGTCGTTGGATTTGCAGTGGGGCCCGGGCTGCCTTAGATCAGCGGCCGTCCAATCCGGGGGCCGCACGGCGATGACCAAGGCTGTTCTCCTCGCCATCGTCGCCGAGGGGCTGATGACCCTCATGGACGCGCTGATCAAATCGGCGACGCCGCGCTATCCGACACTGCAGATCGCGTTCCTGCGCTTCGCCTTCGGCATGGCGGGCGCTACGGCCCTGGCGCTGTGGGCGCGGCCGGGCTGGCCGTCGCGCGAGGCGACGATCACCAACGGCCTGCGCGCCGCGCTGATCGTGCTCGTGGCGACGACGTTCTTCTTCGCGCTCGGCCACCTGCCGCTGGCGGACGCCATCGCACTGAGCTTCATCTCCCCGGTGCTGACGGCATTGATGGGCGCGCTGTTCCTGGGCGAACGGCTCGACTGGCGGATCGGGCTTGCCCTGGCGGCAGGCTTCGCCGGCATGCTGCTCATCGTCGGCGGCGGCATCGGCAGCGCGCAGATGACGCGCGAGGCGCTGATCGGCGCGGCGGCGGTGCTGATCTCTGCCGTCGGCTACGCGATCAACATCATCGTGCTGCGGCACCGTGCGACACGCGATCCCCTGCCGCAGATCGTGTTCTTCCAGAACTTCGGGCCGGCCATCCTGCTCGCCGTTCCGGCATATTTCGTGTGGACCCCGGTTTCGACGCAGGACCTGGGACTGTTCGCCATCATCGGCACTCTGGGTGTCATCGCGCACACGATGCTCGCGTACGCTTTCGCGCGCATGGAAGCGGCGCGGCTGGCACCGGTCGCCTATGTCACGCTCGCGTGGGGGGTGCTGTTCGGCTACGCGTTCTTCGGCGCGCTGCCCACGCTGCCGACCCTCGCGGGGGCGGCGCTGATCGTACTGGGCACGCTGGCCACGCGCCCGCGATGAGCAATCGCGGCCAAAGTCCCGTCTGCGGGAAGACACAGCCCGACGGGCAGGAAACCCGCCGGGATCATGGGCAACGGTGCAGTGAAGGGATGGCGACGAGCCTAGTGCCGGGTCCCGGATTTCAACTTCACCATCTCGTCCTTGAGCTTCAACTTCTCATATTTGAGCTGGGCAATTTCATTATCGTTGGATGATGGGTGCGTCAGCGCCTCTTCCAGCTTCCGCTCCAGCATCCGGTGCTTCTCGGAAAGCTCTGCGAGATGTGCCGCAAGCGACATCTTGCCCTCCTTCTACGAGTTGAGACTTAGCGAGTGTGACATTGAAGAGACATTTTGTCCAACCGTGGGCCGGCGTTCGACAACAAACGGTTGTGAAGAACGTCCGCGTTCGTCGCAAAAGTGAACAAACATCCTGAACGGAACCTGCGCATGGTTGCGTGGCCTACTCCGAAGGTGGCGCGGTCTTGCGTCCGGAACGCGATCACGGCAATAGTTGCCTCTGCGACGGCGAACGGTCCGGCGGGTTACCAGAGGCCGATGCAGAAGCCCAACGAGCAGGAATTGCGGGAACGATTGACGCGGCTGCGGGCCGAGCACCGCGATCTCGATGCGGAGATCGTGGCGCTGGAGACGTCGCTGACGGAAGATCAGTTGCAGATCAAGCGTCTCAAGAAGCGCAAGCTGGCGCTGAAGGACCAGATCACCGCGGTCGAGGACCAGCTCCTGCCCGACATCATCGCCTGACCGCCACCCGTGCCCGGCCTCTCCACACCGACGGCACCGCGGGTCTTGCCAGCCGCGAGAACCTTGCTTAACTGCTCGTTCCCCAGCCGGCGGGGACCAACCGAGGCCGCGCACCCGGGAAGCCAGGGGCAATGAGCAGCCAGCCGAAAATCGGCATCATCATGGGCAGTCTGTCGGACTGGCCGACCATGAAGCGCGCCGCCGACGTGCTCGACGAACTGGGCATCGCCTACGAGTCGAAAGTCGTCTCCGCGCACCGCACGCCGGACCGGCTCTACGAGTATGCCAAGACCGCACGCGCACGCGGCCTCAAGGTCATCATCGCCGGCGCCGGCGGGGCCGCCCACCTGCCGGGCATGACCGCCTCCATGACGACGCTGCCGGTGCTGGGCGTGCCGGTGCACACGAAGGCGCTGTCGGGGCAGGACAGCCTGCTCTCCATCGTGCAGATGCCGGCGGGCGTGCCGGTCGGCACGCTGGCGATCGGCGATCCGGGCGCCACCAATGCAGGCCTGCTTGCGGCGCAGATCCTGGCGCTGCAGGACGAAGCGCTTGCCAAGCGGCTCGAGGCGCTGCGCGCGAAGCAGACGGCCTCCGTGCCGGATGCGCCCAAAGCCGATGCTTGACCGCATAACCCCACCGCCGCTGCCGCCCGGCGCCACCATCGGCATCCTCGGCGGCGGCCAGCTCGGCCGCATGCTGGCGATCGCCGCCGCACGGCTCGGCATCAAGACGCATGTGCTCTCCGATGCGCCGGGACCGGCCTTCGACGTCGCGACGCGGGCGACGCACGGCAGCTACGACGACAAGTCCGTGCTGGCGAGCTTCGCGGAGGGCGTCGAGTGCATCACCTACGAGTTCGAGAACGTCCCGCTGGACACGGCAGAGTTCCTCGCCGAGCACCGGCCGGTTCGGCCAGGGCCGCAGGCGCTCGCCGTGGCGCAGGACCGGCTGGCGGAAAAGACGTTCATCACCGGGCTCGGCATCGCAGTGGCGCCGTTCGCCGAGGTGAACAGCGCAGCCGATGCGGCAGCCGCGCTCAAGGCCTTCGACGCGCCGGCGATCCTGAAGACGCGCCGGCTCGGCTATGACGGCAAAGGCCAGGTCTCGCTCAGGCCCGGCGACAGCAGCGCCCGGGCGTGGGAGGAGATCGGCGGCAAGCCGGCCGTGCTGGAGCAGCGCATTGCGTTCACCCGCGAGGTGTCCGCACTGGTCGTGCGCGGGCTCGATGGCGAGACGATGTTCTACGACTGCCCGGCGAATACCCATGTGAACGGCATCCTCGACCAGTCGGTCGTGCCGTGCGGGCTGCCCGATCGCGACCAGGAAGACGCGCGCGAGATCGCGGGGCACATCGCGGCAGCGCTCGACTATGTCGGCGTGCTGGCCGTGGAGATGTTCCACCTCGGACCTTCGGCGCCGGCCGGCAAGCGGCTCATCGTCAACGAGATCGCGCCGCGCGTGCACAACTCGGGACACTGGACGATCGATGCCTGCGCCGTGAGCCAGTTCGAGAACCACATCCGTGCGGTGGCGGGATGGCCGCTGGGGACGACCCGGCGGCATTCGGACGCGGAGATGCGCAACCTGATCGGTCCGCAGGCGCTCGACTGGCTGAAGCTGGCGCAGGACCCGGACGCCTGCCTGCATCTCTACGGCAAGCGCGACGCACGCGCCGGCCGCAAGATGGGGCACGTGACGCGGATCAGCCCGCGGTCGGCCGCCACCGACTGAGGCCTAGCGGCCGGTGAGGACGCCGGCGCAGGCTGCGGCGAGGAACAGAGCGATACCGAGCCCGACGGCAGCAACGGTCAGCGGCGAGAGCGCAAGACCGGCGGTCGCGTCGAGCACCGCCAGCGCCAGACACCAGAAGAGCGCCGATCCGAGCGACACAATGGCGATGCCGGCCAGACGGCCGGACCGCGGACGTTCGCGGGACGGCTCCGCGCCGGAAACAGGCCCTGCGAGAGGGCCGGACCGGACCGGAACGAGCGTAGCGATCCCGTTGCGCCTGGGAAGCCGCATGCCATGCCAGACCCCGCGACGCGGCACGAACGACGGCGGGCAGACCGTGCATATACTGATTGCGGCCGCGGGTTGCAGAGACGGCTCGCCGCTGGCCGATGTTGTCCCCAGGAATCCAGGCAGCACGGCGCGCGATATGGCCCAAAGCACGCGGATGGACAACACGACCGTCTTTTGATAGAAGCTGCGCCAAGCACGGGGCCGATCTCCGGGCGCGTTGGCGCATTGCCAACCTTCGGCGGCCCGATCGCATCCAAACGCAGCCATTTTGAGGATAACACCGCTTGCTGGTCCAGGTTCGCGACAACAACGTTGATCAAGCCCTGAAGGCGCTGAAGAAAAAGATGCAGCGCGAGGGCATTTTCCGCGAGATGAAGCTCCGGAACTATTACGAGAAACCGTCAGAGAAGCGCGTTCGCGAGCAGGCCGAAGCGGTCCGCCGCGCCCGCAAGCTCGCCCGCAAGCGCGCCCAGCGCGA
>JBFWWW010000167.1:0-8914 GCA_050245975.1 Hyphomicrobiaceae bacterium
GCGATCCCAACACAGCCAACAGCCAGTTCTTCATCTGCCTCGACGATTCGGGGTGCCGCGGCCTGACGGGCCAGTACACGGTCTGGGGTCAGGTGATTTCCGGCATGGAGAATGTCGACAAGGTCACGACGGGGGCACCGGGATCGGGCACCGTCTCCAACCCCGACGTGATGCAGAAGGTCTACCTGCTGTCTGATAAGCGCTAGACGGAAGAGGGAGTAGCGAGTAGCGAATAGCGAATTGGGCGACAGCCCATACCCTTATCTCTAGCGCGCTCCGGCTGCGCCACACCTCGCTTCCTCCCTCTACTCCCTATTCGCTACTCGCTATTCGCCACTCTCGCCACTCCCTACCCCTCACATCAACACGGAGCCCAAGCCAATGGCCGACATCAAGGATCCCGAGAACACGCTGGTCATGGAGACGACGCAAGGCAAGGTCGTCATTGCCTTGCGCCCCGATCTCGCGCCCGGACACGTGGAGCGGATCAAGACGCTCGCGCGCGAGGGCTTCTATGACGGCATCGTCTTTCATCGCGTGATCGACGGCTTCATGGCGCAGACGGGCTGCCCGGAGGGTACCGGTACCGGCGGGTCGAAGTACGGCCATCTGAAGGCTGAGTTCAACGCCGAGCCGCACGTCCGGGGCGTGTGCTCGATGGCCCGTGCGTCGAACCCCGACAGCGCCAACAGCCAGTTCTTCATCTGCTTCGACGACGCCCGCTTCCTGGACAAGCAGTACACGGTGTGGGGCAAGGTCATCGAAGGCATGGACAACGTCGACAAGATCAAGCGAGGCGAGCCGGTCCAGAACCCGGACAAGATCGTGTCGATGAAGGTCGCTGCCGACGCCGCCTGAGGCTGAGCCCAAAGCGTCGGACCTTAAATGCGACCCACACCTGGGTCGATCTCGACGTCGCATTTAGGGTCCAAAGACGCTTTAAAGTCATAGTGTTCTAAAGCAACTTTAGACTTGAAATTCACTCCCCGTCTCGCCTCGAACTGAGGTGAATTTCAAGTCCGTTGCTTTAGTTGGATCGGTTGCTTTGTCCCGACCGCTTCGGCGGCGGGACATAGGCGTCGTTGACCTTGGCCCTGGGCTTGGCCTGGGGAACGGGCTTGGGCTGTATCGCAGTGGCGCGCTTTGCGGCCGGCTTGGCGGACGCCTTGCCGGCCCCCGCCTTGCCATTGCCATTGGGTTTCCCGTTCTCAGCTTTCGGCTTGGGTTTTGCCGCCTGCTTGATCGGACAGCGGAACGCGACCTTCTCGTCGAGTTCGATCAGCTTGAGGACCTGGGCGATCTTGTCCGGCGGAAGATTGTCTTTCGCCCACGCCGCGCCACGGCTCATATTGCGCCGCGCTTCGCTGGAAGCTGTCTCCGCCTGCTGCTTTCGCAGCGCCTCGCACGTCTTGTCGTCGAGCGGTGCCGCGCGCGCCGGGATCGGCCAGACCATAGCCGACATCGTGGCGATGCCCGCCACGGCCAGCATCATGAGCCGTCTGCTTCCGTTGATGTCCGCCCTCAACACCGCCCCCGTTTCCAGTCTGCCCGTTCCAGTCTGCCTGTCTCCGCTGCCCCGCCTTCTCACTTGCGATAGGCGGCGATGATACCGCAGAAATCGTCGGCTTTGAGGCTCGCGCCACCGACCAGTGCACCGTCGACGTTGGCGACGCCCATCAGCTCCCCAGCGTTCGACGCCTTCACCGACCCGCCGTAGAGGATACGCATTCTGCTGCCCTCGGCGGCGAACCGCTCGGCCAGGGCTTCGCGGATGGATGCATGGACTTGGGCCACGTCGGCAGCGGTCGGGGTCAGGCCGGTGCCAATGGCCCATACGGGTTCGTAGGCGATCACCGTATTGTCCGCCCGCGCGGCCTCCGGCACCGACCCCGCCAATTGACGCGCGACGACCGTCAACGCAAGGCCCGCCTGCCGCTCGCCCGCGGTTTCCCCGATGCAGATGATTGCGGTCAGGCCGGCCCGGTGAGCAGCCTCGGCTTTGGCCCGCACGCCGACATTGCGTTCGTCGTGGTCGGCCCGGCGCTCCGAATGGCCCACGATCACGGCGCTGGCTCCCGCGTCCGCCAGCATCTCGGCCGAAATGTCGCCGGTGTGAGCGCCGGAGGCCTTGGCGTGGCAGTCCTGCGCGCCGACCGACAACCTCGAGCCGGCCGACGCCTCGGCCAGAGCCGAGACGAGAGTAAAGGGCGGGCAGATCATGACATCGATCACCTGCGCGGCCGGCTCCGTCGCCAGGGCGTCGCGCACCTTCGCGGCCTCGGCCAGCGAGGATTTGAGGCCGTTCATCTTCCAGTTGCCGGCGACGAGCGGCCGAATGCCTTGCGTGCCCATGCCTGATCCGATCTCCCTGCAGCGAAACACGGTGCTCCCGGCTTTACTCTGCCAGTATCCTGCCCGTCCCGCTCGTGCTCCGGACGGCGATTTGCGACCAGCGCACTTGCAATCGAAAGCGGGCTGGGCTTCATATCACGCCAGCCGCGACCTGTGATCCCGCCAAAAGCCATGAGACGGGCCGGCTGTGCGTCTGCGACATCGGGTCCGGTGTCCTTGCCCCGACCGCACCGCGCCTAAATGGGATTATCGGACGGTGGCCTGACAGAAGCGTCTTATCCCGGCCGCCACGACACCAGAGGACTAGCCTGCTCATGCTCGACGCCCTGCGCCGCGGCGCCAATAGCTGGATCCTGAAACCGCTGCTCATGCTGTTGGTGCTGGCGTTCATTGTCTGGGGCATCGCGGATGTCTTCACCGGCACCCGTACCGGCGCGCTCGCCAATGCATGCGGGGCCGAGGTGTCGGTCGACGAGTATCAGCGCACGTATGGCCTGGTCCTGGACAATATCGGACGCCGTCTCGGTCAGCGCCCGACGGCGGAGGAGGCGCGCCGGCGCGGGCTGGACCGCGCGATTCTCAATGATCTCATCAATCAGACCTGCATCGACCAGTATGCGAAGTCGCTCGGTCTGTCGCTTTCCGACAAGGCGCTGGTGGCGAATATCGAGAAGGATACCAACTTCCTGGGACCGGACGGAAAGTTCGACCGTCAGCTCCTGAACGGGTTCCTTCGCGAGATCGGCTATGGCGAACGCAGTTTCCTGGAATTGAGGCGCAGGGCCGAACTGCGGGAACAGCTCGTTCAATCGATGTTCGGGAACGTGCCCGTTCCGCAGGCACTGGTCGACAGCGTGCACACCTGGCGCGAGCAAACGAGAACGGTCCAGTATTTTACGATCGATCCCGCCAAGCTGCCGCCCCTGGGAAAGCCTGACGAGGCCAAGCTCAAACAGACGTACGAGGCGCACAAGCAGAGATTCATGGCGCCGGAATACAGGAATCTGGGCGTGCTGGCGATCACGCGCGCCGCCGCCAAAAGCCGCGTGGCCATCACGGATGAAGAGCTGCGCAAGTCCTACGAGGCGGACAAGGCTGCACGGGTTATTCCTGAACGCCGGCACGTGCTGCAAATCTCGTTCAAGGACAAGGCTGCTGCCGAAGCCGCGGCCAAGAGCATCGCCGCTGGCAAGAGCTTCGCCGAGGCCGCCAAGGAGCACGGAGCCAGCGAACGGGACATCGATCTCGGGGTCGTCACGCAGAGCCAGCTGATTGATCCGGCGGTCGCAAAAGCGGCTTTCGCCCTGGAGAAGGACAAGGTGTCGGAGCCCGTCACCGGCCGGTTCTCGACCGTGCTGCTGAAGGTCACCGAGATCGAGCCGGGCAAGACGCGCACATTCGAGGAGATGAAGGAAGAGATCCGCGAGAAGCTTGCCAATGCCAATGTCTCCAACACGCTGCGAAAGCTGCTTGACGGCGTCGACGACGGCCGTGCGGCAGGCAAGTCGCTGAAAGAGATCGCCGAGCAGATCAAGGTCGACTATATCGAGGTGCCGTCGACCGACCGGCTCGGGCTCAAGCCGGATGGGACCAAGGCCTATGAAGGGCCGGATCCGGCGGTTATCCTTCGTGCAGGCTTTGCCGGCCACGTCGGCATCGAGGGTGAGGTCACCGACCTGCCGGACGGCGGTTATGCCTGGGTCGACGTGCTGAACGTGACGCCGACAAAGCAGAAGCCGTTCGAGGCCGTTCGCGCCGACGTGGAAAAGCTCTGGGGCGATCTGGAGCGCCAGTCGCAACTCGATACGATGGCCAAGTCGCTGATCGAGCGTGCCGACAAAGGTGAGCCTTTGGCGAAACTCGCGGTTGAGGCCGGCGGTAAGCTCGCCACCTCCAAGCCGTTCAAGCGCTATGACCAGGAGCCGGGCGTGCCGCGCACGGTGCAGCAGCAGGCATTCACGCTCGGACTTGGCGCGCGCTCGATCGCGTCAACGGACGATGGCAAGAGCCGCGTGGTGTTCCGCCTGGTCAAGATCGAGAACCCGGCACCGGCGACCAAGGAACAAACGGAAGGCATCGTTCAGAACCTCCGGTCCGGGCTGCAGCAGGATCAGCTCCAGGCGTTCGTCGGTGCTCTGCGCGATCAGCTCGGCGTTTCGATCGACGAGGCGGTGCTGCAACGGACCACGAGTTCCAGCGACATCCGTTGACGCGCCTGGCCGCAACCGCTCCACACCGATAGGAATGGCTTTTCCGTGAGCACGTCCAAGGCTGATGCCGCGAGCTTCATCGTCGAGCCGGCGCTCGAGGCATTCGCCGGCCGCTACCGCGCGGGCGAGGCCCAGGTCGCGTGGACTCGACTCGTGTCCGATCTGGAAACGCCCGTATCGGCCTATCTCAAGCTGGCGCTCGGACGGCCGATGAGCTTCCTGCTCGAATCGGTCGAGGGCGGCGCCACCCGCGCCCGCTATTCCATCATCGGTCTTGAGCCGGACCTCGTCTGGCGCGCCAACGGGGAGACCGCCGAACTCGGCCGCGTGGCGGCGGGCGGTGCGCTCCACTTCAAGAAGCAGAAGACTGCAACGCTGCAATCGCTGCGGGCCCTGCTGGACGAATCCCGCATCGATCTTCCCGAAGGGCTGCCGCCGATGGCCGCGGGTGTGTTCGGGCACATGGGCTACGATACCGTTCGCCTGATCGAGCATCTGCCGAACGTGCCGCCTGACGACCTCGGCGTGCCGGACATGCTGATGATGCGACCGACGATCGTGGTCGTCTTCGATGGCGTGAAGGACGAGATGACGATTGTCACGCCGATCCGTCCTGCGCCGCGCAAGTCGGCGGAAGCGGCTTATGCGGCCGCCCGCGCGCGTCTTGCCGGCATCGTTGCGCGCCTGCAGAAGCCGCTGTCCGCGCCTGCCGTCAGCCCGGGCGCCGAGCCCGTCGAAATGCCCGTGCCCGTCTCCAACACGACGGAGGCGGAGTTCACCGCGATGGTGGAGCGCGCCAAAGCCTACATCCGCGCCGGCGACGCCTTCCAGATCGTGCTGTCGCAACGCTTCTCGATGCCGTTCGCGCTGCCGCCGTTCGCGCTTTACCGGTCGCTGCGCCGGCTGAACCCGTCCCCGTTTCTGTTCCACCTTGAACTCGACGGATATGCCCTCGTGGGATCGAGCCCGGAAATCCTGGTGCGCGTGCGCGCGGGCGAGGTGACGATCAGGCCGCTTGCCGGCACCCGCCGCCGCGGCGAGACGGCTGCGGTAGACCAGGCACTCGCGGAATCCCTGCTTGCCGATCCCAAGGAACTGGCTGAGCACCTGATGCTGCTCGATCTCGGCCGCAACGACGTGGGCCGCGTCGCCGAGATCGGCTCCGTCGAAGTGACCGAGCGCTTCGCCATCGAGCGCTACAGCCACGTCATGCACATCGTCTCCAACGTCGTCGGCCGGCTCGGGCAGGATCACGATGCGATCGATGCGCTGATGGCGGGCTTTCCCGCCGGCACCGTGTCCGGTGCGCCGAAGGTGCGCGCGATGGAGATCATCGACGAACTGGAAAAATCGAAGCGTGGTCCCTACGCCGGATGCGTGGGATATTTCTCCGCCAACGGACAGATGGATACATGCATTGTGCTGCGCACGGCCCTGGTCAAGGATGGCGTCATGCATGCCCAGTCGGGCGCGGGCATCGTCTACGACTCGATCCCCGAGAACGAGCAGCAGGAGTGCATCAACAAAGCCAAGGCGCTGGTGCGCGCGGCGGAGGAGGCCGTGATCTCGGCCGGCGGGTGTTCCGGCCGCCGGCGCAACGGCAACGGCGGCGCCTTCGATTCATAAGTCTGCCGCCGGAGCCCACAGGTCCACGTCACCCCGGCCCGGCCATGACGACCTATCGTGAGACTGGAAATTCTCACCCCTCACCGTCACGGCCGCGAAGGCGGCCGCCTACGGCAAGTCTCCACTCGCTCAGTGCCTCGCGGTGAGCCGCGTGGATGGCCGCCGTTACCCGGGACGACGTTCCCACGTCGCCCCGGCCCGGCCATGACGACCTATCGTGAGACAGGTTTGGCATTTGTGCCGTGGCGTGCGATTTCAGACAGGACGCGGAAGCACGGAGGCATACATGCATCTCGGTCGGGCAACCTTTGCAGCGACGATGATTTGCACCGCCTCGCTCCTCGCGGCTCAAACGGCGCTCGCAGCCGGATCGTCCAGGGGACACGGACAGGGCGGACGGTTCGCCGTCTATTATCCGATCATCAAGAAATACAACAAGTCCGGCGAGCTATTCCGCATCGAGGGCGTGTGCCGGTCTGCCTGTACATTGTTCCTGTCGATCCGCAACGTGTGCGTCGACCGCAAGGCGTTCGTCTCGTTTCATGCCGGCCCTGATGCGAGAACGGGCAAATGGGGACGGAATTCGAGCTCGACGCGCACCATGCTCTCCGCATACAAACCGAAGCTCCGCGAGTATCTGCTCGACGGCCATCACGTCGACTCGCGCCGCTATCACACATTGAAAGGTGCGATGCTGATCGACCGGTTCGGCTATAAGGAGTGCAAGCTGAGGTGACCGGACTGCCGGGGCCGGCTCAAGCCGATCTGAAAACCTCGGCCCAGTCCGATTGCTTGAAGCCGACGAGCAGCGTTTTGCCATGCTCCACGATGGGACGGCGGATCATCGATGGCTGCGCACACATCAGCGAGATCGCACGCGCCTGATCGAGATCCTTCTTGTCGGAGTCGGACAACTTCTTGAACGTCGTCCCGGCGCGGTTGAGCACGATGTCCCAACCGGCCTTGCCGCACCACGCCTTAAGCTTCTCCGGCGTGATGCCCGCCTTCTTGTAGTCGTGGAAGGCGTACTCGATGCCCTGCTGGCCAAGCCACGTCCGCGCCTTCTTGACGGTGTCACAGTTCGGGATGCCGTAGAGGATGGTGGTCATTGCCAATTCAACTAGCGCTTTTGACCGGAACCGAAGCAGCCCCAGAGGCGGTCGACGCGGGTGAACCTGACGATTTCTCTCCAACGTACCGCCCGGCGCGTACATCCTGTGAGCCGGTCTTCGCACCTCGCGCCGCACGTTTCAAAGCAGCTTGGACCAGACGTCTATCTATGATCTTACTCATGGCATATCCCAAGCTTCCGCGGGCACAAAGTCCCCTTCCACACTTTCCCAAACATACCACTCATCAACAATATGTTTATAGACGCTGTCGAAATAATCCCAGCTTCTCGAAAAGCGCCGTCGAATGACTTCTTCGGGGATACCATGTCCTCCCGCTGCGACCCGCCTTGCCACCCGATCGAGAGCATCCTCCACACGCTGAAGTCTCAGGTAAACAATCGCAACCGAATAGCTTTATTGCTTCCATTGTTCGATCTTGGCTGCGTAAATTCTCGTCGCAAGCGTCGTCTCAATCGCAATATTGTCCTGACGCTCAATCGCCTCGTCAATCTGGCTTAACATCAGCCGGCCAGCTCGGACTTGAAAACGTACAGACGCTGGCTGACCAACTCGTAGAGACCGCTCGATCTCATCGGCGTTGATGAACCGATACCGGCGTCTTTGCTCAGGCAGAAAGGCGTTCGCGAAACTGGTTTTTCCTGCGCCGTTTGGACCGGCAACGATGATGATATCGGGCATCGCCGCCGGCCAAATTCACCTACCCCAGCGCCTTGTTCGCGGCCTTGACGGCTTCGCGGGAGCTGCCGGCCTCTCCGGGCTGGTGCGCGGCGGTCTTCACCGAGACTGCCTTATCTGCCTCGACGTAGACCTCGTTGCCCATTTCCTTGAACTTCTGAGACATCGCGGCCATGCCCTCCTCGGCCTCAATCATCGCCGACTTGCCGGCGTTGGTCTTGGCCGCGTAGTCGCGCACGTCCTGCGTGATCTTCATGGAGCAGAACTTCGGCCCGCACATCGAGCAGAAATGCGCGACCTTGTGCGCCTCCTTCGGCATCGTCTCGTCGTGCATCTCGCGCGCGGTGTCGGGATCGAGGCCGAGGTTGAACTGGTCCTCCCAGCGGAAGTCGAAACGTGCCTTGGAGAGGGCATCGTCGCGAAGCTGGGCGGCAGGATGGCCCTTCGCCAGATCGGCCGCGTGAGCGGCCAACCGGTAGGTGATGACGCCGACCTTGACGTCGTCCCGGTTGGGCAGGCCTAAGTGCTCCTTCGGCGTGACGTAGCAGAGCATCGCGGTGCCGAACCAGCCGATCATCGCGGCGCCGATGCCGGATGTGATGTGGTCATAGCCCGGCGCGATGTCGGTGGTGAGCGGGCCCAAGGTATAGAACGGCGCCTCACCGCACTCCTTGAGCTGCTTGTCCATGTTGATCTTGATCTTGTGCATCGGCACGTGGCCGGGGCCTTCGATCATGACCTGGCAGCCTTTCTTCCAGGCGATCTGCGTCAGCTCGCCCAGCGTTTCGAGCTCGGCGAACTGGGCGCGGTCGTTGGCGTCGGCGATGGAGCCGGGGCGCAGGCCGTCGCCGAGCGAGAAGCTCACGTCGTAGGCCCGCATGATGTCGCAGATTTCCTCGAAGCGCTCGTAGAGGAAGC
>JBFWWW010000168.1:0-8868 GCA_050245975.1 Hyphomicrobiaceae bacterium
GCGCGCGCCATTTCCAACGGCGCCGCCATCACCATCGATGCGGACAACGACAAGAACCCGGTGATCTCGCTGCGCGAGATCGCGGATCAGATGCTGCAGCCCGACGATCTGCGCGAGAGCCTGATCCATTCGATCCAGCGCAACGTCGAGGTGGACGAGCCCGAGCCCGGCGCCGCGCCGATGCTGCCGCAGGATCGCCGCCCCATGCTCGGCCGCGACGACCAGTCGACGGATACGGTTGTCGATGTCATCACCGAGGAACAGCTCCTGCGCGGCATGGAGAGCCTGACGCCGACGGAGCCGTCGAGCAACGGTCCAAGCCCCGGCCGCGGTCGCTGATCCTGGCCTGTTGAAGTCGGGCCTGCCGGTCTCCGGCGGACTCGATACCGCGACCGCGACGCCGTCGTCTGCGCGCCGCTGGCGGGCACGCTGCGCGGCTCTTGCGACACGCTACTAATGGTGCAAGGCTTTCGCTGATCGGGCCCGGCGGTGGCCCGCTTGCGGAAGGGTGCGGCGCCCGATGATGCGCCAGTACGAACTGGTTGAACGCGTCCAGAAGTACGATCCGGACGCCGACGAGGCGCTGCTCAATCGCGCCTACGTCTATGCCATGAAGGCGCACGGCAACCAGAAGCGCGCCTCGGGCGACCCTTACTTTTCCCACCCCCTCGAAGTCGCCGCCATATTGACCGACCTCAAGCTCGACGACGCCACCATCGCGTCCGCGCTGCTGCACGACGTGATCGAGGACACCGAGGTCACCCGGACCGAGATCGACCATCTCTTCGGGAAGGAGATCGGGGCGCTCGTCGACGGGCTGACCAAGATCAAGAAGCTCGATCTGGTTTCGAAGAAGGCCGAGCAGGCGGAGAATTTCCGCAAGCTGCTGGTGGCCATTTCGAGCGACATCCGCGTGCTGCTCATCAAGCTGGCGGACCGGCTGCACAACATGCGCACGCTCGAGCACATGAACCCGGAGAGCCGGCGTCGCAACTCCGAGGAGACGCTCGAGATCTATGCGCCCCTGGCGGGCCGCATGGGAATGCAGAACGTGCGCGAGGAGCTGGAGCAGCTGGCATTCAAGTGGCTGGAACCGGACGCGTTCCGCACCGTGGTCGCCAAACTCGAGGAGCTGCGCCAGCGCAACGCGGGGCTCGTTGCGGACATCAAGACGGCCCTTGCGGCACAGCTGACGGCCGCCGGCATAACCGCCGAAGTGACCGGCCGCGAGAAGAAGCCCTACGCCATCTGGCGCAAGATGGAGAACCGCCAGATCTCCCTGGAGCAGCTCTCGGACATCTACGGCTTCCGCGTCATCACCGACACGGTCGACGATTGCTATCGCGGGCTCGGTATCGTGCACACCCACTGGCGCGCGGTGCCCGGACGGTTCAAGGACTACATCTCGACGCCGAAGCAGAACAACTACCAGTCGATCCACACCACGATCGTCGGTCCGCGCCATCAACGCGTCGAGCTGCAGATCCGTACCCGGGCCATGCATTCGACCGCGGAATACGGCGTCGCCGCGCACGCGCTCTACAAGGACCTGACGCGCAACGGCGAGGCGCCCGTCAACGGCGCCGGGGCGCTGGCGAGGGACAATCCCTACACGTGGCTGCGTCGCCTGGTCGATACCCTGCTCGAAGGCGACAGCCCCGAGGAATTCCTCGAGCACACCAAGCTCGAGCTGTTCCAGGACCAGGTCTTCTGTTTCACCCCCAAGGGCCGCATCATCGCCCTGCCGCGCGGGGCGACGCCGATCGACTTCGCCTATGCCGTGCATACCGATGTCGGCAACACCTGCGTCGGCGCCATCGTCAATGGACGCCAGCTTCCCCTGACGACGCAATTGCGCAATGGCGATGAGGTGGAAGTGCTGGTGGCGAAGGGCCAGACGCCGCCGGCGGCCTGGGAGCGCGTCGCCGTCACCGGCAAGGCGCGGTCCGCCATCCGCCGCGCGGCCCGCGACGCTCTCCGCAAGCAATATTCGGAGCTCGGCCGTCGCCTCCTCGCCTCGGCATTCGCAAAGGCGGGGCACGAATACAGCGACGAGAAGCTGCGCCGCGGACTGGCGCATCTGACCCAGAAGTCCATCGAGGAGGTGCACGCGGCCGTCGGGCGCAACGAGCTTCCCATCGCCGATGTCCTGCGCGCCACGGTGCCCGGCATCGAGCTGCATCAGGATCGGCCGGTGCGCCCGCGCAACCGCCGCCAGAGAGGCCAGAGCGAGGAGGGCTGGTTCAATCTCGCCAAGGTCAAAGGGTTGATCTTCCGCTGGCCCGGCAGTTCCGCGGGCGACGATGAAAAACCCGACCAGGTCATCCCGATCCGCGGCCTGCGCAGCGACGTTCCCGTCAAATTCGAGGAAGGCGGGGCGGTGCCGGGCGACCGTGTGGTTGGCGTGCTGACGCCGGGCGAAGGCATCAGGATCTTTCAGATCCACTCGCCGCGTCTCAAGGACTACGAACACGAGCGCTGGATCGACGTGACCTGGGACGTGGACCCGGAGAAGCCCGAGCGGTCGCCGGCCAAGATCGTCGTGACCGCCCTCAATGTTCCCGGCAGCCTGGCTCAGATCGCGCAGGTGATCGGCGAGGCGGACGGCAACATCGACAATCTCCGCATGCTGCGCCGCGCCGCCGACTTTACCGAAATGCTGATCGAGCTCGAGGTCTGGGACCTCGATCACCTGACGCGCATCATGAGCGGTCTGAAATCCCGGCCGGCCGTGAGCAAGATCGAGCGGGTGTTCGAGTAGGTCGGCTCAGGCGACGTTGACCTGCAGCTCGGGGAAATACATCCGGTCGATGTCCTGCGCGGGGCGCGGCGGGCTGAAGAGATAGCCCTGCATCTCGGTGCACCCCTCGGCCCGCACGCGGGCAAGCTGTTCCGGCGTCTCGACACCTTCGGCCGTCGTGGCGATCCCGAGGCTGCTGCCGAGCTTGGCGACAGCCCGCAGCACGGCCACCGAGTCCTCCGTGTCGGAAAGATCGCCGACGAAGCAGCGGTCGATCTTGATCTTGTCGAAGGGGAATTTGCGCAGGTAGCTGAGCGACGAATAGCCCGTGCCGAAGTCGTCCATGGCGATGCGGACGCCGATGTCGTGCAGGCGGCGCAGCGTCGTGAGCGTCGCCTCGCTGTCGTGCAGCAGCGTCGATTCGGTGATTTCCAGCTCGAGCCGTTCCGGCGACAGGCGGCTCGCCGCAAGCGCGCTGAAGACGGTCTCGACGAGGTTGGGGCTCTTGATCTGGATCGCCGACAGGTTGACGGCGATCTTGGTGTGCTCGGGCCAGGTCGAGGCCTGGGCGCACGCCTGGCGCAGAACCCACTCGCCGATCGAAACGATGAGCCCCGTCTCTTCCGCAAGCGGGATGAACTCGGCCGGGGACACCATCCCGCGTTCGGCATGTTTCCAGCGCAGCAGCGCTTCGAAGCCGCACACCTCGTTGCTTTCGAGGTTCACGATCGGCTGGTAGACGAGCGCCATTTCGCCTTTGACGAGCGCCTCGCGCAGGTCGCGCTCCAGCTTGCGGCGCTCCTGCAGGCGCGCATCCATCTCCGGCTCGAAGAAGCGGTACGTGCTTTCGCGTTCGGATTTGGCGCGGTAGAGGGCAAGTCCGGCGTTGCCCATGATCTGGTCCACGGCGGTGCAGTCGGCGGCCGCAAGCGCAATGCCTATGCGGGCCCCGATGCTGACGTCCTTGCCTTCGACGGTGAACGGGCGGTTGAGCTCCTCGACGATCCGGCGCGCGAGCTGGGACGCGGCCGCCGGCTGGTCGGGATCGATCTGAACGATGGCGAACTCGTCGCCGCCGATGCGGGCAACCGTGTCCGTTTCCGCCGCGCAGGCGCGCAGGCGCTCGGCGACGCTCTTGAGAAGGGCATCGCCCGCGCTCTGCCCAAGCGTGTCGTTGACCACTTTGAAGCGGTAAAGGTCGATCCAGAGGATCGCCGCGTCCTCCGGACGGCTTTTCAGCGCCTCGTTGAGCTGGCCCTGCAGCAGGGTGCGGTTGGCGAGGTTTGTCAGCGGATCGTGCAGGGCGAGATGGGCGACCTTCTGCTGGACGGCGCGCTGCTCGGTGATGTCCTCGTGGGTGGCGACCCAGCCGCCGCCGGGCATCGGCTGGTGCGCAATGGACAGAACCCGCTTGTCGCTCATCTCGTAGATGACCGAGGAGGGCTGGTTCTCCGCCGCGACGGCCTGCAGCCGCTCCAGGTAGTCGTGGGGCGAGCCGGAATAGAGGCCGGCAGCAATCCGTTGCGAGATGATGTCGGTCAGGTACGTCCCGGGGCGTATCAGCTCGTCGGGAAGATTGTAGATGGCGGCGTAGCGCTTGTTGCAGACGAGCAGACGCTGGTCGGCATCGAACATGCACAGGCCTTGCGACATGTTGTTGATCGCAAGATCGAAGCGCAGGTTCTGACGCTCGAGCTGCGAGCGCTGCTCGGCGACTTCCTCATGCTTCGTATTGAGAAGGCCCATGGCGTGATCGAGCGCGGCAAGCGGCACCCGGCGGAAGCACCAGAAGGCGGCAAGGGCAAGCAGAAGCGAGGCGCCCGCGAACATGAGGGTGCTGACCACCACATCGCGCGTGCTCATCTCGATATGGAAATACCCGCCGTGCGCGGCGGCTCTGACGGGCACGCGGGCCTGGACCGTCGGCCAGGCGGTGGTGCGGCCGCGCGACATCACGGTGCGGTCCTGGTAGTCGCCGATCCAGCTCGTGACGACCGCGTTGGTGAGGCCGGTCGTCGCCTCCAGCACGCGCGCCGAGACGTGATTGGCCCAGATGTCGGAGGTCCCCTCGCCGAGCAGAACCTCCATATGGCGGGCGCCGACGGTGGCTTGCTCGTAGGCACGGTCCTGCAGCTGGACCATGCCGATGATCGCGAAGCCGAGCGGCGGCAGGAAAGCGGTGATCAGGGTCACGGCCGTGCCGAGGCGGCCGATCAGGGCGCGCGGAGACGTTGCCGGTGCAATCCGGCGGGCGGCCCGCACGGCCACGGCGCGCGACAAGAGCGCTCTGGCGCGCACGGTAACTGCACGCGGCATCCACGACCACCTACGCATACGCGACTGATCCCCAGTCTCGAGTCCCTCGTGGGAAGACCCTAGAGCGTCCAGCTAAATAAAAAGCGAAAATTCACTTAGAAAAGCCTCAATATTCGGAAGCACTTGCGACACCAATCGCGCGTTGCCCGGCATTTCGGGCATTGGAGCGGGCAGCAACCTGGGATTGGTCCCGAGAAAAATTACGCAACCTGGATGCGGCGCCGCAACCTCGCCCAGCGAATCGACTAACGTGCCGGCTGTCGGGAACCTCGGGGTGCAATCAGGCGTCTGTGACGATCATGTCCGCACGACAGTCCGCCTTCAGTCGTTTTGTCCGCCGCGCCGTCGTCAAGACCGCCGGCGCGATGCCGCGCCGCCTGCGTGGCCTGCACAACCTGAACGGCACGCCCCACAAGGTGGCGCTGGGGTTCGCCGTCGGCGTATTCGTCGCCTCGACACCCATACTGGGGGTTCAGATTCTGGCAGCCGTGGCCTTGTCCTGGATGCTGGGCGGCAACCTGGTGGCCGCTGTGGCGGGCACCTTCTGGGCCAATCCGCTGACGTACCCTGTGATCCTGGTCGTGTCCTACGAGGTCGGGTCCCGCATCCTGGGGGTCGATGCACCCGTATCGCCCGAGCATCTGGCCCTGGCGGTCGACCGGATCCGCTCCGTCGTTGGCGCGCTGGGCGCTGAGGCCATGAGCCTCGAGGCGGTCATGGCCGCGCCCGGCCTCCTGTGGCCTATCCTGAAGCCCGTCGGCGTCGGCGCGGTACCGGTGGGGCTTACGAGCGCCGTGATATTCTATTATCTGTCACGGCGGACGGTCGAAACGATGCGGGTGCGGCAAGCGGCCTGATCGCGACGCCGTGTGCGGCTCCCGGCTTCGGACACTTCGCATGACCTTGCAATCGGACAGACGCTCTCGCGCTCCTCACCTGCGGCTTGGCGTCAACATCGACCACGTGGCAACCATCCGCAATGCGCGGGGCGGCCGCCATCCCGATCCGCTGCGCGCCGCGCATATCGCCATCGCGGCCGGCGCGGACGGCATTACCGCGCACCTGCGCGAGGATCGGCGGCACATATCGGACGACGATATCGCCCGTCTCAAGCGCGAGCTGACACGCCCGCTGAACCTGGAGATGGCGGCGACGGACGAGATGTTGTCGATCGCGCTGCGCCACCTGCCGCATGCCTGCTGTATCGTGCCCGAGAAGCGGGAAGAGCGCACGACGGAGGGCGGCCTGGACGTCGTGGGCGGCGGCAACTCTCTGGCCCGGTGCATCAGCGAGCTCAAGGCCGCGGGCATCCGCGTGTCGCTCTTCATCGAGCCCGATGCGAAAGCGATCGCGGCGTCGGCGCGGCTGGGCGCGGACGTGGTGGAGCTCCACACCGGCAGCTATTGCGAACGCGCGCTGGAGGACGACGCCAAGGGGCTCGCCCGCGAGCTGGTGCGCATCGAGACCGCGGCCGCCGACGCATGCGCTGCCGGCCTCGAGGTTCATGCCGGCCACGGTCTGACCTATGCCACGACCGGAGCCGTTGCGCGCATCCCCGAGATCGTGGAGCTCAATATCGGCCACTTCCTGATCGGCGAGGCAATCTTCGGCGGTCTGGATCCGGCGATCCGGCGGATGCGCATGGTCATGGACGAGGCGCGCGCGGAGGCGCCGGGAGTAAGCCAGGTTCCGGCCTGATGATCCTCGGCATCGGCAACGATCTCATCGATATCCGGCGTATTGATGCGGCCATAGTGCGCTTCGGCGATCGGTTCCTGGCGCGTGTCTTCACCCCGGTCGAGCGCCAGCGCTCGGACCGCAGGGCGCAACGCGCCGCATCCTATGCCAAGCGGTTCGCAGCGAAGGAGGCTTGCGCCAAGGCTCTGGGAACGGGGCTGCGTCGCGGCGTCTACTGGCGGGACATGGGCGTCGTCAATCTGTCGTCGGGCCGTCCGACGATCGCGCTGACCGGCGGCGCGGCCGAGCGCCTGCGCCGCCTGGTTCCGCCCGGCTGCGAGCCCCGCATCGATTTGACGCTGACCGACGACTTTCCGCTCGCGCAGGCGATCGTGATCATATCGGCAGTGGCGGCGGCACCAGGCGCCCCTACATAAGCGCGGCACGGCCGGACGGCGGCCTGGCCGCGTTCATTTGCCGGGCCCCGGGCAAAGCGCTATACGAAACGCGCGGGGACGGGGCCCAAGCCGCTTCGGGCGACGCTGGCGCTGCCGGATCAAGAACGCGAGACAAGAAAAGGAGCGAGCTTGGAAACCAAGATCGCGAAGGCCGGCGATGGCGGCTGGCGTGAAACCGCAAAGATCGTCGTGCAGGCGCTGTTGCTGGCGCTGGTCGTGCGCGTGTTCTTCTACCAGCCCTTCAACATCCCCTCCGGGTCGATGAAGTCGACGCTGCTGGTGGGCGACTATCTGTTCGTGTCCAAGCTGTCCTACGGCTACAGCAAATATTCCTTCCCATTCAGCCTCGATCTGTTCGAGGGGCGCATCTTCGCCTCCATGCCGAAGCGCGGCGACGTGGCCGTCTTCAAGCTGCCGCGCGACAACTCGACCGACTTCATCAAGCGCGTGATCGGTCTGCCCGGTGACGAGATCCAGATGCGCGGCGGCGTGCTCTACATCAACGGCAAGGCCGTGCCGAAACAGCGCGTGGACGATTTCGTCTATCACGACGAGGACGGCAAGGAAGTGCATGTCCCGCGCTTCGAGGAAACGCTGCCCAACGGCGTCAAATATCGCGTCCTTGATGCCGAGCCGGACGGCGCTTTCGACAATACCGCGGTCTACAAGGTGCCGGCCGGGCACTACTTCATGATGGGCGACAACCGCGACAACTCGACCGACAGCCGCGCGTCCTGGGGCGTCGGGTATGTCCCGTTCGAGAACTTCGTCGGCCGCGCCGAGATCATCTTCTTCTCGGCAGCCGTCGATGAGCCGCATGTCTTCGGGATGCTGAGACCGTGGACCTGGCCTGGCGGCATACGCTGGTCGCGCTTCTTCTCGCTCGTCCGCTGAGACAGGGTCAGATGGCCGTCCTCGGGAAGATCCGGGATCTCGAGACGCGGCTCGGCCACAAGTTCAGGGATCGCGCCTTGCTCGCGCGTGCGCTCACGCATGCCAGCGTGCAGGCGACGCGCAACGGACACAACGAGCGGCTGGAGTTCCTTGGCGACCGGGTGCTCGGCCTCGTCATCGCCGAGCTGTTGACGGAGCGCTTTGCCACCGCCAGCGAGGGCGAGTTGGCGCGCCGGTACAATCGGCTGGTGCGGCGCGAGACATGCGCCAAGGTCGCCCGTGCGCTCAGGCTCGGGTCCTTCCTCAACCTGTCGGAATCGGAAGAGGAGAGCGGCGGCCGCGACAAGGATACGATCCTGGCTGATGCCTGCGAGGCCGTTCTTGCCGCTGTCTTTCTCGAAGGCGGGTTCGTGAAGGCGCGCGAGACGGTGCGCCGGCTGTGGGAGGACGAGGTGGGACGGCTGCCGGCCGAGACGGTCGATGCCAAGTCGGCCCTGCAGGAGTGGGCCCAGGGACAGGGCCTCGACCTGCCGACCTACAGCGAGGTGGCGCGCGATGGTCCCGACCACGCGCCGCGCTTCACATCCGAGGTGAAAATCAAGGGGCGCCGGCCGGCCCGGGGTTCAGGCGCGAGCAAACGGATCGCGGAGCAGGCGGCGGCAACCGAACTGCTGTGCCGTGAAGGCGTGTGGTCGCGTGAGCCGGGGAGCGGCGAGAAATGAGCGCGCCTGGGACGCAGACACGCTTCGGATTTGCAGCCATCATCGGCGCGCCGAACGCCGG